>DATJSH010000119.1:0-7408 GCA_035504235.1 Allostellaceae bacterium | reverse complement strand
GTGCCGGCAACGAGGCCGAGCGCATCGAAGGCGACCGCTGAACGGTTGCCGTTGGGGTCGGTGACGAGATGCGGCCCGAGTACCCGGTAATCGAACTCGGCGCGGATGACGTTGCCGACCGGATCGTTCGTCTCGATCGGGGCGAGATCGTGCCGGTCGTAGTCGACCCGCGCGATGTTGCCGAACGGGTCGCGGTACCGGCGCACGACAAAGAAATGTCGCACCGCTTCGGCCAGTTCGGGCGCGGCGCCGTCGCTCTCTTCCGCCGCGTAGAAGATGCGGCCAGACGGTTTCCACCAGTTGCCGTCCCGGTCGAGATCGACATAGCCGGCTTCCGGCAACACCGCGTCGCGGTCGGACAGCAGATCTTCCGGCGGCTCGCGACGGCGATAGACCTCGGTCAAGAGATCGTCGGTGAAGGTCAGCGTGTAGTTTTGCCCGGGCAGCGCCAGCGCCTCCAGCCGGCCCAAGGGCAGCAGATGGTGCAGATCGTTTGCGCGATAAACCGATCGGCTCTGTTTCAGCAGACGCCGGTAAGGTGCCTCACCGACGGCGCCATTCCCTTGCCAGTCCGCGAACGGCAGATCGTGCGCGCCATCGCCGGCTGCGGCGAGCTTGTCGGCGAGTTCGCCAAACCGGAACAGGTTGGTGACGCCGGCGAGATCGGCCTCCGGCTGCACGTTCAGCAGCTCGAACAGGCGCTGTTCGGCGGGCATCGGGGTGCGCCAGGCATCGGCCTCTGCGACGGCATTCGTGTAGTCGTTCTCGGTGAAGGTTAAGAGGATGCGCGACTGCTTCTCGTGGTCCGCGTCGGTGAGCAGCGGCGAGGGGTCGGCAAACCGCCGGCCATAGCCGATCGCCGCCGATGTCAGCACGTTGCCATAATCGTCGACCTCGAGCGTCACGGCGTGCGAGACGCGAGGATCGGCGCGGCGGCAGTTGTCGATATCGTAGAGCTTGCGCTCGTAGTGGAAGCTCACCTGCTCGCGCGCGTGCGTTAAAAAGACCGCATGGCGGTTGGGTCCGCGCGGTTGCAAGGTGCGGATCGTGAAATTGCTCTCGGTGACCAAATACGGCCGGTTCGATTCTTCCGTGTCGTCAAGGCCATAGACCTCTTGCCGCAGCAGCGATCCCTTGAGCGACCGGCACGCCTCGCGCGCCTCTTCCGGCGTCAACCGCTGCGGCAGGATCGTGTCGTCGAGCAGCATCGCGCGGATCTGCTCATGGCTGAGCTCGGCTTCGCCGCGATGAGCCGCCCCCTCCTGATAGTATTCATGCGCCAGGTGCCGCGAGATGCGGCCGCCTTCGAGAAAGACGCCGGTGTGATGCCAGGTGCGGGTCAGCACCGGCGGCGCGCTTGAGGCCGCGTCGATGTTGTCGCCTTGTGGAAAGCTTCCACTTTCCGAGAGCGCGGCAAAGGCCTCGGTGTCGAGCTGATCGACCCGGCCAAAGCCGCGGAACTCGCGTTCCACGCCATCATAAAAGCCATGGTGATAGCTGTAGCGCGTGACGAAGCGGTTGCGGCTGACCCGGTCATAGGTCTCGACCCGCTCGACGACGTGCACCGGGAAGGGGAGCCGCGTCACCCACGGGGTTCCCGCTTCCCTGTCGGCAAGGTAGAATTTGGTCGATGACGCGTAGTCGATCCGCGTCTCGGCGCCGAGATTGTTGATGGTGCGGTCAAGGAGATGCGGCTTCTTTCCGCACATAAGATCAAGGTAGCGCAGCTGCCGCCCGGCTGCGCCCGGCAGCGGCGACGACCACACAAGGCAAGCGGTGCCGTGGCCGAGGAGGTCGGCGACGGTGACCGAAGCGGTATCGTCGACTGCCGGAAATTGGCGGATGTGCCGGGCCGTGCTCCAGCCGTTGCCGCTCTCGTTCAGGTAGACCGCGACGTCGTCGCGCCCGAGATAGAGAATGTCGGTAGTGCCCGAGCCGTCGGTGTCGGCGAGGCGAAGACGCGCCTCGTCGAACAGGTCGGGTTCGTCGAACCATGGCGCCCGGTCCATCACGATCTTGGCGCCAAAGCGGCCGTAGCCGAGATTGGGCCAGTAGCAAATTTCGCCGTTGCGGATGCGCACGAGATCGGAGAGGCCGTCGCCGGTCATGTCCGCGAGATGGAGCGACTGCGTGTTGTCGGCAAAGACAACGCGCGGGCCGTGTTCCTCGTCGAGCGGCACCGGGACCCGGCGGCCATGGCCAAAGCCTTCGCAGAGCAGCGACGGATGCCAGGTGAAAGCGTCGTCCTCGGTGATCAGAACATCGGCGATGCCGTCGCCGGTAAGATCGACAAAGCGCAGGTTCGGATCGGTCCAGTCCTGCACCGGCAGCGCATGGAAAGCGCAAAAGCCGGCCCAAGCCGCATCCGGCTTACGCTCGAAGAACCCTGGAGCCGAGGGCGCGAAATCGACGAGGTCGAGGACGCCGTCGCCGGTCAGATCCATGAATTGCTGGCGCCGCTCGTTGATCGCCGCCAGCGACGGCCGCTCCGCGACGGTGCGAATCGCACCAAACCGGCCGTCGCCGAGATTGGGTTTGTAGAGCCACGCCGCAGCCTGTTCGCTCAGGACGCCGGCGATCCCCTCGCCATCGAGGTCGAGCAGCCGATAGTCCCTCTCGTCGATCCCAGCCGGCAGGCTGGCGAGGTCGGCGGGATCGAGGTCCCTGAGGCGGTAACCGGCAAAATCGGCATCTTCGAGCGGGCTCGCTGTATAAAAGAGATCGAGCGGCGGCAGCGAACGCGTCAAATAGCGTTCGTCGTGGCACCGCCGATGCCCGGATTGCTTGACCCGTGCGAGGAACGAACCGATCGGCTTTTGACGATATTCGAATGCCGTCGAGCGCACGAGGCAGGGTTCGACGCCCAGCTCCTCGGGGAAGTGATGGAACATCAGCACCCGGCGGCAGAGCCGATGGGTGCGTATCTCAAAGCCGGAGCGATAGGAGGAAAACGGGTCGCGCCGCGCTGGCCAGGGCGCGTCGGCAAATGGTGACGCGTGCGCCAGGATCCGCTCGTCGGGGTCCGTTGCTTCCCGGTAATGCCCCTCCCCATAATCGAAAACGGCCTCGAACATCCAGCGCGCGCCGTCGAGGTCGTGCGGCTCGGTGTGGCAGCCGCGAAAGCTCGGGCTTTCAGGGTCGAGAAGCAGCGGATCGCGGTTGCCCCAGCGTATCCGCTTCGGGTAGCGGTTCGCCTGCCGCACCCGGCGCCGTTCGCTCGGCCGCGCCTGATCGACGCCTTGGGCGTCCTCGGCGACGTAGTCGTAGATGATCGCGTTCCCGGTATCGTCGTAGCTGCGGCAGATCAGCCAGCTGAAAACGTGGTCGGGGTTTTCGGGATCAGCGATCCGCGAGACCGCATCGAACCCGTAGACTGTCAGGATATTGTCTTTTGACAACGAGCGCCAATGCGCCTCGCCGGTTGCGATGCTGGTCCAGCGCTCGATGCGGGCGAACAGTCCTTCGATGCGCGGCCGATAGCGTTTGACGCGATAGCCGTCGCGCTCGAATTCGTCGCTGCGGGGTTGCCCGTCACCGTCGCAGACGAGAACCGGGACGAGGTCCTCGGCTCCGGACAAGACAAAAATATCGGATTCGACGGTGTCGCGGTATTGCGGCAGCCCTTTGTCGGTGCGCCGGGTTATCGACGGCAGCGACAGTTGCCAGCCGAAGCCGAAGATGCCGTTGCCGGCGCCGGAATCGTATTCGACGGAAAGCTTTGGGCCAAAGCCGGAGCGTCCTGCGCTGAGCGCCAGTGCCACGCTCAACGAACCGGTGCCGGTCACCGGGTTGGCGGCAAATTTCTCGTCGATACCGCGAATGGCGCCGCCGCCCTTCGGCAGGCTGATTTGCGGCGGTGCAAATGGTGAAGGCTGCGTCTGCGAGCCGGCCTGTGCGTTGCTACTCATTATCCCGTTCGCGGCCATGGCGTCTCCAGGCGGGAATGGCTGCACGCCGGCACCGGACTTTCCGCTGCCGTGGGCTCGTTGTTGGTATCTTGGCGCGCCTTCCCTGATCGCAGTGTGAAAAAAATCACAGACGGAAACAATTTATTTACCGAAATTCACTGTCTAGTGCCGTTCCCGGCGGAACCAGGCCGGCGCACTCCAGCGGCTGAAGGCCACCCCCAACACGTGTCATCCGCGAGCGATCGTCGTGGCATGTGATACCCAGTGACGCACTCGACTGCCGCTAAGCACTTGATGGGTCGGTTGCTGAATGCCGCCCAGACAAAGCGGCATAGGATTGACTCGGTCATAGCCGTGCCGAGGCGGGCGGCCGTCATGTGTGTTTGACCCACTCCGAAAAACCGAATTGTTGTTGTTTGGGTCATACATGTTTTGCCACCAATTTATAAAATTGTTTGGTGTGTTTTCGGTGGGGTCCCAGGATGCAACTTCGTGAAAGTCCCACAGCGTCTGGCTGGTCGATGACAAATCACTGACCCCCCAGCCATCAAGATTGATTTGATCATTGACCTGGGCGGTGAACGGAAGATTTCCGGTACCGTCGCCGGTGCTGCCATACAGCGTCATTGCCTGTTCGTATTGTATTGGAAAGCCTTGGCTGCCGGGGGCCGTTACGGGCGCGTAACCAAGCAGCGTCACGCCATTTTTAAACGGCTTTCCCGAAATATCTTGAACGCTATGCGGACCGCATATCAGCTGATACTGGAAACATCCTCGGGAGTCGAAATTGTACTGCAGCGATTGTGGTACGCCGTTTACAAGTGGCGCGATGCAGGGATTAAGATTGGCACGCTGGCGCACAATCACGATGTAGGAGGGCTGAGTGGATGTCTGTTGAGGATTAACATAATAGACATAGAAGGTTACCCAGACACTGCCCTGTGCGGTCTACCAATTATATTGGGCCCCGATATCATCATAGTTGCCGCTGTAGCTCGGTCCCTGCAACCCGCCAACTGATCGGCATGGTAAAGGTACGGTAACCCCAAATCGTTTCCAGGGGCGGCACAAACCCGGGCAGGGGATCGCCGGGAAGACTCATCGGAGGTTCGGACGCTTCGACGGCCTGAACGATGCTTGGCGCCAATTCCCGCGGCGCCGGCCGTTCATTTAATTCGCCCGGACCGGAATCGGCGGCAAAGCACTGGCTGGTGATAGTGCCGTGCGGCAGCATCAAGCAGCGATAGCGTGACGGACCACGGTCTTTGGTTGGAGTGAAGGCCACGAGCGGGACGGGCTGGCTCGGTCTGCTACCGGTGATCGCCCGTAATGATGCTAAATGTTGCGCTATCGGACTGACCAGCGCGAGCGTACGTCCGGAGTGAAGGACCGAGGCTAGGGCGGCCTGGCCGGTCTCGGACGGTCTTGCCGTTGCACTGTCAGCAATCGCGCCATCGAGCCCTGGTAGCGAGCCGCTATAGGGCCTCAGCGTGATTTTGCCAGCAAGCTCCCTCGCCGCAGACCCATTCATATCCCCAACAAAGCCCATATTGGCCATTAACACGTCTCCTCCGGATGTTTGTGATTTGCCGATCAAACGAGTAGATATCGGAAGAAATATCTGTTCGCTCGGTTGCAGGCGGTCCTGGCTGGCAGGCTGATGAAATCTTCGCCCCAAGGAACCGAAGCGGGATGGTCTTTAGCATACTTTTCAACTGCCGCCGCTGTCGATCCCTCCTAATTCACTTGAATACGCAACATTTTACCGCATGGCAATTCGACAGTTCGCTGATTACATCGCCTCGGGCATTGTCCGTCAATTTTGGTGTCCAGTTCCAGCAATGGCTGGCGCTCATACATAATAAATCGAGCTGTACGGGATGGTGCAATGTTGTGAACGGTCAGCCGACCCCAACCCACCACCTCTTCGCCAATAGCTATGCCAACAACTCTACCAGCAGCACTGGCAACACCACCTCCGACACTTGGACGCTTCAACTCGACCGAATTGCCGTCCCGACAGGGTCCTAGACGGCGCCTCTGTTCCTGGCGGGCCTGGGGGCGGTGCTCCGGATGTCGTAGCCTCTCCGGCTCTCGCAGCGGGCCGGCGCGGGCGGACGCAACCCGTCAGATCACCAGAGAGCGGCGCCAAGGCGTGGGTGGGACGCCGCGCCACTTCATAGGGAGGGAGTGTGTGATGACCGAAAGCGGCCATGTCGGCACGTTGCCGGGGAAATTTACGGTCGATCCAAGTGGCGGCGCCGGGTATTCGATACCGATTGATGTGCCGCCGAGCACGGGCATGCAGCCGCGTCTGTCTTTTGTCTATAACAGCGCGGCCGGTAATGGCCTGCTCGGCATGGGGTGGTCTCTGCACGGGCTTTCCTCGATCAGCCGACCCCTCCCCGACGATGGCACAAGAAGGGTTCATTGCCGCAGTCGACTACAGCGAGCAGGATGGTTTTTGCTCGACGGACAGCGCCTGATCCTGGTCAGCGGCGCGTCATATCAGGACCCCACGCGATTTATCACACCGAAATCGAAAGTTGGCAGAAAATCGAGCCGGTATTCGACCAGCAACGGCCGCCCGGCCGCTCCGGCCCGGACTCGTTTATCGTCAAAACCAAGGACGGAAAGCTTCTCGAGTACGGATCCTCGATCGACGCGCAAAGCCTTGCCTCCCCCGCCAACCCGAGCATTCGTGAATGGGCGCTCAACAAGGTCACCGATCTGAACGGGAATTATCTGACGATCACCTATCAGCAGGATCCTGCGGGCGACGGCATCTATCCAAAGGAAATTCAGTATACCGGAAATGCCAATACCGATTTGGTCTCTCAGCGATCAATTCAATTTACGTTCCAGACCAGAACGGATGTCTCGACCCAGTACGTAGGCGGCTATCCGTTAACGACGACCCAGCTGCTGCAGTCGGTTCAAACCTATCTGGACGAACAGCTCGTCACCAGTTACAGCCTCGCGTACGAGACCGGCGTGTCGACCGGTCGCAACCGGCTCGTGTCTATCATCCAGGCGGATGCGCAGGGCATCGCGCTGCCGGCAACGACCTTCGCCTGGCAGGACGGCAATTCGGGCATCTTCGAGAAGCCGAAAACGCTGTCGAACTCCAATGCCGGCACGCAAGGCCAACTCCTGCCGATGGATGTCAACGGCGACGGTCGCACGGATCTGGTCAACGCCTATGGTGTCGACGGCTACCTTGGGTTGACACCGATCAGCGCACGCGGAACACCCGGACCTTTGCGTTCGATCCTGTCGGCCGGCTCCAGAACACCAGCGAGTCTGCCGCTGATAACGAGTTCGGCTACGATCAAGCCGGAAATCTCACCTCCAAGGATTAACAAATGGGCTGGGCTGGTCCATCCTGATGGGTGCGGTCACAGGGTTTGCCGGGGAGTTCTTCTCCGAAGTGCACGCCGCTGCATCCGCAAAACAATACGATCTCCAGGAGATGCCTCCGGAGGCACGAAGCTACGACT
>DATJSH010000118.1:0-19799 GCA_035504235.1 Allostellaceae bacterium | reverse complement strand
CCCCCCATTCCGACGCGCTCTCCGCCCCGGTGGTGAAGGAGGCGAGCCCAACCGTAAGCACCTGGTTGGCCGGCGAGGAGAGCGCGATCAGCGGCCAGAGGAACTCGTTCCAGTGGTAGCTCACCGAGACGATGGCGAACGCCGCGAGGCCGGGCCGCGCCAGCGGCAGCAGCACGTGCCAAATGAGCTGGGGAAGGCTCGCCCCGTCGAGCATCGCCGCGTCCTCGTAGTCGCGCGGGATGGAGCGGAAGGTCTGGCGCATGAGGAAGGTGCCGAAGGCGGAGGCGAAATAGGGCGCCATCACGCCGGGCAGCCGGTCATAGAGGCCGAGCGAGACTATCGTCGTGAGGTTCGGCACGATCAGGATCGGCGGCACGAGCATCAATTGCAACAGGAAGAGGTAGAAGAAGACGGTGCGGCCCGGAAACGAGATCCGCGCGAAGGCATAGCCCGCCGCGCTCACGGTGATGCACTGTACCGCAAGGATCCCCCCGCACATCAGGAAGGTGTTGAAGTACCAAAGGGGAAAAGTCCCCTCGCTCCAGGCTTCGGTGAAATTGCCGAACCCGACACTCCCCGAGGGGATGAGCGAGGCGATGTCGCCCTCGCTGGCGCTCTCCGGGCGCAGGCTCGCGACCAGCATCCAGGCGAAGGGGATCGCCCAGAGCAGCGCGCCTGCCGCCAGCGCGAGCATCACGAGCAGCCGCGCCGGCGCCGCCGGCCTACGACTCATAATGGATCCCCCGCTCGAGCGCGCGCAGCGATCCCGCCGAAAGCACGAACAGCACCGCGACGCTCACCGCGGTCGCCGCGGCCGCAAGCCCCGCATCGTTGTTCTGATGCGCCTGCTGGTAGATGTAGAAGAGCAGCACATTGGTGGAGTCCGACGGGCCGCCGTCGGTCATCACCACGATATGGTCGACCTGCGTCAGCACGTTGAGCAGCGCGATCACCAGCACGAAAGCGACCGTCGGGCCGAGCAACGGCAGGATCACGTGGCGGAAGCGCTGGATCGGGCCGGCGCCCTCGAGCGTCGCCGCCTCGACCAGCTGGTCGGGAATCCCGGCCAGGCCCGCGAGGAAGAACAGCATGTAATAGCCGGTGTTCTTCCATATCGTGATCCCGATCACCGAGCCGAGCGCTAGGTTGGTGTCGCCCAGCCAGTTGATCATCGGCACGCCGAGCTTGTGCAGATAGAAGTCGAGAAGTCCGTCCCCCGGCAGCAGGATGAAAGTGAACAGCGCCGCCGCCGCGACCAACGGGATCAGCAGCGGCATCACCACCAGCGTGCGCAAGACCGCGGTGAAGCGGGTGGTTTCACGCAGCACCAAGGCCAGCGCCAAAGCAAGGGCCAGACTGGGGACAATCGTGCCGAGGGCGTAGATGAAATTGTTGAACGCCGCGCAGGCGAAATGCGGGTCGGCGAAAAGCCGCTGGTAATTGCCGAGGCCCAGTGCGTGGTCGCCGGCGAACCGCCCGACAATCAGCGATTCCCACACCACGCGCAGCACCGGCCCATAGGTGAACAGGCCGAGGAACACCAGCGACGGCGCGAGCAATATGATCACCGGTAACCAGCGATGGGAACGTCGCCGGGTTCTCGGCAACGGCGCTGCGCCGGCGCCGAGCGCGCCCTCTTCAATCGTCATGCTGTCGGCCACGCCCGGTCTTTAGTGAGGCCCGATGAAGCGCGGATGATACTCGCGTGACGGTTTTATGACAGCCTTCGCGGTCACATCCAGGCGAGATGGCTAATGAACTGGTCGATCGACGCCTGCCAGCTGAACCGCGCGGCGTGCTGCACGCAGCGCTCGCGCGGAATATCGACCGCCGCACAGGCGGCGCGCCGCAAATCGTCATCGATAATCCCTGCATCACTGTCGCCGATCACGTCGCTGGGCCCGGCCGACGGGAAGGCAGCCACCGGCACCCCGCAGGCAAGCGACTCGAGCAGCACCAAGCCGAAGGTCTCGGTACGGCTCGGCAACACCATGACATCGGCGGCGGCATAGTGGCGCACTAGCGTCTCCCCCGATTGCGCGCCGGCGAAATGCACCTGCGGATACCGCCGTTTCATCGCCGTCAGCGAGGGTCCGTCGCCGACAACCAGCTTCGACCCCGGCAAGTCGAGGTCGAGAAAGGCCGGCAGGTTCTTTTCCACGGCGACACGGCCGACATAAAGGAATACCGGTCGCGGCAGTTTGACCGCCGGTTCGCAGCCCGGACGGAACAGCGAAATATCGACACCGCGCGTCCATGCCACGAGGCGATCAAAGCCGCGCGACGCCAGTTCGCGCCGCATCGTCTCGGTGGCAACCATCACGCTCCGGGATGGCGCGTGAAACCGGCGCAACGCGGCGTAGCTCCAGAGGAGCGGCAAGCCGCAGCGCGCGCGGAGATATTCGGGAAAGCGGGTATGATACGCGGTCGTGAACGGCCAACCGCGCCTCAGGCATAAAGCCCGCGCCGCGAGACCCAGCGGCCCTTCGGTCGCGATATGCACGGCGTGCGGCGCAAACGCCGCCAAGTGCCGGGCAAGCGAGCGTCCCGCACCCATTGCCAACCGGATCGTTGAATATCCTGGGCACGGGATCGTCCAGTAACGGTCGGGCCCGAACACCGCGACTTCATACCCAGCCTCGGCAAGCCCCTCGCACACCGCTGATAGTGTGCGCACGACCCCGTTGATTTGCGGATGCCAAGCGTCGGTGACGATGGCAATGCGCTTCCCGGCAGGAGAAGGCGATGGTAGCAGCTCATCCCGGCAGACCGCCCGATGCCCTTTTCGCGCCTCCCGTGCCACGCGAGAAGCAGCATTGGAAACCAAAGCCACACTCATCCGGGGCCCTTAAGGCTCGACGGCGATGAGATCAGCCGATTCTCGCTCCGGCTCATCGGCAAAAAGCGGCAGTTCCGGGTAGAGCGGGTCGAACACACGCTTCTCGGTCCAGGCCACGATCTCGAGCCGACCGTCGAAATGCTCGACCAGTGCGGTGCAGCTCTCGACCCAGTCGCCATCGTTGCAATAGAGCACGCCGCCGAGGTCGCGAATTTCCGCATGGTGAATATGACCGCAGACCACCCCGTCCAAACCGCGCCGGCGTGCCTCGTCCGACAGGGCATCGGCGAAGGAACCGATATACTGCACGGCGTTCTTCACTTTCAGCTTCAAGTAGGCCGACAGCGACCAGTACTCGTAGCCGAGAACGCGGCGCAGCAGGTTGAAGTAGCGGTTTATATACAGCGCCGCGGTGTAGGCGCTGTCGCCCAGTGCGGCGAGCCACTTCGCATGCTTGACGACGGTGTCGAAAATGTCGCCATGGATCACCAGCAGGCGGCGTCCGTCGGCGGTGACGTGTACCGCTTCGTCGAGCACTTCGACCCCGCCGAAATGCAAGAGCGCGTAGGGGCGCAGCCATTCGTCGTGATTGCCAGGCACGTAGATGACCCGCGAGCCCTTACGCACCACACGCAGTAATTTCTGGACCACGTCGTTGTGGGTTTGCGGCCAGTACCACGATTTTCTGAGCCGCCACCCGTCGACGATGTCGCCGACAAGGTAGATGGTCTGCGCCTCGTTGTGGCGCAGGAAATCGATCAGGTATTCGGCCTTGCAACCGCGCGTGCCGAGATGGATGTCGCTGAGCCAAATGGTCCGGTAGCGGTGGTGCACGTCGCCCGGCACAATGGGCGGCATCAAATCGTTCATTGCGTCTCCCCGACGCTGGCGTCGGCCAGCGACGAATAGGCCCATACCTGGGCGGGCGGCAGGTTGCGCCAGACATGCGCGATCCGTTCGCCGGTAATGCCGAGCGGTTCGATCGCGATCGGCGATGCAAAAGCGTTGGTCATTTGCAGGAAGACGCCACCCGACCCCAGCAACATCAGGCACGGCTCGACGATGGCGCGCTGCGCGGCGACCGGAAACCACTTGATCGGCAGGCTCGACACCACCGCGCAAAGCCGGTCGATCCCGAGCCGCGCGAAATACTCGGCGAGCGTGGTGGCGTCGCCGATGATCGTCGCGATGCCGGGAAAGCTGCGCTGCAGCGCCGCGGCAAGCCTCGGCTCGCGCTCCAGCGCAATCAGCCGGTCACGCGGGCATCCTGTCTCCAGCAGCCCGCGGGTTATGCCCCCCGTGCCCGCGCCCAGCTCCAGCACCGGCCCGGGCCGGTCGAGATCGACCAGCTCCGCCATGACCTGGGCGAGCCGCTTGCTGCTCGGAGTGACCGCAGCGATCTGCAGCGGCTTTTGCAGCCATAAGCGAAAAAACAACGCGTAATCGCCGCGCATGCAAATCCGTCACAAATGATCAACATGCGGAATGCTAGCAGAGGTATGTTACAGTTTTCGCACGGCCTACTGGTGGTATCGGGGCCCTTCGCCGTCGCAAAATTGTCACGCCCGCGTGCCAGGTTGTCATCACCATGCAAAAGGGGGTGGCAATGAGTTCGAAGCCCGTCCGTGAAGCCACGCAGCAGCACACCTTCAAGGCGGCGTTGTCGAAAGTCGCGGCGGCGAGTCGGCGGCTGCGTCGGCGCCGGGAGAAGCGGGTGCGTTCGGGCATGGATGCCCGGCCAGGCTGTCGTCATGCTGGCCGAGTTGGCCCAGCCAGACCCGGTGAAGATCGCCGTGCTGGCCATGGAAAGCCTCGGCCGGGCATCGATGCGCGCGTCGTTCACCGGCGCGAGGTGAAGGTAGCGGTACCCGACGACACGACCGCCGCGATCTTCCGCGCCGCGCTTTCGGAGACAATCCGCACCCGGCCGACCGACCGGCTTGTGCGCGTCGTGGTCGACTAGCAACCGGCTTTCCGTCTCGTGACGGCGCCGCATATCGAAATTGTATTTGCACGCGGCAGAGTGGGTGCCGATCATCGCCGGTCTGTCATCATATGATGAGATCGACATGAAGGCGCTCGTCACCGGGTTCGAGCCGTTCGAGCGAGACCGGGTCAACCCCTCGCTCGAGGCGCTGCGGCTGCTGCCGCCGCGGCTCGGCGCGCTCGACATTGCGACAGCGCCGCTGCCCGTGGTCTTCGGAGCTGCGCTGTCGGCGCTGCGCGAGGCGATTGACGCTACTGCGGCCGATCTTGTGCTCAGCGTCGGTCTCGCCGGCGGCCGCGCCGAGCTGTCGCTCGAGCGCGTCGCGGTCAACATCGACGACGCCCGCATCCCCGACAATGACGGCAACCGGCCGATCGACCGGCCAGTGGTCGCAGGCGGGCCCGCGGCGTATTTCGCGACGCTGCCGATCAAGGCCGCGGTCGCCGCGTTGCGCGAGGCGGGGCTGCCGGCCGCGGTATCGAACACCGCCGGCACGTTCCTCTGCAATCATGTCTTCTACGGGCTGATGCACGAGGCGGAGCGCGCGGCGAAGCCATTTCGCGCCGGCTTTCTGCATGTCCCCTATCTGCCGAGCCAGGCTGCGCTCCAGCCCGGCGCGCCGTCCATGGCGCTCGAACACATCGTCGAGGGGATCGAGATCATCCTGGCGACCGCGGCATCGAGGATCGATGACCTGGCGGTCAGCGAAGGCGCAATCAGCTAGCTTGGTTCTCCGCGGATTCGGCTGAGCGAGAGGAGGCTGCAAAATGGTCGCGTTTTCGGGAGCCCACGTCGTCATTACTGGCGGGACCGGCGCGCTCGGCAGCGCCGTCGTCGCGGCGCTGCGCCAAGCCGGCGCGATCTGCCATGTGACCAATCTGGTCGCCGGCGAGCTCGACCATTTCCCGCTCAAGAACGATGCAGACGTGCACGTCACCAGCGGCGTCGACCTCGCCGACGAGGCCGCTGTTGGGCGCTTCTACGCGAGCTTGCCGCCGCTCTGGGCGTCGATCCACATCGCCGGAGGGTTCGCGATGGCTCCGATCGGCGAAATCAGCGCCGCCGATTTTGAGGCGCAGTTTCGGATGAACGTGCTGTCGTGCTTTCTGTGCTCACGCATGGCGGTCGGCGCGATCCGCGCCCGCACCACGCCAAGCCCGAGCGGCGCCAAAGGCGGCCGGATCGTTAATGTCGCGGCGCGGCCGGGGATCGAACCGCGCCTTGGCGCCGGCATGGTCGCCTACGCAGCGTCGAAGGGCGCAGTCGCGACGCTGACCCAGGCGATGGCCGAAGAACTGGCCGGCGAGGAAATCTGGGTTAACGCAGTCGCGCCCTCGATCCTCGACACCCCGGCCAACCGTTCGGCGATGCCCGACGCGCCGCACCATCTTTGGGTCCACCCGACGGCGATCGCCGAGCTCATCGTGTTCCTCGCCTCACCCGACAATCGGGTGACCCGCGGCGCCGTGGTGCCGGTCTATAGCGGCGTGTGAACTGGTCGGGCGAAACGCGCCGAATTGGCGCTTCCGAAGCGTCCAAACGCCGCCTAGGGTCAGCGCATGTCGGCCACCGAACGATCCAACCTCGCCATTGCCGCGGCGCCGCGCGCGTCCGCCTTCTTGGCGCTGGCGGCGGCGGCGACATCGTGGGGGATCGGCTGGCCGGTTAATCGCGCGATTCTCTATCACCTGCCGCCGCTGACCGCGGTGACGGTGCGCTCGGCGATCGCGGCGGCGGCGCTGTTTGCAATCGCCCTCTGGCAACGTCGTCTCGCGCTGCCCAGCCGGCAAGACCTGCCGGTCGTTTTCAGCATCGCGCTTTTGCACATGGTCGGCTTTTCCGTGCTGGTGGCAATCGGTTTGCTGTTCGTGCCGGTGGGCCGCTCGATCGTGCTCGGCTACACGACGCCGCTCTGGGTCACGCCGGGCGCGGCGATCTTTCTCGGCGAGCGGCTGACCGAGCGGCGAGCGCTCGGCGTACTGCTCGGCCTCGGCGGACTCGCGGTGATGTTCAACCCGCTCGCCTTCGACTGGCACAACCGGGTGGCGCTCTTCGGCAGCGCGACGTTGCTTGTCGCCGCCCTCTTGTGGGCCGCGAGCATCCTCCATATCCGCGCTCACCGCTGGAAGGCCGCGCCGTTCGACCTGATCCCTTGGGAGATGGCGCTGGCGACATTGCTGCTGGCCGCGCTGGCGCCGTGGATCGACGGCTGGCCGACGACCGGATGGACGCCCAACCTCGTTCTGTTGCTGCTTTACAGCGCGCTGCCGGGAAGCGCGCTCGCCTTTTGGGGTGGGGCCGTCGCGGCGCAAAATCTGCCGGCGGTGACGACCTCGCTCGGTCTTTTGGCTGCGCCGGTCATCGGGATCATCGCCTCCGCCATCATCTTCGGCGAGAGGCCGACGGTCTCTCTCGGCGTCGCCGTGGCGTTGATCATCGGCGGCATCGCGATCGGCACCCTCGCACCAAGGGAATTGAACCAGCAGGATTGAAATAAAAGCCGCGCTCTGTTGCACTTCGTCCAGCAACCCGAAAGGAGCCGGACATGGCATTGGGCATCCTAATCGCGTCGATGAACATGGCGAACGCCGACGAGGAGGAGTTCCACGACTGGTACGACACCGAGCACATGCCGGAGCGCGTCGCCTGCCCGGGCTTCTTGCGGTGCCAGCGCTGGATCGGCACAGCCGACCGCAAGGTCTCCGTCGCGACCTACGATCTCGAAACGGTGGATGTGCTCAAGGGTCCAGACTATTCGAAGATCGGCGGCGTCAACCTGTCGCCTTGGTCGAAGCGGCTCGGCAGCCGCTACGAGCGGCTGATGCGCTTCGAGGGCGAGCAGGTACTGCCCGGCGACAAGGTCGCACCGGAGGACGGTGAGGGGTTTCTGCTCAACGCCATGAACTGCGTGCCCGAGCACGAGGCCGAGTTCAACGAATGGTACAACACCGAGCACATCCCGCAGCTCGCCGCGGTGCCGGGGGTGATCATGGCGCGCCGGTTCCGGGCGACCAGCGCCAACCGCAAATACGTCGCGCTCTACCATCTCGAATCGCCCGAGGTGCAGGCGACCCAGGCGTGGAAGAACGCCGCGAACACGCCGTGGACCGAGAAGATGCGACCGCATTTCCGCGACCATCTGCGGCTCGTATGCCGCAAATACGTGCGCGGAAAATAGACGCTGTCCTACGAATTCATCGTCCCACCCACCGGTCTTATCTTTCTTTGCACGTTGGCGGCGTGGCTGACGTTGTGGCATCGGCGCATCGGCATTTCCATCTCGGTCATCGCGACCAGCTTGCTGTACCTCGCCGCAGTGCCGGTGGTCGCCGGGCGCCTGTTGCAGGATATCGAAGTGAAGCCGCCGGATAAGCCCGATTTTTCCGCGGCGCAGGCGATCGTCGTGCTTGGCGGCGGCGTCAATCGCGGCGACGGCGATAAGGTGCCGGACACGCTCGGCGCGTGGAGCCTGGAGCGGCTCGATTTCGCGGCGCACGCCTATCGCCAGCTGCATCTCAAGGTCGCTGTAAGCGGCGGACTGGCGCCCGGTGCACATACGGCCGAGGCAACGCTGATGAAATCCGTGCTCGAAGCCGATTTCGGCACACCGGTCAGCTGGGTTGAGAACCGCTCGCGCACCACCTGGGAAAATGCGGCCTATACCCAGGAACTGCTGCAGGCCGACGGTGTAAACACGGTCGTGCTGGTGACCAGTGCCTGGCACATGCGGCGCGCGCTGTGGTCGTTCGAGCGGGTCGGGCTGCGCGCGATCCCCTACCCCGCGCCGCCGACCTTCGAAGAATCCGACCGGGCCGCCGACTACCTGCCGAGCATGCGCGCGCTGGAAGCGAGCTATCGTGCGTTGCACGAGGCGATCGGCCTTGCTTATTACCACCTGCGCCACTAAGCCGGGCGGAGCCGGCGCGATCTGGCGAGCGCGATTTGATAGACCGCCCCGCCACGGTTTCTGGTATTTCTCTATGCCGCAGCAAGACGGAGGCCGGCATGCTCCGGGACACTCAGATCACCGAGGCGCGCAAGCTTTTCGCTTATCTCGATAAGCGCACGACCGCGCTTGCCGACGACGTCTACCGCAATCCGGTCGCCGACTATACGTGTCCGCAGCAACTCGCGCGGGAGCGCGAGCTGTTCTTCCGCAAGGGCACGTTTTGCGTCGGTCTGTCGGCGCTGCTGCCAAAGCCCGGCTGCTGGATGACGCACGACTATTCCGGCATCCCCATCCTCTTGGCCCGCGGCGATGACGGTAAGCTCGGCGCGTTTCTCAACGTTTGTCGCCACCGCGGCGCCCGGGTCGCCGACGGCAGCGGAAATGGCAAAAAAGACTTTGTCTGCCCCTATCACGGCTGGTGCTACGGGCTCGATGGCGCACTGACCGCGCGCCCGGACGAGCGCTCCTTCGTGGCGGCCGAGCGCGCGACGCACGGGCTCACCAAGCTGCCGGTGGCCGAAAAATACGGCCTCGTTTGGGTCAGCCCCGACCCGCACGGGCATGTCGATGTCGATGAATTGCTCGGCGGACTGACAACCGATCTCGCCGCTTTCGGTCTCGACACCTACCATCACTACGCGACCCGGGTGATGCACCGGCAGATGAACTGGAAGCTCGGGGTCGACACGTTTGGCGAGACCTACCACCTGCAGCATCTGCATCCGACCACGGTCGACCATCTCTTCTACAGCAACCGCTGCACCTTCAATGCGTTCGGGCCGAACCACCGCATGGTGGCGGCGCGCAAGACCTTCGACACCATGCGCGGCGTGCCCGAAGAACAGTGGAACGTCCTCGACAACACGGTCATCCTTTGCGTGCTGTTCCCGAACACGGTCTTCACCTTCCAGCGCGACCATGTCGAGACCTGGCATTTCTTCCCCGGCGACAGGGTCGACGAATGCAATTTGTACCTGTCGCTCTACATCCCCGTGCCGGTCGACAACCCCAAATCCAAGGATCACTGGGACCGCAATGTCGACATCCTGCTCCGGACGGTCGAAATGGAGGATTTTCCGACCTGCGAGGGGATGCAGCGCGGCTTCGGCTCGGGCGCGCAGGACGCGATCACCTTCGGGCGCAACGAGCCGGCGCTGCAGCACTTCCACAAGAGCGTCAAGGCAGCCCTAGGGAACGCGGCATCGGCGGCTTGAGCGCGGCTGAGGTCAGGTCTATTTTTTCGTCCTTCCCGCGCAAGCGGGAATCCAGGGCAAGCGATGCGGCGCCGCCCCTGGGCCCCCGCCTTCGCGGGGCGAACGAGGTAATGGGGTGGGTTCCGGGCACTTAATGGAATTATCGATTGTCATCCCGGTCAGGAACGAGGTCGGCAATATCGCGCCGCTCATCGTCGAGATCGCATCCGCACTCGACGGCGCCGGGATCGATTACGAGATCGTCTACGTCGACGACGGCAGCACCGACGCGACCGCCGGTGAGATCGGCCGGATGCAGGCGAGCAACAAGCGGCTGCGCCTCATCAGCCACGCCAAGAGCTGCGGGCAAAGCGCGGCGGTGCGCACCGGAGTCAAGGCGGCGTCTGCGCCATGGATAGCGACGCTGGACGGCGACGGGCAGAACGACCCGGCCGATATCCCCTCGCTGTGGCAGATCGCCAAGGCGACTCCGTCCACACCGCCGCTGCTGATCGCCGGCCACCGCGCGCGACGGCAGGACAGTTGGACAAAGCGCCGCGCCTCGAAAATCGCCAATGCGATCCGACGCGCGATGCTGCATGACGACACGCCCGACACCGGCTGCGGGTTAAAGCTGTTTCCGCGGGCACTATTTCTTGATCTTCCCTATTTCGACCACATGCACCGCTTCCTGCCGGCGCTGGTGCTGCGCGAAGGTGGGGTCGTGCGCTCTCTGCCAGTCAACCACCGCCCGCGCGAGCGCGGCGCGTCGAAATACGGCGTCTTCGACCGGCTGTGGGTCGGCATCGCCGATCTGTTCGGCGTGATGTGGCTCTGCCGACGCAAATCCGTGCCGGAGGTGATCGGCGACGAGACCCCGGCCGCGCCGGCCGAGAAGCGCCGGACCGTGCCGGCAGATCCGGTGTTATGAGCGAGGCCGAGACCGCAAAGGCAAAGCTCGATGGCGCGCCTCTGCTCGGCAATCTGCGACGAGCAGGCCTGGCGGTTGTCGGGCTTGGCATTGTCGCCGGCATCGCCGCGGCGTGGCGCTGGCGCGGCGAGTTCGATCCGGTAGCGCTAACCCTGACGATCAGCGTCTACCCGGCCGCACCGCTGGTATTTCTCGGGCTGCATCTGATCGCCAGCCTTACCTTCATGCCGCGCACGCTCCTGGGCATCGCCGCCGGCGTCGTCTTCGGCGCATGGTGGGGCCTTTTATGGGCGTCGCTCGGCGGGGTGCTCGGCGCGATCGCCGGGTTCGCGATCGCACGCTATCTCCATTCCGGGCTCTTCGAGCGCCAGCGCTGGGAGAAATTGTCGGGCTTTCTCGATCGCGCCGCGGGCGGCGGCTGGCGCGTGGTGACGTTGATACGACTGGTGCCGGTGATCCCGCACAGCCTCGCCAATTATGCGTTTGGGCTGACGCGGGTACGGCTTGGCGACTACGCGTTTGGATCGCTGCTCGGCCAGTTGCCGACGACGGTCGCGGCGGTCGATCTCGGCGCCGCCGGCGAGCAGGCGGTGCGCGGGACCGGGCATTGGCTACTGCCGACCGCGATCGGCTTCGCGGCGCTGGCGTTGAGTGTGCTTATCCCGTGGTTCGTGCGGAAGCGGCAACCCCAGGGCTGAGGCTTTTGGGAATAGGACCGCCACTCGCCCAATCCAACAACTCGACCGTATGTACGATGGGCAGCGGCGCAGCCGCCGCGAGCTGAGTGATGCACCCGACATTGCCCGCGGCAACGACCGCCGCTTCGGTCAGCGCGATATTGGCGAGCTTGCGCTCGCGCAGCGCGCCGGCCAGTTCGGGCTGCAGCAGATTGTAGGTGCCGGCCGAGCCGCAGCACAGATGCGCCTCGGGAATGTCGACCACCTGGAAACCCGCCGCGGCAAGCAACGCCTGTGGCTCACAATGCAGCTTCTGGCCGTGCTGCAGCGAGCACGCCGAGTGATAGGCGACGACCAGCCCCTTCCCGTCATCCGTGCGCCGCTCGACGCCAAGCCATGCGGCAACCTCCGACACGTCGCGCGCAAGCGCGCTGATCCGCGCCGCGGCGTCGGCATAGGCAGGGTCTTCACGCAGCATGAAGCCGTAATCCTTGATCGTCGTGCCGCATCCCGAGGCATTGGCGACGATCGCGTCGAGGCCGCCCAGGGCAAGCACGGTTTCCCAAGCATCGATATTGGCCTTGGCGAAGTCGAGCGCCGACTGTTCCTGCCCTAGATGATGGACGAGCGCGCCGCAACAGCCACTGCCTTTGGCAATCACGACCTCGCAGCCATGCCGGGTCAACAGCCGGATCGTCGCCTCGTTGATCTGTGGCATCAGCACCTGCTGCGCGCAGCCGGGCAGCAGCGTCACGCGCATATGCCGCTCGCCGATTGCCGGGAAAATTTGCGGTCTGTCGACGGGCGAAGCTCGCGGAACCTGCCGCGGCGCGAGGTCCAGCATCACGCGCAGCCGGGCCGGCAGAAGCGGCGCAAAGGGTCGCGCCAGGCGCGCCGCCCGGAGCGCCAAGCGGAACCGCTCGGGCCGGGTCAGCACCGCGCCAAGCACGCGGCGGAGCACCCGTTCGACGATCGGCCGGCGGTAATGCTCTTCGATATGCCGCCGCCCGTGGTCGACGAGGTGCATGTAATTGACCCCCGACGGGCAGGTCGTCATGCAGGCAAGACACGAGAGGCAGCGGTCGATATGGGTGACGGTTTCCGCCGGAACCGGGCCGCCCGCTTCGAGCATGTTCTTGATGAGGTAGATGCGGCCGCGCGGGCTGTCGAGCTCGTCGCCCAGCAGCACGTAGGTCGGGCAAGTCGCTGTGCAGAAGCCGCAATGCACGCAGGCGCGCAGTATCTTTTCCGATTGCTGGGTGTCGGGATCGAGCAGCTGCGCCGGGGTGAAGTCGGTACGCATGCCTATACCCCATCCACCATGCGGCCGGGGTTGAGGATGTGGCGCGGATCGAAGCCCTCTTTGACCCGGCGCGACAACGCAGCGAGCGGGCCGGACTGCGGCTCGAACACCGGCACCGCGGCTCGCAGAGCCGGCGAGCCGCGCACCAGCGTCGCATGACCGCCATTTCCCGAGGGCCCACCGATCGCCGCGCGAATGACCGAGGCGCCGGCATCGCCCGGCTCGATGACCGCGAGCCAAAGAAGCCCGCCGCCCCAATCGAGAAACCACACGGAATCCACTTGGCGCGCGACCATCTGTGCGACCTCGGCGCCACGGCTCGGCGCCACGGAGACACGCCAGACCGCGCGACCGGCAAGCCCCGCCAGCGGTGCGACATTGGCGATGTCACGCCACAATGCGGCGGTATCGGCGTCGCCGAGCGCCGCCGTCTCGCCGCCTGCCGCCAGTTCGCCGAGCAGCGCGGCGCGGCGGTAGGCGACCGACGGCTCGGGTCCCTCGACACGCAACGCGACGACCCCGGTCGCTGCGGGCAGCGGCGCGGTGCTCGGCGAACTGGCGGCAGGCGGCAGATAGGCAGCGCCCGACACCTCGTGCGGCGAGCCGAGTGCCGCCGCCATCAGCTGCACCGCGGCATCGGGCGCAACGCCACTCACCAGCACTGTCGCCGTGGTTTCCGGCCGCGGCAAAACCTTGACCGTGACCTCGGCGAGCGCCGCCAGCGTGCCGTAGGAGCCAGCCATCAGCTTTGGCAGATCGTAGCCGGTGACATTCTTCACCACCTTGCCGCCCGCTTTGAACACCTCGGCGCGGCCGCTGACCGCGCTGAAGCCGAGGAAGTGGTCGCGCGCCGCGCCGGCCTTGATCCGCCTGGGCCCCGAAAGATTGCAGGCAATGAGGCCGCCCAAGGTCTGCGAGCCGTGCGCCTGACCCAAAAGCGCGCGCCAGTCGGGCGGCTCGAACGCGAGCATCTGCCGGGCGGCAGCGAGCGCGCGTTCGATCGCGCCGAGCGGCGTCGCCGCGCCGGCGGTCAGCACCAGCTCGTTCGGCGCGTAATCGCGGATGCCGCTGAGCCGCGTGAGGTCGACGACATGCGGCGTCTGCAGCGGCCGGCCCAACCCGCGCTTGGTGCCGCCGGCGACGAGCTCGACCGGCTCCTCGGCAGCGAGCGCGGCCGCGACTGCCTCGCGCAATTCGTCGATCGAGGTCGGGACGTAGCGAGTCAAGGCCTAGAAGCGAGGCAAATCGGGATGCGGCAGCGCGCCGTGATGGACGTGCAGCCGGCCCAATTCGGCGCAGCGGTGCAGCTCGGGGAAGACCTTGCCGGGATTGAGCAGCCCGTCCGGGTCGAAGGCGCATTTGAGCCGTTCCTGCTGCGCCAGGTCGGTCTCGTCGAACATCGTGCCCATCAGGTCACGTTTCTCGACGCCGACCCCGTGCTCGCCGGTCAGGACGCCGCCAACCTCAACACAAAGCTTGAGTATATCGGCCCCGAACGTCTCGGCGCGCTCGATCTCGCCCCGCGTGTTGGCATCGTAAAGGATGAGCGGGTGGAGATTGCCGTCGCCGGCATGAAATACGTTGGCGACGCGCAGCCCATGGACGTGCGAGAGGCGGGAAATTTCGCGCAGCACCTCGCCGAGCCGGCCGCGCGGGATCGTCCCGTCCATGCAGTAATAATCCGGCGAAATGCGTCCCACCGCGGGAAAAGCCGCCTTGCGCCCGGCCCAGAAGGCGAGCCGCTCGGCCTCGCTGCGGCTGATCTTCAACGAAACCGCGCGGTTCTCTTTCGCCAGCTTCTCGACGATCGCCAGCAGATGGTCGACCTCGGCCACGGGCCCGTCGAGCTCGACGATCAGCAGCACCTCGACATCGAGCGGATACCCGGCCTGGGCGTACGCTTCCGAGGCGTGGATCGCCGGGCGGTCCATCATCTCCATGCCGCCGGGGATGATGCCGGCGCCGATGATCGCGGCGACGCAATTCCCGGCATCCTCGGTGCGGGCAAAACCGACCAGCACCGCGCGTGCCGTCGGCGGCTTTTTCAGGATGCGCACCGTCACCTCGGTGACGACACCGAGCAACCCCTCGGACCCGGTCAGAATGCCGAGGAGATCGTAACCCTCGGCGTCGAGATGCTTGCCGCCGATGCGGATCACCTCTCCGTCGATGGTGACGAATTCCACGCCGAGCAGGTTGTTGGTGGTGAGGCCGTATTTGAGGCAATGCACGCCGCCCGAATTCTCGGCAACGTTGCCGCCGATCGTACAGGCGATCTGGCTCGACGGATCGGGCGCATAATAAAATCCGGCATGCTCGACCGCATTGCTGATCGCGAGGTTGGTGACTCCCGGCTGCACCACTGCGCAGCGGTTGGCATAGTCAATCTCAACGATCTTGGTGAATTTTGCCATGCCGAGCAGCACGCCGTCAGCCAAAGGCAACGCACCGCCCGACAGCGACGTGCCGGCGCCGCGCGGCACGATCTTGATTGCCTCTTTCCTGCAATAGCGCATGATCGCTGCGACTTCGGCGACCGTCGACGGCAGGACCGCGACGAGGGGCGGCTGGCGATAGGCGGTCAGTCCGTCGCTCTCATAGGCGCGCCGCGCGGGCTCGGAGTCGATGACCGCGTCGGGCGAGACGATGGTGCGCAGCGCCGCGGCGACCTCGCCACGCCGCGCGATCATCCCGGCATCGGGTGTCGGCATTTCCATTCAAGTCACCCGTCATTCCGGAACGGCCTACAAGGGGCGTATCCGGAACCCATGAACACGGACAGCACCAGCAACGCTGCGCCGCTGGCGGATAACAAATCAAGGTCTGTGTTCATGGGTTCCGGGTTCATCGCTGCGCGATGCCCGGAACGACACTTCGCGTTCAGCCCTGGCGGGCCTTGAAACGCGGGTTGGCCTTGTTGATCACGAAGACGCGGCCGCGCCGCCGCACGACACGGCAGTTCTTGTCGCGCTTCTTCAGCGTCTTGAGCGAATTGACGATCTTCATGGCCGGGCTACCTTGCGAAGGCGCGGAACATAGGGATCGGGCGGCGACAAGTCAACGACGCGGCAACCCGCGCCTTCCATTATAACAATGCCGTGCGGCGAAAGCCGGACCGCATGGCGCGTCATGGGCGTGTGGGAGGGGACGTCTTTTTGCTCGGTATTCTTTACGCCGCTCTCGGCGCGTTCACCTTTGCGCTCAACAATGTGGCGATGCGCCGGGGTGTGGTGACGGGCAGCGTGCTGCAAGGCATGGCCCTGACCGTCCCGTTCGGCGGGCTCACCTTTCTGGTCATCGCGATCGCTTTCGGCGAGTTGGGCCAGATCGCGATGTACCCGGCCGCGGCGGTCGCCTGGCTGGCGGGACAGGGCATCGTGCATTTCGTGTTCGGCCGCTACTGCAACTACAAATCCAACCAGCTGATGGGGGTGAACCTCTCCGCCCCGGTCGTTCAGCTGCAAGTCGTCGTCGCGATGGTGTGGGCGGTCCTGACCCTGCACGAGATATTTACCGTATTGCAGCTCGCGGGCTCGGTCTTGATGCTGGGCGGCTCGTTCGTCACCCAGCGCAACGCCGGCGGCAGACGGAAGATACCGGGAGCGAATACCAAGCCAGCATTCCGCCCGCAAATCGTTTCGGGCTACTTGTTTGCGCTTGGCGCGGCGCTGGGCTACGGCACCTCGCCGCTGATGGCGCGCGAGGCGTTCCTCGCCGCCCCGGGCCTTGGGACCGCAGCCGGCGGCTGCATCGCCTACGCATCGGCGACGCTGTGTTTTGCGTTGATCCTCTTCAAGCCTGGCGCCTTCCGCGACATCAGCAGCACAAGCCGCGAAAACCTGCCGTGGTTTCTCTCGGGTGCGGTGACGGTGGCGGTCTCGCAGGCCTTCGTCTACGCCTCGCTGGCCGCGGCGCCATTGATCGTGGTGACGCCGATCCTCCAGCTCTCGTTGGTTTTCCGGCTGGGATTATCGCAATGGATCAACCGCGAACACGAGGTCATGAACATTGCGGTCATCGTCGGCGCCTTCGCGGCCGTGCTGGGCTCGCTGCTCGTCGCGCTTCCCAGCGACATGCTGGCGGGATGGCTGGAACTGCCGCCGACGCTCTCCGATTTTCTGCGCTACCGGCTCGCGGGCGGTTGACCCTCGGCGACTTCGCTTGGATTGCCGTTGGCGTCGCTGATGCCGATGTATTATCTAGCTGTCATCTAGCTTAAAGAGCCGGGGATGAAAGAGGTCGGCGCGTTCGAGGCCAAAAACAAATTGAGCGAACTGCTCGATCTGGCCGAGCAGGGTGAGGAGATCATCATCACCCGGCACGGCAAGGAAGCTGCTCGGCTCGTGCCGCCGAGAGGCACCGTGAACCGCGACGAAGCAAGAGAGGCAATACAGCGCCTCCGCGACCTCGCAAAGAAGGAAAAACATGGCGCGTTCGATTGGGAGGAATGGAAGGCGTATCGCGACGAAGGGCGCCGATGAGCCTCGTTCTCGATGCCTCGCTCACTCTCGCCTGGATTTTTCCAGACGAGACGACGACGGAAGTTCAACGGGTTTTCGACCAAATTAGTGTCGGTGGCTGTTTTGTCCCGCAGCTTTGGCGGCTGGAGATCGCCAACGGCCTGGCCATAGCGATGCGCCGTCGACACATTTCCTCAACTTTTCGAGCTCACGCGATCAAGGTCTTGGAACTCACCCAAATTTCGATCGATACGGAGACCAGCACCCATGCCTGGGCGGGCACTTTGCAACTCGCCGATCGGTTTCGGCTGACACTCTACGATGCGAGCTATTTAGAACTCGCGCATCGGCTGGCGCTGCCGCTAGCAACGCTGGATCGCGGCCTCCGTGCTGCCGCAGCAACCTTGGATATACCGCTGCTCGGCGCCTGACTTTACTTCGCGGCCTGCAGGCGCTGCGCGCGACGCAAATCGGCGGTATCGTTGCGACCGGCGAGGAAAGCTTTGATGTTGCGCGTCGCCTGGCGCAGGCGCTGGCGGTTCTCGACAAGCGCGATGCGGACGTAACCCTCGCCGTATTCGCCAAACCCGACCCCCGGCGAGACCGCGACATTGGCGCGCTCCAGCAGCAGCTTCGAGAAGGCGAGCGTGCCGATCGCCCGGTATTCCTCGGGGATCGGCGCCCAGGCGAACATCGATGCTTGCGGCGACGGAATTTCCCAGCCGGCCTGCTTCAGCCCATCGACCAGCACATCGCGGCGCGCCTTGTAGCGTTCGCGGATTTCGGCAATGCAGTCCTGCGGGCCGTTGAGCGCCGCGGTGGCGGCCACCTGGATCGGCGTGAAGGCACCGTAATCGAGATACGACTTGACCCGGGTCAGCGCCGCGATCAGTCGCTGGTTGCCGACCGCGAAGCCGATCCGCCAGCCCGCCATCGAATAGGTCTTGCTCAATGAGGTGAACTCGACCGCGATGTCCTTGGCCCCCGGCACCTCGAAGATCGACGGCGGCGGCTTGTCGTCGAAATAAATTTCGGCGTAGGCGAGGTCGGACAATATCCAGATGCCGTGGTGCCGGCAGAAATCAACAATCTCGCCATAGAAATCGAGGTCGACGGTCATCGCCGTGGGGTTGGCCGGGAAGTTCAAGACGATCGCCAGCGGCGCCGGGATCGAGTGCTTCACCGCCTTTTTCAATTCGTCGAGGAAATCGACACCCGGCCCGATCGGCACATGGCGCACCGCGGCGCCCGCCATGATGAAGCCGAAGGAATGGATCGGATAGCTCGGATTGGGCACGATCACCGTGTCGCCCGGCGCGGTGATCGCCTGAGCGAGGTTGGCGAACCCCTCTTTCGAACCCAAGGTCACGACGATCTCGCGCTCGGGATCCAGGTCGACATTGAAGCGGCGCGCGTAATAGGCGCCACAGGCGCGGCGCAGGCCGGGAATGCCCTTCGACGCCGAATAGCCATGCGCTTTCGGGTTCTGCGCGGCCTCGACGAGCTTGTCGACGATGTGCTTTGGCGTGGCGCCGTCGGGGTTGCCCATGCCGAGGTCGATCACATCCTGCCCGGCGGCTCGCCCGGTCGCCTTCAGCGCGTTGACTTCGGCGAAGACGTACGGGGGCAGACGCTTGATGCGATAGAATTCCTCGGGCATGGCTCAAATCGGTTGCTGGAGTGACGAGTCGCGGATTGTAACGGTGGCGGCGGCGATTTGCGAGCGGGTGCTTTACAGCACGCCGGCCGCACCTGATGCTGCGGCGAAATGACTCGCGAGATGAATGTGGAGAGGGCGGGATGAGCGAGATCAAGGCGCTGGTGCATGACGTGTTCGGCACCGTCGTCGATTGGCGCGGCGCGGTCACCGCCGACGGCGAGGAAATCGGCGCCCGCAAGGGCATCACCGGCGTCGACTGGCAGGAATTCGCCGACCAGTGGCGTGGGCTTTACGCGCCGTCGATGAACAAGGTGCGCACCGGCCAATTGCCGTGGACCAATCTCGACGCGCTGCACCGCATGGCGCTCGACCAATTGCTCGACAAATTCGGCATCGCCGGGCGGCTCGACGAGGCGGACAAGGTTTGGTTCAACCTCACCTGGCATCGCCTCAAGCCGTGGCCGGATTCGGTGCCGGGCCTCACGCGGATCAAAAAGAAGTTCATCATCGCGACCTTGTCAAACGGCACGGTGCGGCTGTTGACCGACATGGCGAAGCATTGCGGGCTGCCGTGGGACACCGTGCTCGGCTCCGACCTGGTGCGGGCGTACAAGCCCGACGCCGCGATGTATCAGTCGGCGATTGACTTCCTGGGCTCGGGCGATCCCGGCGCGGTGATGATGACCGCGGCGCACAACAACGATCTTGTCGCGGCGTCGAAGCACGGGATGAAGACCGCCTACGTCAACCGGCCCTACGAGCACGGGACGAAGCAGAGCCGCGACTTCAAGGCCGAGCAC
>DATJSH010000117.1:0-13102 GCA_035504235.1 Allostellaceae bacterium | reverse complement strand
GTCGACGACCTCAGGCTGCCCAACATGGCGTATTCCTATGTGCTGCGTTCGCCTCACGCCCATGCGCGCATCAAGTCGATCGACACCAGCGCGGCCAAAGCGGCGCCCGGCGTGCTCTTGGTGCTGACCGGCGCGGACTGGGCCGCCTCGGGCTGGAACGATCTGCCGACCCCCGGCGGCCTCAAGCGCGAGGGCGGCCGGCCTGCTGGCAAGATCCGCTTTCCGGCGCTGACGAGCGACAAGGTGCGCTGGGTGGGCGACTACGTCGCCTTTGTCGTCGCCGAGACCCGGCACCAGGCCGAGGACGCCGCAGAGCTGATCGAGGTCGATTACGAGCCGCTGCCCGCCGTCGCCTCCAGCCTCGCCGCGCTGGAGCCCGGCGCGCCGCTCGTCTGGGACGACCGGCCCGACAATATTTGTTTCATTTATCCCGAAGGAAACCGCGCGGCGACCGAGGCGGCGCTCGCCAAGGCCGACCGCATCGTCAAGCGTAAGTTCGTCATCAACCGGGTCACCGCCGCGGCGATGGAGCCGCGCGGCGCGGTCGCCGACTACGACAAGGCCGAGGACCGCTACACGGTCTACACCGTGCTGCAGCGCGCGCACGGCTATCGCGCCGAGCTGGCCAGCATGATGAAGGTGCCGGAGAGCAAAATCCGCGTCGTCGCCGGCGATATCGGCGGCAGCTTCGGGATGAAATCGGCGCTCTACAACGAGGTGGCGTTGGTGACGCTCGCCGCGAAGATGCTCGCCCGCCCGGTGAAATGGACGAGCACGCGCGCTGAGGCCTTCCTCTCCGACGCGCAGGCGCGCGACCATGTCACCGAAGCCGAGCTGGCGCTGGACAAGGATGGGCACTTCCTCGGGCTTCGGGTCAAGGTCACCGCCGCGGTCGGCGCCTACGCCCAGGTTGGGTCGAATGTCTTCATCATGAACCTCGGCACCTTAGCCGGGGTCTACCGCACCCCGGCGATCTACGTCGAGGTCACCGCGCTGTTCAGCAACACCAACCCGATGCGGCCCTATCGCGGCAACGGGCGGCCGGAATTCGCCTACGTTATCGAGCGCATGGTCGATGAGGCGGCGGTCGAGCTCGGCATCAGCGGCGTCGAGCTGCGCCGCCGCAACATGATCCCGCCCGAGGCGATGCCGTTCCAATCCGGCCTCACCTTCAAATACGATTGCGGCGAGTTCGCGAAGAACCTCGACCTGGCTTTGCAGCGCGCCGACTTCGCCGGCTTTGAGGCGCGCCGCGCCGAGGCCAAATCGCGCGGCAGGCTGCGCGGCATGGGCATGTCGAACACGATCGAGCGCGCCGCGGCCGGCGGGTTCGAGGCCGCCGAGGTGCGCTTCGACAAGGGCGGCACCGCGACCTTGCTCTCCGGCTCGATCACCCAGGGCATGGGACACGAGACCGTCTACAAGCAGCTTTTGTGCGACCGCCTCGGCCTGCATCCCGACCAGGTGACCTATATCCAGGGCGACACCGACAAGGTGGCGATCGGCGAGGGCACCGGCGGTTCGCGCTCGGCGGCGCTCGGCGGATCCGCGGTGATGATGGCGACCGAGAAGATCGTCGCCAAGGCGCGCAGCATCGCCGCGCACATGCTGGAAGCGGCGGAGCCCGATGTCGAGTTCGACGCCGGTGTGTTCAAGATCACCGGCACCGACCGCACCCTGCCGCTCGCCGAAATCGCCGCCGCGGCGTGGGATTCGCACAGCCTCCCGCCGGGAATGGAGCCGGGCCTCATCTCGCAAGCCTCGTACGCCGCCGGCGACCAGTGCTTTCCCAATGGCTGCCACATCTGCGAACTGGAGATCGACCCCGAGACCGGCTCGGTCGAGCTTTGCCGCTACAACGTCGTCGACGATGTCGGGTTTGTGATGAACCCGCTATTGCTCGAAGGCCAGATCGTCGGCGGCATCGCCCAAGGCGTCGGGCAATTGCTGCTCGAGGACATCCGCTTCGACGCCGGATCGGGGCAGTTGCTGTCCGGCTCATTCATGGATTACGCGATGCCGCGCGCCGACAACTTCTGCGCCATCCATTGCGAGTCGAACCCGGTGCCGACCGCGACCAACCCCTTGGGGGTCAAGGGCGCGGGCGAGGCCGGCGCGGTCGGCGCGATGCCCGCGGTCGGCAACGCGCTGATCGACGCGCTGAAGCCGCTAGGGGTCACCGAGATCGCGATGCCCGCGACCCCCGAAGCGCTGTGGCGCGCGATCAGGGAGGCGCGGCCTTAGCCTTCGAAGACCCAGGGGTTGATGACGTCGCCCAGCGATCCGATGAAATCGGACCCGCTGCGCGTGACAAGCGCAAGCCCATGCACCCTTGCGGTCGCGGCCAACATGGCGTCCATCGCGCTGATTGGACGCCCCGCTTTCTGCCGTTCCGATGTGATGTCGCCCCACGCCAGCGCAACGTCAGTGTCGACCGGCAATACCCGACCGGAGAAGCGATCCAGCAGTTCGTCGTGCAGCCAATGATCGAGCGCTCGCTTGCGACGGCTGGCCGGCAACCGCGCGACACCGAAACGCAATTCCGCAACGGTCGCGACGCTGAGTCTCAATTGATCTTCGTCGACGGAGTCAAGCCACATCACCAAGCGTGATTCGGGCTCGGGTCGGGTCAGTTCGGAGACGACATTTGTGTCCAGCAGATAGCTCACAGGTTAATCGGCCGGAAACCGTCGCGGGACCGTTCCAAGTCGAGATCGACACCACGCAAGGGCGACTTGGCGAAAAATTCGACCAACGACCCCTTGCGCTTAGTCTTTTTTTCCCATTCGTCTGTCGAAACCACGACAACAGCCTTCCGGCCGTTCCGGGTGATCGTTTGCGGGCCTTCCGACATGGCGCGATTTATTACCTCGCTGAGGTGAGCCTTCGCTTTCGCAACCGTCCAGTCGCCATCCACAGGCCTACTCCTATCACCAAAAGTAGTCACAATGGTCATAATAGTCATTTCGCCTGTCCACGACAATGCATCGGCGGCTACTTCGCCGTCGGCGCCTGCTCGACGATGTCGGCGGAGGCGGTCCACAATCTCTGCTGCGGCGTGATCTTGCACGCCGATAGCGGCTCCTTGTCGGAGCAACTGACGCCGGGGACCGGCTCCCAGCTCACCCCGAGCACCGCCAGCCGGTTGCCATTGGTAAAGCCGTCATCCGCGCCGTCCGGCCCGCTATCCGCGCGCTCGGGGTCTTCGTGCCAGTCGCCGAACACCTTGGTCATCTTGCCCATGACCTCGTCCGGGTTGGCGAAGGCCCTATCCGAGGCGCTGCCCTGGATATGGCAGGAGCGGCCGTCGGCGCCGGTATTGATGTCGCTGAAATCGTCCTCGCCGGCCTGCATCGGCACGCCGATCGCGTCCTGCAGTTGCGCCGCCAATTTCTGGCATTCCGCGGCCGGGATCGGCTTCAGCGTATCGTCGTCGGCATAAGCCGGCGCCGTGCCGAGAATGCCGAGCCAGAATCCGGCCGCGATGCCGATGCCTAAAACCCAGCGTGACGACATGGCGTGGCTCCCCTTAGGCGGCGGTTTTCAATTGTCTGAAGCCCGCCGCGAGGCGCATTCTGCCTCGGCCGAAACGCGAGGTGCCAGCCTAAATGACGGCCGCCCCCTTGGACCGTATGGAAATCCGCCGCCTCAGCATCCCGTCTCCCGACGAGCTCGTCGCCCGCGCCCGGGCGATGGTGCCGGAAATCCGCGAGCTCGCCGAGGCCACCGAGAAGAACCGCAACGTCTTCCCGCACATCATCGAGAAAATCCGCGACGCTGAGCTGCTGCGCACCTGCCGGCCAAAAGAGTTCGGCGGCTTCGAATACGATGGCGAGACCGCGCTCAAGATCGCCATGACCATTTCCGCCGCCTGCGCCTCGACCGGCTGGTCGGTCAATGGCGCGGTGTCGAACGGGCGCTCGATCGCGCATTTCCCGATCGAGGCGCAGCAGGAGGTGTGGTCGAGCGATGTCGACCCGTTCGCCTGCGCCGCCTTTGCGCCGACCGGCGCCGCGGTGCCGGTCGATGGCGGCTATGTCCTCAACGGGCGCTGGTCGTTCGCCAGCGGCTGCGACCACGCGTCGTGGATTTATCTCGGCGGCTTCATCACCCCTGACGGCAAGGCGCCGCCCTATGAAGGCGCGTTCTTCCTGCTGCCGATCGGCGATGTCGAGATTATCGACAACTGGTTCGTCAACGGGCTTGCCGGCACCGGCAGCAAGGACATCGCCGCGCACGACGCGTTTGTGCCGGCGCATCGCGTGCTGATGTTCGCCGACGCGCGCGCCGGAACCACCCCGGGTGGCCAATACCACAAGAACCCGATCTACAAGATGCCGCTGCTCATCAACGGCGCGTCGATGCTGGCCTCGACCGCGGTCGGCACGGCGCGCGGCGCGCTCGACGCCTATCTGGAGATGACCGGCGGGCGCAAGACCCGCGGCGCGCTCGCCGGCGGGCAATTGCCGATGGTCGAGTTCGCAACGGTCCAGCTGCGCTATGCCGAGGCCGCCGCGCATGTCGAAGCGGCCGAGCTCGTCCTCCTTACCGACATGCGCGTTATGACCACGAAGCTTTATGATGGCGAGGAGATCACCGTCGCCGACCGCATCCGCTGCCGCCGCAACCAGGCTTATGTGACCCGGCTCGCGGTGCAGGCGGTCGAGGCGCTGAACGCCTCGACCGGCGGTTATGGCCTCCTCTTATCGAACCCGGTGCAGCGCGCGTGGCGCGACGCCAATGCCGTCGCTCGGCATGTCAGCCTCAACTGGGACGCTGTCGGCACGATGTACGGCCAGCACGCCTTTGGCCTCGAACCCCGCGGGCAATATTAAACCGGGTCAATATTAGAAACGGAGGCACAAATGGCCGAACTGAAGGGGGGTTGCCTCTGCGGCGCGGTGCGCTACACCGCTCAGGCCGAGCAGACCGGCGCGATAATCTGTCATTGCACCGACTGCCAGAAATTCACCGGCGCCACCTTCGCCGCGCTGGTTCCGGTGCAGAAGGCGGCGCTGACGGTGACGGGCCCGGTCAAGATCCACTCCGGCGTTGGCGGCAGCGGCAAACCCGTCCTCCGCAACTTCTGCGCGGAATGCGGTTCGTCCTTGTTTGAGGAGCCGACAATCCGGCAAGGCTTGGCGATCATCTTTGCCGGCACGCTTGACGATCCGAAGGCCGTCAGCCCGCTTCGCGAGATTTTCCGCGACGATGCGCTGGCTTGGGTGCATGTGACGGCCGACATCCCACGCTTTGCCAAAAGCGCGAGTTGAGGCAGGTGGCGATGCAGCTCCCCCTGACCGGCGGATGCCATTGCGGTGCGGTGCGCTACGAAATCGCCGCGGCGCCGATCCTCACCTACACCTGCCATTGCACCGATTGCCAGCGCATCACCGGCACCGCCTTTTCGCTGGCGATCATCGTGCCGGAGAGCAGCTTCCGCCTGACCAAGGGCGAGCCGCGGCCGGTCGAGCGCATCGCCGGCAGCGGCCGGGTGAACATCCGGCTGCTGTGCCCGGATTGCGGCTGCTGGATTTCTGGCCTCGGCCGGCCCGATCCGGTCAGCGGCCAGGTGGTGCGCCGGGTGCGGGCCGGGACGCTCGACGACCGGTCATGGCTGCGGCCGACCGCGCATTATTTTACGCGCAGCAAGCAGCCTTGGGTTACTTTGCCGCTGGGCGACCAAATATTCGAGGCACAACCCGCATAGCGAGGAACAGGCAGATGGCGGAAATTCTCGGACTGGGCGTTACCCACTGGCCGACGTTGTGCGGCCACAACGAGACGTTGACCGGCGTCTTCAAGCGCGTGCTCGAAGCCCCCAATGTCGATCCGGCCTACAAGGACCCGGCGAACTGGCCGAAGGAGCTGCTCGCCGAGCTGGGCAACGATGACGGGCTCGGCGCCGCCAATCGCTGCGGCGAGCGTTTCGGCAACGACTTTCGCGCGATCCGCAAAATTCTCGACGATTTCAACCCGGATTTCGTGCTCGTCTGGGGTGACGACCAGTACGAGAACTTCAAGGAAGACATCATCCCGCCGTTTTGCGTGCTCGGCTATGACGACGAATTCGACCTGCAGCCGTGGCAGCACAGCAACGGCTCGAACGGTGTCGGCAAGCCGAACCGCTGGGACGAGCCGGGCGACTGGACCTTGCCGTTGAAGGGCCACCGCGAGGCGGCGAAATACCTCGCCAGCGGCCTCATCGAGGCCGGCATCGACCTCGCCTATGCCTATAAGCCGCTGCATCACCCGATGGCGCACGCCTTCACCAACACCTTTCTTTATCTCGATTGGGACCGGAAAGGCTTCCCCTACCCGGTCGTGCCGTTCGCGGTGAATTGCTACGGCCGCAACCTGATCCACGCCAAGGGCGGGCTCGGCCATCTGTTCGCCCCGCCGCGCCCCGAAACCGAGTCGGGCGACCCGCCCTCGCCGCAACCCTGGCGCTGCATGGATGTTGGCGCCGCGATTGGCGAGGTGCTGGCGAAGTCGCCCTATCGCGTGGCGCTGGTCGCGTCGTCCTCGTGGTCGCACTGCTTCCTCAGCCCGAAGAACGGCTACCTCTGGCCCGACCATGAAGGCGACCGCATCCTCTTTGACGCGGTCAGCCGCGCCGATTACGCCACCTGGCGCAAGCGCACGCTCGACGACATGGAATTTTCCGGCCAGCACGAAATGCTGAACTGGATGTGCCTCATCGGCGCGATGGAGGCGCTCGACAAACCAAAGCCGGTCATCCAGGACTACATGGAGACGTACATCCTGGCTTCGGACAAGTGCTTCCTCAGCTTCCCGGCATAATCCTCACCCGTCCATCGCTGCGCGATCGCCTCCCTCTGCCGCCTTGCGGGAGAGGGAGGCGCCGCCCCGCAGGGCTGGGAGGGTGAGGGCTACTCCGCCGCCGGCGCCTGCCTCACGTCGCGGCTCAGCGAACCCGCCGGCGTTGGGATCCCGTAAAGCCGGGCGCAATTGTCCCACAGGATTTTGCGGCGCTGCTCGTCTTTGAGCGGCAGCCCGAGAAACTGCTCCATCGCCTCGGGGAACGCGCCGTCGGAGTGCGGGTAGTCGCTCGACACGACGAAATACTCGGCGCCCAGATCGTTGACCGCGTGCACCGCCGGCTCTTCGTCGACATCGAGCGCGATATAGCACTGCCGCTTGAAATACGCGCTCGGCGCCATGCTGAGCTGCCGCTCACAGCCGGGGCCGAATTTCTCCCACTGGTCGTCGAGCCGCCACAACCACCACGGCAGCCACCCGGCGGTGCCCTCGAGGAACGCCGCCCGCACCTTCGGGTGCCGCTCCAGCACGCCGCCGGTCGTGAGCGACGCGATTGCCCCCATCAGCTCGACCGGGTTGCGGATCGCGTGCGCGATCGGGTGGAAATTGGCATGGCCGACATAGCGCCGCCCGGCATCGTCCTTCAATGCGGTGTTGCCGGTCGGGTGGAAACCGATCGGCACGTTCAGCTCTTCGAGCGCGCTCCATAACGGCTCGACCGCATCGTCGTGCAGATGCTGGCCGTTGACCGGGTTCGGCGTGCCGACGACGGCGACCGCGCCCAATTCGTTGACGCAGCGCTTCGCCTCTGCGACCGCGAGCCCGACATCGTGCATCGCCAGCTGCGCGGCGAATTTGAGGCGGGTCGGGTCGGTCTTGCAGTAATCCGCCGCCCAGTTGTTGTAGGCGCGCGCTAGCGCCGCCGCGTAATCGGGCTTGAGGTCGTCATGGCAGAGGATTTGCCGGCCGCGCGTGCCATACATCACCGCGACGTCGATCCCCTCGATATCCATCGCCGTCAACGTCGACGGCGCGTCATAGGCGTTAGCCCGGGCGACGTTGAAATGCGGGTGCCGCGCCCGGCTGCGGCGGCGCAGCTCGCGGCTGGAGACGGTCGCGCCCTGCTCCATGTTGTGCGCCGGGATCGCCAGGCCCTGCACCGTCATGCCCATGATCGAGTCGGTGTTGGCCTTGTCTTCCTTCGACTCTTTGAGCTGCTCGCGCTGGCCGCCAAAGAAATTCGGCGGGTTCTGGTTGTGGGGTGCGTCGAGCCAGCGCGCCCAGAGGTCGCCTGGCTCCATCATGTGCAGATCGCTGTCGAGGATCAGATAGCCGTCGCGCGCCATGTCGCTCCTCCCAGGTTGTCCGCCGAAATTCTAGCGGGTTTTAAAAACGATGCCAGAGGCGCGCCCGGCCGCAGAGCCGAATGACGCGGCCCGATTTGTCATCGCTCCCTGATTCTTCATTGTCCACCCGGTCCGGAGTGGCAATCTTCGTATGGTAACCGACTCGTCGTTTCGCGCACGCATATGCAGTGGTGATTGAAATGGATAAAGGTTGGCTCGTCGCGTTTTACATCGCAATGATGATATTCGTGATCGTCGGCGTGGATTTTCTGTTGTTCAGGGGACGATTCTGGCCGAGATTGATGGTCAATGTCGGCATTGTACTGGTGTTCGGGGCATTCTATTTCAGGTACCTAAAGTCCCCGTGAGCCTGTTGCGCCGCGAGTCTGGTTAAAGAGTGGCGAGTGACAAAGCCCCGGCTGCGGCCTTATTCTTGACGGAATGCCGCACCGTTGGAGGAGTGACCCATGGCCCGCATCCGCCACATCGCCTTGACCACCGAAAATCCCGCGAAGACCGCCGCTTTCTACAAGGAAGCCTTCGGCCTCAAGGAGGTTCGCCGCAGCCCCAACGGCGCCGTGTTTTTGACCGACGGGCACATCAACCTCGCGGTGCTCAATCTCAAGGACAATCGCTCGCCCGATGTCGGCGCGCATGGCGAGAACTTCACCGGCATCCATCATTTCGGCTTCGAGGTCGAGAACCTCGATGCGGCGGTCAACCAGCTCGAGATCGCAAATGCTGTGCAGCTGACCGGCAAGGAGCACGTCGATCACACAATGGCCGCCGGCGGCCATGCCAATTTCGAGATGAAATGGTCGGGCCCCGATGGCGTCGTCATCGACATCTCGCATACCGGCTGGGAAGGCTATTGAGATGGCGCGCATCAAGCACATCGCGCTCACCACCGCCGACCCGGCCAAGACCGCAGCCTTCTACAAGGAGGCGTTCGGCCTTCAAGAACTGCGCCGCAACGCCAACGGCGCGGTATTCCTGACCGACGGCTACATCCATGTCGCGGTGCTGAACCTGAAGGGCGAGGGGTCGGCCGACATCGGCGCGCACGGCCCCAACTTCACCGGCATCCACCATTTCGGCTTCGAGGTCGACGACCTCGGCGACGCCTGCGGCAAGCTCGAAGAGGCGCGGGCCGAACGCCTCACCGCGAAGACCGGCGACGAGGCCGCCGCCTATGCCGAAGTTCGCGCCGGCCACGCGAATTTCGAAATGAAATGGTCGGGCCCCGACGGTGTGGTGATCGACATCTCGCACACCGGCTGGGAAGGCACGCACTAAGGAAACACCTCCCTCTCCCCGCTCGCGGGGAGAGGGATTAACGGTATCGGGAGGAACGCATGTCCTATTCGATTTGCATCGGCACGATCGGCAGCGGGCTGTGGCGCAGCGCGGATGCCGGCGACACCTGGAAGCGCTCGCAGAACGAGGGCGGGTTGTGGAGCGAGAGCCGCGTCTATGGCCTCGCCAATCACCCAACCGAACCGCGCACGATCTTCGCCGGCGCCGATGACGGCATCCACAAAAGCACCGACGGCGGCGCGAGCTTCACCCGGCTCGACTCGCCGATGAACAAGATGGATGTCTGGAAGATCGCGGTCGATCCGTCGAACCCGGACATCATCTTTGCCGGCACGCGGCCGGCAGCCCTATTCCGCTCCAAGGACGCGGGCCGGAGCTGGCAAAAGCTCGCCGTCGACATGGCCGAGGAATGCCCCAATGTCCGCATACCGCGCGTCACCGCGCTGGTCGTCGACCCCGCGAACCCGAAGCATGTCTGGGCCGGGGTCGAGGTTGATGGCGTGCGCCGCAGCCTCGACGGCGGCGACACCTGGACGCGGATCACCGAAGGCGTGCCCGACCCCGACATCCACGACGTGACGATCAACCTCAACGGCTCGAACAAGGTGCTGACCACAACACCGCGCGAGATTTTCGCAACCACTGACGCCGGCGAGCACTGGATCCCGATGGGCGTCAACGGCCGCTTCAAGCTGCCCTATTGCCGCCAGCTCACGCAAAAAATCGACGACCCGAAGACGCTCTTTGTCGCCAGCGGCGACGGCGCCGTCGGCTGCGCCGGCGGCATCCATCGCTCGACCGATGGCGGCAACAAATGGGAGATGCTCAAGCTCCCGGTCGAGCCCAACTCGCCGATCTGGGGCTTCGCGACCAACAAGGCCGACCCCGACCGCATCGTCGCCTGCAGCCATTACGGCGAACTCTTCGCGACCGAGAACGCCGGCGACACGTGGCACAAGCTGCCGCGCGAGTTCACCGAAATCCGCGCGGTGACCTGGCTGCCGAACTGAGGACGAATGTAGGGCGGATAAGCGCAGCGTCATCCGCAAGCACTGCGGCCGGCATGGCGGAAAGCGCTACGCTTTTCCACCCTACGACTTTCTACTTTGTAAAAATTAGCTGCGGAGTGTGACTCGGATGCGAAAGAGACTGTTTTTATGCGCGTTAGGAATGGTTCTCGCAGAAGGCACTACGCATCTAGGGGCGCAACCTAGCACAACGACTACGACACCATCGGTTACGACCACGCAGCCCGCCACGCCAGCGGCACCTGCTACTCTTACAGCCGACCAATGCGCTCAGGCTCGACGGTCTGCCGCACGGAATGCAACTTACGCAAATATGTTTGCTGCACAAATCCGTGCGTGTGACCAGTCCTTTCCTGTCGGTTCCGCGGCATCTACTGCTCCTGCACCACCTGTGCAGAACGGGCCACCGTCTTCCGGCCCCCCGTCAGTCGTCACAACTGAGCCCGCAGCGAAACCCGCGCCGAGATAGTGAGTGTGACGTCCCCTCCAGTTCCTGATAGCCCGCCCCCTCCGGAGCGGTACTTTTCATTCCTTGGTTTTACAATTGTGAGAAAGGCTGACTTATTAGCCGCCAGCGCGTTTCTTATCTCTATTATCACTCTAATTTACCAAGGTTATTCATGGTTCAGTGGAGCAAAAATAAATTTTTATACACCCGATAGGGTCTTTGTATTCTTCGACCGTTATCCTGATGGTCAGATTTTTGTACGAACGGCTGGCGACGTTACGTTCACTAATGGAGGTGATCCCGGTCATAACGGAGTTGTTCGCGAGGTCAACGTAACAATCACCGTCAATAAGACCGGCATCACATCACAAGAATTGATCACAAAACAGATATGGATTTCTTTCCCAAAGATAGGACGAGAGAATAATGAATTGAAAATCGACAATGCAACTGACGCGCATCCAATTCAAGTCGGCGGAGGCGCGACCGTCAGTCAATTAATAGGATTTGCCCCCACCCAAGAAAATTGCAACGTTTCCACCGCAGAATGCTATAAAGAATTTATCGATGCCGACAAATTTATTGATTATCTGCTTGGCGCAAAAACCATATCTTTTAGCTTCGACACTGTTACTTTTGCTGGACCAACACTTCCAAAGAAAACGTGCACGATGCTTGTAACGCCTAGCCTCATCTGGAATTTGTCGACTAATGGCTGGTATGTTGGCCCTTGTACGTTGCCCAAGACCGACCCTTAACAGTCCATGCGGTACATGAGAAACTTCATTGCTTCACTTGCGGCACTACTCAGCCTCTCAGCGTGCTACCAGTTGCCGCCGCAGATGGCGCCCTCGCCACCGGCGGCGCTGGTCGCGGCGCAAAACCTGTCTCCGGAAGCGCGGCACGCGGCCGCGCCGCAATGGTTCGACGCGCACGGCAATCTGATCTGGCCGCCGAATGGCGGGTTCGCCGCCGCGCCGGTCCCGGCCGTCCTGCCGCCCGGCATGCTGCTCGACCGTTTCGGCTCGCCCGGCGGCACCTATTTCAGCCCGCAAGCCACGCCATACGACATGCGCGCCCTGCCCTATGTCTGCGAAACCCAGGCCTATACGGTCTACCGGGTCGATCGCCCGCTTGTCGCCAACTCGGGGACGGCGGCGCCGTGGTTTGGCGAGCCCGGCGGCGCGATCCAGTACCAGACAGGCGAAAACGCCGGGCAGATGCTCGGCGACCGCACGATCGGAATGCTGCGCGATCCCGGCCCCGCGCCCTGCGAAGCGGAAGACTAAAAGGGCCGCCACGGCGGCCCTTTCGTCCCTCGATCCCTTCCCCTTGATGGGGGAGGGGTTGGGTGGGGATAAAGCCTAAGCGTTGCTGCGGCGGTTCTGCTCGTAATAGGAGTTGCGCAGCACCCGGCCCGGCAGCGCGCCGGTATGCTTGCCGTCTTCGTAGAGCACCTGGCCGTTGACCACGGTGCCGAAGATACCTTCGGCCGCCTCCTTGATGCGCCAGCCGCCGGCCGGGAAGTCGTGCACCACGGTCTCCTTGCCGCATTTCACCGTGGCGGGGTCGAAGATCGTGATGTCGGCGGCGAGGCCCGGCCGCAGCAGGCCGCGGTCGTAGATGCCGAAGGTCGACGCGCTGTCCAAGGTCAGGCGCCGCACCGCCTGCTCGAGGCTCATCGCCTGCTTCTCGCGCACCCATTCGCCGAGCAGCTTGGTGAGATAGCCGTAGCCGCCGTGGAACTGCACATGCGCGCCGCCGTCGCCGAGCCCGATCACCGCGTTCGGGTGGGTCAGGATCTTCTTCAGCGCCTCGTCGTCGATATTGTTCTCGGCCTGCAGGAAGCGGGTTTCGAGCTTTTCCTCGACCACGAGGTCGAGGAAGGCATCGATCACGCGCTTGCCCTCTTTCTCGGCGATCTCGCCAATCGACTTGAACTGCATCCACTTGTTCTTTTCGAGCGCCGGCTCGTTGACCCAGATGTAGTTCCACCAGGTCTTCGAGATGCCGACCGCGCTGTCCGGCTTGTTGACGACCGCCTCCTCATGCAGCTTGGCGCGGATTTCCGGGTCGGCGTAGAGCCGCAGCTTCTCCTCGTCCGCCATCAAGAGGATCGGGTGCCAGGTCGGCAGGCCGCGGAACACCTGACTGTTCTTCATCGTGAAATCTTGCGTGAC
>DATJSH010000116.1:0-16582 GCA_035504235.1 Allostellaceae bacterium | reverse complement strand
TGCGGGCGCCGAGCCAGGTCAAGAGGTTGAGGGTCGCCGACACCTGGCCGTAGCCGGTGAAATGATGCTCGACGACAAAGGTGCCGCGAAAACCCAGCGCCTCAGCCTCGACATTGTATTCGATGAAGTCGCGGAACCCCTCGGCGCTGTCGAATTCCGCCTCGGCGCTGGTGGGCCGCCGCGCGGCGGCGCTGCCGAACAACCCGAACTGCATCTGCGCGCTCCTTCGCCTGCTATCGGGCAGATTACGGCGAGGCGCTGCGATGTTCAAAATACTCGATACTTATCCTGGCTATACGAGTTCGGCATGGCGTTTGCGGATACGGCGCGCGGGCCGTCGCGTTTCGAGCGCGAGGCGGCCTTCACCGTCCATGTCCTCGACCATGGCGCGGATCGTGCGGGCGACCGCCTCGCGGGCGAGCGAGGCGTTGCGGCTGGCGCGCACGCCCAGCGCCAGGGTGCGGAATAGGCCCTCTTCGGTAATGCGGTGGGCTTCCAAAAGGCCGCGGGCGCATTCGCGTGAAGCCGACGACAAAGGCAGCACCGCCGCGCCCATGCCTTGCGCGACCATCAGGCGGATCGTTTCGTGGTCGTTCAGCTCGGTCTCGACATTGAGCTCGATCTCGTGCCCGGCGAGGAGCGCATCCATCGCCGCCCGCAGCCCGTCGCCGAGGATCAGCGGCGTCCGGCACAATTCCTCGCCGGTGACGATCCCGGCGGAGCGCATCCCGGCGCGCGTCACCAGCACCATCTCCTCCTCGGCGAGGCGGGTCGATTGAATAAGCCGGCTGCGCGACAATTCCGACAGCAGCGCAATGTCCACCCTGCCGTCGATGACAAACTCCTCGAGCCGCACCATCCCGGCGTGCATGATTTTGAGCTCGATCATCGGATAGTCGCGGCGCATGCGCGCAAGGAGGTCGGGCACCAACACCGGGCACAGAGTCGGGGTGATGCCGAGGATGATCTTGCCCGAGGGATGTGCGTCTTGAGCGCGGATCTCGTCGCCGGTGCGCTCGATGTCGCGCAGGATGCGGGTCGCCCCGTCGAGCAGCTTCTGCCCGGCCTCGGTTAACCGCACGCCGCGATTGGCGCGGGTGAACAGCGCGACATTGAGCTCCTCTTCGAGGCGTTGCACATGGCGGGTCAACGCCGGCTGCGCGACATGCAGATGTGCGGCGGCACGGGTGATGCTGCCCAATTCGGCGATGCGGACAAAATAATGCAGGCTGCGCAATTCCATCGCGGCACCCTTCTTGAATGCGACGAGAGACGATCATACAGCCTGCCATGCTCTTCCGGTATGGGGCGGATCAAAGAACAGTATTTGTTTGATGACGGACCGCAGCCTAGGGTTCGGACGAGGCACAGCGCCGACGCGCAGAGACGAGGGCAAACCGATGGAGTTCGGCTGGTATCACGAGTTTCACCGGCAGGTGCCGGGGCAATCCGACGCCGATGCGTTCGCGCAAGGCTTCGAGCAGGTCGAGGCGTCGGACGAATGGGGTCTCGATGTGTTCTGGCTCGCCGAGATTCATCAGCAGGCGCGGCGCTCGGTGCTGAGCGCGCCGATGAACGTCGCGGGCCAGATCGCCGCGCGCACCAAGCGCATCAAGATCGGTACGGCGGTGCATGTGCTGCCGCTGACCCACCCGCTGCGGCTGGCCGAGGAGACATCGACGGTCGACGTCGTCAGCCGCGGGCGGTTCATTCTCGGCGCCGGGCGCAGCGGCAATCCGCGCGGCTACGCCGCTTACGGTGTGCCCTATTCGGAAAGCCGCGAGCGGTTTTACGAGACGCTCGATATCCTCAAGACGGCGTGGACCAACGAAACCTTCTCCTACAACGGCAAGTACCACAGCTTCAACGAAGCGAAGGCGGTGCCGAGGCCGTATCAACAGCCGCATCCGCCGATCCGCATCGCCGGCGCCAGCGAGGACACGTTTCCGACCCTGGGCCGGCTCGGCTACCCGCTGTTCGTCTCGGTTCGCAGCGGCTCGCTGGTCGGGCTAAAGCCCGATCTCAAGGCCTATCGCGACGCGTGGGTGGAAGCCGGCAATCCCGGCAACCCGGAGGTCTATCTGCGTCTCTCGATGCATTGCGGCCAGACCGACCACGAGGCGAAGGAAGAAGGCGAGCCGAGTATCATGGCCGGCTACAAATCGCTGATCGAACGGCTCGAAGGCTCGCCCAACGCGCGCCGCCGCGCCGAGGTCGAAGAGGTGAAGCGCGCCACCTATGACGATGTGATTCGCGACAAGGTCATCGTCGGCGAGCCGGACACCGTGGTCGACCGGTTGAAGGAGCTGGAAAACGAGCTCGGCATCGACGGCATCCTGTTCGAATTGAATTTCGGCGCGGCGATACCGGCCGAGACGATGATGCGGTCACTCAAGCTGATCTGCAAAGAGGTGATGCCGAAGTTCCAATAGCGACTTCTTCGCCGAGGGCGCGGTTTGCGCGCACCCTCCGGTTGTGCGAGCATCGCCCTTAATCGATCCGCTGCGATGGCGGGAAGATGACAGGGAGGGCACGATGCGGACGATATCGGTGGCGCTGCTAGGGATGGCGATGCTGTTCGCCGGCGCTATGCAGCCGGCAAGGGCGCAGGCGCAATCGTCGGCCCCAGCCAGCCCGCCTGCCGACCAGGCCGCGCCCGCCCCAGCGACCCCGCCGCCCGCTGCCCTGGCCCCGGCACTTGCCGCCGCCCCGGCGCCAGCCGCTGCCGCGTCGCCGTCCGGGGCCTATTACATCGTGACCTATTTCAACGCCGAGCCGAAGGCGACGCGCAAGGCCGCGGCGCTGCTCCGCCAGTTCGCCGCGGCAACCCGCAAGGAAGACGGCAACACCGAGCTGACGGTGCTGCACGAGCTGAACCGGCCGGGCCATTTCGCGATTGTCGAGGCGTGGAAGGACAAGGCCGCCGCCGACGCGCACGCCGCCGCGATGAAGGCGCTCGGCGACAAGCTGCAGCCGATCGTCACAGCGCCGTTCAGCGCACGACCGTTCCTGGAGCTGGATGTCGCCAAGCCGGCCGCCGACGCCAATCTCCAAGGCGCGATCTGGGTGGTGACCCATATCGACGTGTTTCCGCAGAGCAAGGACGAGGTCGCCGGCATGGTCAAACAGCTTGCCACCGACAGCCGCAAGGACGCCGGCGTCCAGCGCTTCGACGCGCTAATCTGGGACGGCCGCGCTAACCACTTCCACCTGATCGAGGCGTGGGCCGACCGCAAGAGCCTCGAGGCGCACGCCGCCGCCGACCACACTCGCGCGTTCCGCGCCAAACTGACGCCGTTCGAGGGCGCGCCCTATGACGAGCGGATCTACGAGGTCTTGAAGAAGAGCGATTAGAGCGGAAGCGGCGATCGGCCTAATTCACCGCCGCGATCATTTCGATCTCGAGCAGCGCCTCGGGTTGCGCGAGACCGCTGATGCGGATGGTCGTGCTGGTCGGCACGGCGACGCCGAAATAGCGCATGCGCACGTCGCGGCATTGAGAGAACGCATCGTAATCAACAACGAAAGTATTGGTCTTGATGACGTCGGCCCAAGTCGCGCCGGCGGCCTTGAGACAGGCGTCGAGATTCTTGAAGGTCTGCTCCATCTGCGCGCGCATGCCGCCGGGGACAATGTTGCCGCTGGCATCGCGGCCGAGCTGCCCGGCGATGAAAATGAGCTTGCCGGTGCCCGAAACGGTCACGACATGCGAATAGGCCGCCTTGCCTTCCTGCACGCGGACATCCATGCCGGGTGGCTGAAAACGCTCGATCTTCAAGGCCATATTGCTCTCCCTTGGCTGTCAGTGCGTCCGGGCATCCGCCACTGTAATGCGCTAGCATTCCGATGGATCGCATTAAACCCCGAGGAACAGAGCATGGCTATCGAGACCGACGTTGCGCAGCATTACGGCAGTGGCGGGATCGCCGAGCGCATCCTCGCGGCGCTCCGTGAGGTCAACGGGGCCGATGCGGCGCTGACGGTCGATGCGCTGTCGGTGCTCGACCATTTCCATGGCCGCGGCATTGTCGCGACCAAAGAGCTGGTCGAGCTATTGAAGCCCGAGCCCGGTGAGCACATCCTCGATATCGGCTCGGGGATCGGCGGCCCGGCACGCTGGTTTGCCGCGAAATGCGGCGTGCAAGTGACCGGCGTCGACCTGACCCCGGAATTCTGCGCGGCGGCGGAGGCGCTCAACAAGGCCGCCGGCCTCGCCGACCGGATCACCATCAAGAACGGCAGCGCGCTGGCCCTGCCCGTCGCCGACAACAGCTTCGAGCGCGCCTATTCGCAAAACGTGATCATGAACATCGAAGACAAACGGCAATTCTATCGCGAGGCGTTTCGTGCGCTGAAGCCGGGCGGGGTGCTGGCGCTGTCGAATTTGTGCCGCGGCGGCGAAGGCGAATTTCGCTATCCGGTGCCGTGGGCCGAAACACCGGCGACGAGCTTTCTGGTGACGCCCGGCGAGATGCGCGCGCAGCTCACCGGCGCCGGGTTCGACATCGTCGTATTCCACGACACGACCGCCGAGACGCTGCCGGCGACGATCCGCAACCGCGAGCGGCTGGAGCGCGAAGGGCTGGGGCGGCTCGGAACCCATCTCATCATGGGCGAACGGCTTCTGGAGATGCAGCTCAACTCGGCGCGCAACCAGGAAGCGGGGCTCGGCCGCACGATCGAGGCCTTGGTGCGGAAGCCGGGTTAGCTACTCCGCGTCGGCGAAGCGGCGGTGCATTTCCTCGGCGAAGACCGAGGGAGGGATGTGCCAGGTCTGCTCCAGCTGCTCGATATGCCCGTTGGCATGCCACTTCTTGATGAGGTCGCCGACAAACGCCGCAAGCTCGGTATTGCCCGGCTTGACCGCCATGCCCCAGGGCTGCAGCAGCACAGAGCGCAGCGGCATCTCGTAGTCGCTCCATCCCGGCATCTGCAGCTGGCCGATCAGCGCGGTATCGTCATAGGCGGCGTAGCATTCGCCCGATTTGACCGCCGCATAGACCTGGTCGGTGTTCTTGTAGAGATGGAAGTCAGGGCCGTAACGGTCCTTGATTTCGCCGAGATAGGCGGAGCCTTCGACGCTGCACACGGGTTTGCCCTGGAGCTGCTGCCAGACCTCGAGGTGCGCTGATTTCGGCGCGAGCACGTTGACGCCCGAGGCGTAATAACTGGGCTCGACGAAATCGACCTGCTTGGCGCGTTCGGGAGTGACGTTCATCGTCGCGATCACGAGGTCGAGATCGCCCGATTGCAGGAGCGTGATGCGGTTGGTGGCCACGACCGGCACGAGCTTCAGCTTGACGCCAAGCGCCTTGGCGATCTCGGCGGCGAGATCGGGCTCGAAGCCGACGATGATACCGGCGTCATCGCGATACCCGAAAGGCCGATAATCGGCTTTGGCGCCGACCACCAGCACGCCCCGCGCGCGGATGTCGTCGAGCGCACCTGCGCGCGCCTGGCCGTCGGCGCCAAAGACGAGCATGAGCCCCACGACAAGCGCGGCTCCCTCGACAAGCCAACACCAGGAAGGTCGGCAGATGCGCGCAACGATCGTCATCTCGGGTCGCCACCAGGATTGCGGTAGCCGACAGCGATAGCGCGCGACAGTTAAAGCTTCGCTACTTTACCCTTATTCAACGAAATAGGCGGTATTCTCCGCTTCCGCCCGGCGAGGGTTTGAGGAATCCACGCTGAATGAATTGGATCGGTGTCTATAAGCATTGGCCGTCCGCGCTCGCCGCGGGGCTCGGCATTCTTGCGTCGATCACTCTGTTCGACCACGCGCGCAAGACCGCGCAGGATCGGGTCTCCACGGAATTCTCCGTGCAGGCCGAAACCCGGGCGCGCGACCTTCAGGAAGTGCTGAGCCGTTACGAAGGCACGATCGAAGGGTTCGCCGCGGCGCTGCCTTATCAAGGCCTCGACGCCGAGCAGTTCCGCGCCTACGCGAAAAGCGTGTTTCTTGCCAGTAGCGTGCTGCAATCCGGCGTGGAGAACCTAGCCTGGGCGCCGCGGGTTGCCGAGCGCGACCGCGCCGCGTTCGAGGCGGGTGCCCGCGCCGAACGTCACGACGACTACACGATCCGCCAAAAGACCGCGGATGGCAGCCTGGTGCCCGCGCCCGACCAGGCGGACTACTACCCGCTGCGCTACGTCGAACCGGAACGTCCCGAATCGCCGCTCGGCCTCGACCTGACGAAAGTCGGAGGCGACGCGCTCGCCACAGCCCTCGCCACCGGCACCATGACCGCCACGCAAGCGATGAAGATGGTCTACGGACCGGAATCCCGCCTGCTGTTCATTCCGGTCTACGCGAGCTCGACCAAGGGCAAGGTTGCGGACGCCCCAATCGGCGTGCTGGTGTTCCGCATGTCGATCAGTGCGGCGATCGAGGCGATCGTTTCATCGTTCGGGCCGCTACCGAATGGTCTCGATCTGTTCGTCATCGACGACGCTGCGCCCAAGGCGCAACGCCTCATCTATCACCGCCTCTCGGCAACCGCCGCAGCGAAAACCCGCCCTGCGCCGGACGAGGAAGCCATCGTCCGACCCTATTGGGGATCGTCCTTCAGTTTTGCCGGGCGCGATTTCACGATGATCCTGCGGGCAACGCCGCAGCTGCTGTCCGAGAAGCTCGCCGGCGCTGGTTGGTTCGAGCTCGGCAGCGGCATCCTTTTGACCACGCTTCTGGTGCTCTACCTCGTCACCAACCGGATACGCGCCGACCGGCTGCGGCACCTCGCCGGGACGCTGCAACGCGAGGTCGAGGTGCGACGGGCGACTGAAGAAGAGCTCGAGCTCACGCAGCTGGCGATGGATCGTTCGTCGGAGGCGATCTGCTTGCTCGACAGATCGGGCCGCTATCTCAAGGTCAATGACGCCACCTGCCAGCAGACCGGCTATACGCGCGATGAGCTGTTGAGCATGTCGGTGTTCGACATCGCCGTGCAAGCGGATCGGGAGAGCTGGGGCGAGCGGTGGGAACAGTATCGCAGCCTGGGCTCGCGCAGTTTCGAAGGACAACGGATCATCAAGGATGGCCACGTCATTCCCGTCGACATCACCGCGAGCCTGATACAGTTCGGTGAGCAGGAATATTTGTTCACCGTCGCGCGCGACGCCAGCGCGCGACGCATGATCGAGAGCGAGCTGCGCGCGGCACGCGACTTGGCGGAAAGCGCCAATCAGGCGAAAAGCCAATTCCTCGCCAATATGAGCCACGAGCTGCGCACGCCGTTGAACGCGATCATCGGCTTTTCCGAGGTGATCTCCGCGGCGCTGTTCGGGCCGCTCGACGCGCGCTATCGCGACTATGCGCAGGACATTCACGGCTCCGGCCATCACCTGCTGCGCATCATCAACGATCTGCTGGACCTGTCAAAGGTCGAAGCCGGCCGGCTGGAGCTGCACGATACACCCGTCTCGATCGCCGCGATTTTCGAGACCTGCCGCCGGATGGTGGCCGATCGCGCGGCGACGGGCGGCATATCGCTCGATTTCCGCCCGACCAAACTCGCAGTCCGCGGCGACGAGTTGCGGCTCGAACAGGTGCTGCTGAACCTCGCCTCGAACGCGGTCAAATTCACGCCGTCCGGCGGCGACGTCACGGTATCGGCGCTGCTCGCATTGTCGGGCGAGGTCGTGATCACGGTCGCCGATAGCGGCATTGGCATGGCGCCCGAGGACATCCCCCGCGCCCTCCAGCCGTTCGGCCAGGTGGACAACAGCCTGTCCCGTCCGCATGGCGGCACTGGACTCGGCCTGCCGCTCGCCCAGAGGCTGGTCGAGCTGCACGGCGGCACGTTGACGGTCGACAGCGCGCTGGGCGAAGGGACCACGGTGACCGTGGTTCTGCCGGCCGAGCGCACGCATTTGCCCGAGACGGCGGAGCTCCACGGGCTCATCGCGAGCTGAGTCTGAAAGCGCGCTGCCGCCTCCGCCGCGCGCACCGGATCACATCCGTCTCACCGGCGGGCGGCGCAGCGCCCAGAACGCGACGACGCCGCACAGATACGAGACGATCGACAGCGCAAAGGCCAACTCGTAGCTGCCCGACAGGTCGAAAATGAACCCGGCGCCCCACGAACCCAGCGCCGCGCCGAGCCCGCTGCCGATGGTGATGACGCCAAGGATCGCGCCCAATTGCGCGCCGGGGAAAAGATCGGCGGTCTTGGCGGTGATCGCCGGGCCGCGCGCGCCCCAGGTCAGGCCGAACAGGCAGGCGTGCAGCCAGAGCAGCCAACCCTGGCTCGGCCCGGTGATGAAGAGCGCGCAGATCACGCCGACAATCGAAAAGCCGTAAGCCATGATCGCCGATAACTCGCGGCCGATGTAATCGGATAGCGTCCCGGTAACGATGGTCCCGAACACGGCGAGAAAAGCCCCCATGCCGAGCACCTCGGCGGCATAAAGCTTGTCGAACCCGCGATCGACGGCGAAAGCGAGCTGATGCAGCGAAACGAAGAAGCTGCCCAGCCCCGTGAACAGGTAGACGGCGAAGAGCAGCCAGAAATGCGGCGTCCGCGTCGCCTCGGCGAGTGTCCATCCGCCGCGCGGCGCGATGGCCAGCGACGACGTCGGGGCCGCCGGAGCGCCCTCGCCGTGGCGCTCGCGGCGCGGCGGGTCGGCGCGGCGAAACCAGGCGGCCAGGGGAACGACCACCGCCGCCATGAACGCGGCCTCGATCAGATAGGTCGGCCGCCAGCCAAAGCCGGAGATCAAAAATTGCACGACCGGCGCCGAGATTGCGCGGGCGAAACCATTCGCCGACTGGACGATCGAAATCGCCATGCCGCGATGACGCACGAAGGCACGCGACAGGATCGGCACAAACACCACGAGGCCCAGGCAATTGGCGCCGAACGTCATCACCACGCCGTAGAGCAGCACGATCTGCCAGAGCTGCGAGATAAAGGAACTGCCGGCAAGTCCCAACGCCAACAGCGCGCCGCCCAGAAGCAGCAGCCGGCGCGGCCCGAGCCGGTCAACCAATGTCCCCACCGCCGGCGAACTCACACCGGCGACCATTTGCGACACCGAATAGGCGATCGAGGTCTCGCCGCGGCTCCAGCCGAAATCCTCGACAAAGGCGACGAGGAAGACGGTGTAGGAGTGCATCATCGCCGCGCCGATGGTGAACGCGGTGAAAGCCGCGGCGAGGATCGGCCAATGTCTGCGCGGCGCGGGAATGGCGGGCGCGCCGCCGATGTCGCTCATCGCGCGATTGTAGGCATGGATCGCGGACGCAAGCCGCGCGTTTTGGCCGGGTCAACTTCCCGCTACATTGAGCGCGGCCAACGGCGGGAGGTAAAATGGCCGAGACGGAAAGACACGAGGTCGTCTATCTCGTGCTGAGCGGCACGACGACAGCGGCGCGTTGCCCCGAAATTCTGCGCGGGCTGGCCGGGTTGGGGTTCAAGACCGTCATCGCGCTGCCGACGCCGAACGCATCGCGGGTCATCGCGCCGCGCGAACTCGCCGATGTCGAGGGCGCGCGGGTGGTCGAATCCTATTTCGATCTGGCGATCCGCCCGCGCCCGCCCTACGGGGTCGTGTTGTTCGCCCCATGCAGCTTCAACTCGCTGAACAAGCTGGCGCACGGCATTGCCGACAATCTGGCGTTGTCGGTGGTCGCCGAGGCAGTCGGGCGCGGCACCCCGGTCATCGTCGCTCCATCGCTCAACGCGCCGCTGCTCGCCCATCCAATGGCCCAGGCATCGCTCAAGACATTGCCGGAATGGGGGGTGACGATCGTCCCGCCGGTCGACGACGGCAACGGCCCGCGCCTCGCCCCGACCGAGCAGCTGCTCGACGCGGTGCGGCCGTATGTCCGCCGCTAAGCGCGCGGCGAACCCTTCACCGAGTCGAGCGTCGGCAGCCGGTGGCGGTCGGCGGGATCGTCCCAGCCCTTGAAATTCGGCCGGCGCTTTTCGGCGAAGGCGGCGCGGCTCTCCATCAGGTCGCTCTTGGCGCCGTGCTCGTGCAGCGCGGCGGCGAGCGCCTGCTGGTCGGCGCTGGGGTTGGGACGCATCTGCCGCATCATGTGGACGGTGTTGACCCGCGACGCCGGCGGCAGGGTCAACAGGTGCTCGGCCATCTTCATCGCCTCGGGCATCAGCTGGTCGGGCTCGACCAGCCGGTTGATAAAGCCGATGTCGTAGAAGCGCTCGGCCGTGAAGCGGAAGCCAAGCGCCATCTCCATGGCGATCGGGTAGGGCAGATTGGCGATGTGGCCGTGATTGTAGCCGCCGAGCAGCCAGCGTTTCGCCTCGGACACCTCGAAGATCGCGCCCTTGACCGCGACGCGCAGATCGGTGCGCTCGACCAGCATAAACCCGCCGCCCATCGCATAGCCGTTGACCGCGGCGATGACCGGCTTTTCGAGCGCGCCGGTCATGAACGGGTCCTCGATCACCGGGCGCCGTCCGCCGGGCGCGCCGTCGGCCAACGACTGCTTCATGTCCTCGCCGGCGCAGAATCCGCGCCCGGTGCCGGTGAAGATCGCGACCTCGAGATCGCCCGCGCCGCGGAACTCGGTCCACGCCTCGGCGAGCTGGGTGCGCATCTCGCCGTTCAAGGCGTTGAGGCTCTCGGGCCGGTTCATCCGCACCACGAAAATCTGTCCGCGGCGTTCGGTCTCGACAACGGGCATGACGACGTTCTCCGAATATCAAACCATGTGAAGCTTAGCGCCCGGGCTCGCGGCTGAGGCCTTTTTCCTTGAGCGCGGCAAGATAGCCGCGCCACCGCTGCGGCTGCTCGACGCCCAGCTGATAGAGATAGTCCCAGGAATAAATGCCGGTGTCGTGCAGATCGTCGAACTTGATGCGCACCGCGTAATTGCCAACCGGCTCCAACTCCATGATTCCGACATGGATGCGGCCGGGCACGGTGACTTTCTGTCGAGGGTCGTGGCCTTGCACCTCAGCCGAAGGGCTTTCGACGCGCAGGTACTCCGCCGGCAGACTGAATTTCTTGCCGTCGTCGAACTCGATTTCGAGGCGCTTCTCCGCCCGGATCAGGCGGAGCTGCACCGGCCAAGGCGAGGCGGCGGGCACCTGATGCCCGGTCTATTTGCCGCTCCCCGGCGCAAGCCGGGAAGCACTCGTATTGGCGGTAGGGGTCACGCCTTGCCCTTCTCGTCATCCGAGAGGCGGCGAGCCTCATCGACCAGCATGATCGGGATACCGTCGCGGATCGGATAGGCGAGCCCCGCCTCGTCGCTGATAAGCTCCTGCGCAGCGCGGTCGTAGCGCAGCGGCGCCTTGGTCAGCGGGCAGACGAGGATTTCGAGAAGCTTGGGGTCGATCGCGAAACCGCCTTCCATCGCAGCCTCCGGCATCAATGGCGGGTCACGCCGGCTTCAGGATCGGGCGGGGGGCCCGACACGTTCATCTCGATCAGCGCGGTCAGCAGATGGGCCCGCTCACCGAGAGTCTTTGCTTCCAACAACGCCTGCTTCTCGCTGGGCGCGAACGGGCACATCATCGCGATCGAGGTCACCAGATGCTCGCCGGGAGCCTGATCGATCGCGCTCCAATCGGCCTGCACCTGGCACTGCGCGAAGAAATTCCTGAGACCGCTGGTCAGCCGCGAGCGGTCAAAGCCGGCCTCGTTGGGGTTGCGGTCCTCGGTGAAATCGTCCCACTCCGCGACAACGCGGCGATAATCCGAGAGCAGCGGCAGTTCCTCCCGGATGCGGAAACGCGAGACACCGGTCAGGGTCACCAGAAAGCGGCCGTCCTCGGTCTCGGAGAAGCTGGTGATGCGCCCGGCGCAGCCGAGCGGGTAGACTGCCGGGTTCATCTCGCGGATCGGCGGGTCGGACGGCTGCACCATGCCGACAAGGCGCTCGCCCTCCATCGCATCGCGGAACAGCGCCAGATAGCGTGGCTCGAAAATATTGAGCGGCAGGCGGCCGCGCGGCAGCAACAGCACGCCGGTCAGCGGAAAGATCGGCAGAATGCCGGGGAGCGTCCCGCGTGAGTCAGCGTCGTCGGCCATTACGAGAACATCAGCGAGGACAGCCGGCGCCGAGAGATGAGGGTCAGCGGGTCGGTCGGCCCCATGACCTCGAAAAACTTCACCAGCTGCTTCCTCGCCGCCTCTTCGTTCCAGTTGCGGTCCCTGCGGTACAGCGTCAACAGTTCGTCGATGCCCGCTTCGCGCTCGCCAGCGCCGAACAGCGCGGTCGCCAACTCAAAGCGCGCCTCGTGATCGTTGGCGTCGGCGGTGAGCCGGGCGCGGTATTTGTCGGCCTCGCCCATCGCCTTTTGCCCCTGCTCGGCAAGCTCGAGCGCCGAATGCGCCGCGGCGATTTCGGCATGGTTGAGCTGCTCCTTCGGCACGCGCGACAACAGCTCGCGGGCGGCGGAGTATTCGCCTTTGACGGTCAGCACGCGCGCCAGGCCGGCCAGGGCGTCGATATTGTCGGCTTCGCGCTGCAGGATCTGGCTGAAAATACCGCCGGCGCTATCGTGATCGCCGTTCTGCAGCGCCTCCTTGGCCATCGTCATCGCCTCTTCGACCGGCGAGGGCCCGGACGGGCCGCCCAGGCGCTGAACGAACTGCTTCACCTGCGACTCGGGCACCGCGCCGACAAAGGCGTCGACCGGCCGGCCGTCCTTGAAGGCGTAAACTGCCGGGATCGACTGGACGCGCATCTGCTGCGCGACCTCGGGGTTGTCGTCGATATTGAGCTTGACCATGCGCACCGCGCCATTCGCCGCACGCACCGCCTTTTCGAGGATCGGCCCCAACTGCTTGCAGGGGCCGCACCATGGCGCCCAAAAATCGACGATGACCGGCGCGTCGAACGAGGCGTCGACCACCTCGGTCATGAAATTCGCGGTGGTGACGTCCATCACGGGGGGCGCACCGGCGCCGTTGCCCGCCCCACCGCCGATCAAGCCTTGCTCAGCCATTCTTCTTGCCTCGCGATCCGCTCATGCCGACAAACATGGCCACACCGCCGCGCGATGACAAGCATGTCAGCCCGCCCGCTCCGGTATGTCGGCGACGAGCGGCTTATGTCCGCCGGCTTCGAGAAAGCGGACGAGATCGCCCGGCGCGACAGCGGTGGTGCGGTCGTTTTCGAGCGGGTGATAATTGAGCGGGTCATACGCCAGCATCGCCCGCTGCAACACCACGGTGACGCGACCTTCGCGATCATTGAGCGCGGCAAAAGGCGTGACGCTCCCCGGTCGCACGCCGAGCACCTCATAAAGCAGTTCGGCCGCGGCGAACGAGAAGCGCGGCGCACCGAGCCGGTCTGCCAGCGCTTTCAGATCGACACGGCATTCCTCCAGCGCGACGACGAGCCACAGCCTGGCCTTCTTGTCCTTGAGGAACAGGCTCTTGCAATGCCCGCCGGGCAGCGTGCCGCGCAGCGATTTCGCCTCTTCGACCGTGAAAACCGGCGGGTGGCTGTAGGTCTTGTGCGCGATACCCAGCCGGTCAAACTCGGCAAACAGATCGTCGGGGGTCAATGGCATCGGTCGACCATGCGGCGTGCGGCATTCGGTGCGCAAGACCTTGCGCGACCCACCCCCGGATATGATATGGATCGCTCCCCGGTCAAAAGGCCGCCGGGCGGATGCGGGCGTAGCTCAGGGGTAGAGCACAACCTTGCCAAGGTTGGGGTCGAGGGTTCGAATCCCTTCGCCCGCTCCAATTTCTCTAAATAAATCAGCCTATTATAGGGCGCGTCAGAGCTTAAAGTTGCTTCCATCTGGCTATCCGGCGCCCGATGGAAGCGGAATGGAAGCGATTGACCGGAAAACGACGGATATCGTGGCGCAGCGCCGGACACCATGATTCGTATAGAATTGGAATATGGATGCAGCGCAGGTCATAGCGCTTCCTAGCCGCCTCCTCACTGACAATCCGCACGGTATCAGCGGTATCGTTGCCGCCGATATAGAGGAACCATGCGACGCCGTGGGCCTTTAACGAGGCAACGATATTGCGGCAATAGGCCAAATCGGGCCTATCCCGCGTCGAGCCCAGAGCAGAAGATGGCGTCGCCGCGACGGCTTCGAGATTGGCCCGTGTTTCGGTCGAAAGATCGCTAAAATCCTCGTTCACGATACCCCGCACCCCGTAGCGCGCATCATAAATTCGCTCGACCTGGGGAAAGAGCCGCGCTTCTAGTACGGCTCCCACCAGAGATTGATTGATCACCACGGTCGGACCCCTCCGCAATCACCAGCTTGCCGCTTCGCATTGCCGTTCGCTCCGTGTTTGGCTCAGTGGGGGTGCGCTCAGTAGGCGCGTCGGATTCCCAAGCTGGCAAAACCCCCGTTGCAGGTCGGCGTGCTCTCATCCATTGCCAGCAGACCTTCGTCGCTGGCGACCAGAGTACTTGCGATGCCGATGACCTCTCGCTTGTTCATTGTGGGTTTCCCCACTTCCAGTTCCGGATTTCCGGCAGGTCTCGCCCCTCTCTCGCGATGTAGTGCTTATGCTCGATCAACTTGTCCCGAAGCTGTTGCTTCAAGTAAGCGCCTTTGGAGCCGGTTTGCGGCAAGCGGTCGATCGTATCCATCACAAGATGGAACCGGTCGAGATCGTTCAGCACCGTCATGTCGAAAGGCGTCGTGATGGTGCCCTCCTCCTTATACCCGCGGACATGGATGTTGTGGTGGTTGGTGCGGCGATAGGTCAGCCGGTGGATCAACCACGGGTAGGAATGGAACGCGAAAATGACCGGCTTGTCCTTCGTAAAGAGTTCGTCGAAATCGATATCGGACAATCCGTGTGGGTGCTCGGATTGCGGCTCCAGCTTCATCAGGTCGACGATGTTGAGCACCCGGATTCTCAGTTCGGGCAGATGCTCGCGCATGATCGACACGGCGGCGAGCGTCTCCAAGGTCGGCACGTCCCCGCAGCAGGCCATCACGACATCTGGCTCAGCATCCTGGTCGTTACTCGCCCACTGCCAGATACCGATGCCCTCGGAGCAGTGTTTGACCGCGGCGTCCATCGTCAGCCACTGCGGTGCAGGATGTTTGCCGGCGACCACGACATTCACGTAATGGCGGCTGCGTAGGCAGTGGTCCATCACCGACAAAAGGCAGTTCGCGTCGGGCGGTAGATAGACCCGCACGATTTCGGCCTTTTTATTCACCACGTGGCCGATGAAACCGGGATCCTGGTGAGTAAACCCGTTGTGATCCTGGCGCCAGACATGCGAAGCCAGCAGGTAGTTCAAGGACGCGATCTTGCGCCGCCACGGCAGGCGCGAAGTGACCTTCAGCCATTTGGCGTGCTGGTTGAACATCGAGTCGACGATATGAATGAATGCCTCGTAGCAATTGAACAGGCCGTGGCGACCGGTTAACAGGTAGCCTTCGAGCCAGCCCTCGCATTGGTGCTCGCTGAGCATTTCCATGACGCGGCCCGAGGGCGTGAGAAATTCGTCATTGGGTTCGGTCGCGCCTTCCCACTGGCGAGTGGTCACCTCGAACACCGCTTCGAGGCCGTTGGAGAGCGTCTCGTCCGGGCCGAAAACCCTGAAGTTCCGCTGTTCGCTGTTGAGTTTCGTGACGTCGCGCAGGAAACGCCCGAGGACGTGTGTATCGCCGATGCCGAGCGTTCCCGGCTCGGGCACGTCAATGCCGTATTCGCGGAAATTCGGCATTCGGAGGTCGCGCAGGCGCATGCCGCCATTGGCGTTCGGGTTCGCTCCCATGCGCCGATCGCCTTTGGGCACAAGTTCGGCAATTTCCGGCTTCAGCCGGCCCTCTTCCGTAAAGAGTTCCTCAGGGCGGTAGCTTCTGAGCCAATCTTCCAGTTGCTTGAGATGCTCGGTATGGACCGCAGGATCGGCAAGCGGCACCTGATGCGCGCGGAAAGTGCCTTCGACCTGACGCCCGTCGACGATCTTCGGGCCCGTCCAACCCTTGGGCGAGTTGAGCACGATCATCGGCCAGCGCGGGCGGGTGCGGTTGCCGTGGACGCGCGCCTCCTGTTGGATCTTCTTGATCTGCTCTACCGCGGTGTCGAATGTCGCGGCCATCGCCTCGTGCATCAGCGCAGGCTCGTGACCCTCAACAAAATACGGCGTCCAGCCGTAGCCGCGCAGCAACTGTTCCAGCTCCTCGTGGGTGATGCGGGCAAGGATGGTCGGGTTGGCGATCTTGTAGCCGTTGAGGTGCAGGATCGGGAGCACGGCGCCGTCCCGGGCGGGATCGAGGAACTTGTTGGAGTGCCAGCCGGTGGCCAGCGGGCCGGTCTCGGCCTCGCCGTCGCCGACGACGCAGGCGACGATCAGATCGGGGTTGTCGAAGGCCGCGCCGAAGGCGTGGCTGAGGCTATAGCCGAGCTCGCCGCCCTCGTGGATCGAGCCGGGCGTCTCGGGTGCGACGTGGCTGGGGATGCCGCCGGGGAAGCTGAACTGTTTGAACAGCCGCTTCATCCCCTCCTCATCCGGGCCGATGCTGGGATAGACCTCGCTGTAAGTACCCTCGAGATAGGTGTTGCCCACAATCGCTGGGCCGCCGTGACCGGGACCCGAGACGTAAATCATGTCCAGGTCGTATTTTTTGATGATCCGGTTCAGATGCACATAAATGAAGTTCTG
>DATJSH010000115.1:0-9631 GCA_035504235.1 Allostellaceae bacterium | reverse complement strand
GAACGTCTTCCGCATGAAGCTGCTGGGCGCCGAGGTCGTGCCGGTGCATTCCGGCACCGCGACCCTGAAAGATGCGCTCAACGACGCGCTCAGAGACTGGGTCGCTCACGTCGACGACACATTCTACGTGATCGGCACGGTCGCCGGCCCGCACCCTTATCCGGCGATGGTGCGCGACTTCCAATGCGTGATCGGTGACGAGACCCGCGTCCAGCTGCACGAAGCCGAGGGGCGGCTGCCCGACACGCTGGTCGCCTGCATCGGCGGCGGCTCCAACGCGATGGGCCTGTTCCACCCGTTTCTAGACGATTCGAGCGTCAGGATGATCGGCGTCGAGGCGGGCGGCAGCGGGGTCGAGACCGGCAAGCATGCCGCCTCGCTCAACGGCGGCCTTCCCGGCGTGCTGCACGGCAACCGCACCTATCTGCTGCAGGACGAGGATGGCCAGATCATCGACGCGCACTCGATCTCGGCTGGGCTCGACTATCCCGGCATCGGCCCCGAGCATTCCTGGCTGCACGATCTTGGCCGCGTCGAGTATGTCTCGATCACCGACCAGGAGGCGCTCGACGCCTTCCAGCTGTGCAGCCGGCTCGAAGGGATCATCCCGGCGCTGGAGCCGGCGCACGCGCTGGCGCATGTCGCCAAGATCGCGCCCAAGCTGCCGCGCGACCACCTGTTGGTGATGAATATGTGCGGCCGCGGCGACAAGGACATTTTCGCCGTCGCCGAGCATCTGGGCGTCAAGCTGTGAGCCGTATCGCAAAGCGCTTTGCGGCGCTGAAGGCCGAGGGCCGCGCCGGGCTCGTCGCCTACCTGGTTGCCGGCGATCCCGATCTCGACACCTCGACCCGTCTGCTCGAGGGCGTCGCCGCCGCCGGCGCCGATCTGATCGAGATCGGCATGCCGTTCTCCGACCCGATGGCCGACGGGCCGTCGATCCAGGCGGGCGGGCTGCGCGCGCTCAAATCCGGCATGACCCTGAAAAAGACGCTGGCGCTGGTGAAGCATCTGCGCGGTCGCGATTCCGACACGCCCTATGTGCTGATGGGCTATTACAACCCGATCTACCGCTACGGCGCCGAGGCGTTCGCCCAGGATGCCGCCGCCGCCGGGGTCGATGGCCTCATCATCGTCGACCTGCCGCCCGAGGAGGAACAGGAGCTTGCCGACCCGGCCGAGGCGGCCGGGCTCGATCTCGTTCGTCTCGCCACCCCGACCAGCGACGAGCATCGCCTGCCGGCCATCGTCAAACGCGCCAGCGGCTTTGTCTATTACGTCGCCATCGCCGGTATCACCGGCACCCGCTCGGCCGACGCCGCCAGCGTGCAACGCGCGGTGAGCCGGTTGCGCCGCTTCACCGATCTGCCGCTTGCGGTCGGCTTCGGCATCAAGACTCCCGCGCAGGCCGCCGAAGTCGCCAGGGTCGCCGACGCCGCGGCGGTCGGCACCGCGCTGGTCGACCGCCTGGCGCAAAACCTCGACCCCGGCGGCAAGGCCAGACCCGAACTTGTCGCCGCTGTGCTCGGCGATATCGCCGCGCTCGCCGAGGGCATCCGCGGCGCGCGGCTCAAAGCGTCGTAGATGCTCGATCACGTCGTCTTCTGGGTTACCGACATGGCGCGCTCGCGCGCGTTCTACGACCGCGCGCTGGCGCCGCTCGGGATGAAGCGCATTACCGGGGACGACCACGGCTTCGCGGGCTATGGCGTCCCCGGCAAGGGCTGGTTCTGGATCGGCCCGGCCAAGGAGAAGCCGAGCGGCACGCATGTCGCCTTTGCCTCATCCGACCGTGCGACGGTGCACGCCTTCTACGCCGCTGCCCTCGCCGCTGGCGGCCGCGACAACGGCGCGCCGGGGCTGCGCCCGCAATACCAGAAAAATTACTACGGCGCCTTTGTGCTGGACCCCGACGGCCACAATATCGAGGCCGTATGCTACGCGGCCGAATAGGGCGTGGCATCGACCTGAAATTCGCCAAAATCGCGTGTTATCAAGTGTTCGCAAGGTAGGATGCCGATAAAGGCCAAAGGAGGGGATTGGCTGTAAATCCGCTGTTAAAACAGCGAAGACAGCCGGGAAAAAGGGGAAATGCCAAACTGGCTTACCAACTTCGTCCTGCCGAAAATCCGCGCGGCCGTCGGCCGCAAGGAAGTGCCGGATAATCTCTGGAAACAATGTCCTGGCTGCGAGCAGACGTTGTTTCAGCGCGATCTTGTCGCCGATCTGATGGTGTGCCGGCATTGCGGCCACCATTTCCGCATCGGCAGCGCCGAGCGCTTCCGGATGCTGTTCGACAACGAGGCGTTCGAGACGGTGGAATCGCCGCGCACGCCGGTCGACCCGCTCAAATTCCGTGACCGCAAGCGCTATACCGAGCGGCTGCGCGAAAGCCAGGCGGCGCTCGGCGCCGGCAGCGAGGCGATTGCCGTGGCGCGCGGTCAGATCGGCGGCGTCGCGGCCGTCGTCGCCGCGTTCGACTTCGCGTTTATGGGCGGGTCGATGGGTGTCGCGGTCGGCGAAGCGCTGGTTGCCGCCTCGCGCCTCGCGGTTGAGCGTCAGGCGGCGCTAATCGTAGTCCCCTCGTCGGGCGGCGCGCGCATGCAGGAGGGCATCCTGTCGCTGATGCAGATGCCGCGCTCGATCATCGCCGCCGACATGGTCAAGGAGGCGCGCCTCCCGTACATCGTCGTGCTGACCGATCCGACGACCGGCGGTGTCGCCGCCTCCTTCGCCGCGATCGGCGACGTGGCCATCGCCGAGCCGGGGGCGATTGTCGGTTTTGCCGGGGCGCGGGTCATCCAGGAAACGATCCGCGAGACGCTTCCCGAGGGTTTTCAGCGCGCGGAGTACCTTCTCGAGCACGGGATGGTCGATATGGTGGTGAAGCGCGGCGAATTGACGGCGACGCTGGGCCGCATCCTCAAGCTGCTGCGCGAGCCGGTCGGCTTGCCCGCGCCGGCCTCCGCCGCATGAGCGAACCCGCTTCCGCCGCCCTCGAGCAGGTGCTGGCTCGGCTGGGCGGGCTGCACCCCAGGCGCATCGACACGGTCAACAGCCGCACCCTGTCGCTCGACCGTATCGAAAGATTGCTGGGTGCCCTCGGCAACCCGCAGGATCGATTGCCGCCGGTGATCCATGTCGCCGGCACCAATGGCAAAGGCTCGACCGTCGCCACCCTGCGCGCCTGCCTCGAAGCCTCCGGCTATCGAGTGCATGTCTACACCTCGCCGCATCTGGTGCGCTTCAACGAGCGCATCCGGGTGGCTGGAAAGCTGATCGACGACGGGTTTCTCGCCTCGCTGCTCGGCGATTGCGAGCGCGCCAACCAAGGTGGCGAGATCACTTTTTTCGAAGTCGTCACCGCGGCGGCATTCATGGCCTTTTCGTTGATGCCGGCGGATTTTACGCTGCTCGAAGTGGGGCTCGGCGGGCGGCTCGATACGACCAATGTCGTCCGGCGCCCGGCCGCGACCGCGATTACCCCGGTATCGCTCGACCATCAGGCATTTCTCGGTCCGACTATCCGCGATATCGCCCGCGAGAAGGCGGGTATCCTCAAACCGGGCGCGCCGGGCGTGATTGGGCCTCAGGTGGCGGAGGCCCAAGAGGTCATCGACGGCTACGCGGGTTATGTCGGCGCACCGCTGTTCCGCTGGGAGCAGGAATGGCGCTGCGTGCCGTCAGGCGACGGTATCCGCTTCGAAGGGCAGCGCTGGACACTCGATCTACCGCTGCCCTCGCTGCCCGGGGTGCACCAGATCGCCAACGCCGGCATTGCGATTGCCTGCCTCGAGTGCCTATCCGGCGCGGTCATCGCGCCTTCCGCGCTCGCCGCGGGTTTGCGGCGCATCGAATGGCCAGCGCGGCTGCAGCGCCTAACGCATGGACCGCTCGTCGCGATGATGCCGGGTTGGGAACTGTGGCTCGACGGAGGGCACAATCCCGCCGCTGGCGAGGCGCTTGCGGCCGCTGCGGCGAGCTGGCGCGATCGACCGTTGCATCTCGTGGTGGGGATGCTCAACACCAAGGATGCCGCCGGATTCCTCGCGCCGCTCGCCTTTGCGCAAAGCCTGCACGCGGTAACCATCCCCGACGAGGAGAACCCGCTGCCTGCCGCCGCAATCGTCGCCGCGGCGCAATCGGTCGGTATCGCCGCTTTCGAAGCCGCGTCGATCGAGGCGGCGCTGCAGGCCATCAAGGCTGCGGGAGGGGCAAGCCGGGTGCTGATCTGCGGCTCTCTGCATTTCGCCGGTGTGGTGTTGCGCGAAAATTCGTGAACCAAATCAGCCCGCCGGCGTTTAGCCGGCATGAAACAGTTGATGTCAGTATCGGCCCTCGCCTTGTCGGGGGCTCTTGCCGTTGCCTCCGCTGGCGCGTATGCGGCGCAGGCCGGCCATCTGCCGAGCGGCTTCCAGCAAGCCGCGCTTGTCGGCCCGGCGCCCAATCTTGGCGCGCCCGACGCGCGGCGCGACGTGATCGCGCCGCCGTCGAGCGTCGATCCGGGCATGGCAATCGACCCGCCGGAGACCGGCGCGAAGATGCCGGTCCTCCATCCGCAACCCGCGCCGGGCGGCGGCGTGATCGTGCCGCGTTAGGCAAAAAGGAAAATGGCCGGTTCGACCGGCCATTTTCTGACCGCTATGTCTGGGCGCTAGAGAACCGACTCGACCCACTCATAGAGCTTGCTCTTCGGCATCGCCCCGACCTTTGTCGCCGCGACCTGGCCGTCCTTGAAGAGGATCATGGTCGGGATGCCGCGCACGCCGAATTTGCGCGGGGTTTGCGGGTTCTCGTCGATGTTGACCTTGGCGACGGTCAGGCGGCCGCTCATCTCCTCGGCGAGCTCGTCGAGGAACGGCGCGACCATCTTGCACGGCCCGCACCACTCTGCCCAGAAATCGACGAGAACCGGCTCCTTGGCGCCGAGCACCAAATTATCGAATGTGCCATCGCTGACTGGGGTCGGCTTCATGGGACCTATCCTTGTGAAATCTGCCTCTCAAATTAGGGGAGCGGCAAAAGCAACGTCAAGGCAGGTGCCGTTCGAGCAGGGCAGGGCTGATCGGCATCAGGTGCGGCGCTTCGGTCCACAAAATCGCGCAGGCGACCGGCCGGTCGGGATAGATGCGTTCGAGCGCCGCGCGATAGCTCGCGAGCTGCTGGAGATAGACCGGTGCGATCTCGTCCTCTCTCGTGGGCGGCGGACGGACTGTCTTGTAATCGACGATCAGCACGCGCTCATCGGTGACGACGATGCGGTCGATCTTGCCGGACAGCGCCCGCCCGCCGATAAGCCCGACGACCGGGACCTCGGCTTGTGCGTGCGGTCCCCAAAGCGCCGCGAACTCGGGCGTTTCAAGTACAGCCAGCGTCTCGCGGCGGATGTCGTCCTGCTCGTCGGCGCCGAGCGCGTGAACGGGCAGCGCGAGGAAACGCGCTGCCGCCGCGTCCCGGTCGGCCGGCGGCAGCTCCGGCAGCGTCTGCAGCAGGCGATGCACCAACAGCCCGCGCTTGAAGCGGTCGCGCCCGCCGGCCGCGAGCGGCGACAGGGTCGCGGGCTCACTGCCGCTCGGCTGCGACGGCAAGAGCGGTTTCGGCGGGTCGGGTTCGTCGGGAGCAGGTCGATCAAGCCAGGCCGGGATCGCTGCGGGCGTCATCGCCGCGGCGCTTGGCGAATCCCGGACCGGTGCGGCGATCTGTGGCGCACTGAGCCGCAGCCCGTCGCCGGCCCAGCCATCGATCCCGCCGATCAGCGGCGCGCAATCGAATTCGAACGGTTGGGCGATGTTCGACAGCCCGGCGCGGCATAGCACATACCAGGTCGCTGCCTCCTTGCCGCCGTCGCGGGTCTGCCAGCCGCATATGTAGAGCCGGTCCTGTGCGCGGGTCAGCGCCACGTAAAGCAGCCGGCGATATTCCTGGAGGTCACGCCGGCGCAATGCCAGGCGCGCGGCAGTATGATGCTCGGTCGAAAAATCGGCGTGGGGCCGCCACAGCGGCAGCCCGCCGCGTTCGGTCCACAGCACTCCGCTGCGCTGGATCGGCAGCTGCATCGTGTCGGGCATGAAGACAACCGGCGCTTCGAGCCCTTTCGCGCCATGCACCGTCATGATCCGCACCTCGTCGCGCTGCTGCGCGGCGAAATCGCGCTTGACCTCGATGTCGCCGGCCACCAGCCAGTGCAGAAAGCCCTGCAGTGACGGCACGTGCTCGCGCTCATAGGTGAGGGAAAGGGCAAGGAACTCCTCGATCGGGTCTTCGGCCTCCGGGCCGAGGCGTTCGAGCATCGCCCGCCGGCCGCCTTCGGCGCCGAGAACCCCCGCGTAGAGCTCATAGGGCGGGACAAAGTCGGCGCGCGCCAGAAGGCTAGTCAGCGTGTCAATGGCATAGCGCAGCACCGGGTCGCCGCTGCCGCGCACCAGCAGCCGCGACCACAACGAACGGTTGCCGCGATCATAGGCGAGGTCGTAAAGCTGCTCCTCGGAAATGCTGAAAAGCGGGCCTTTGAGCACCGCGGCCAGGGTGAGATCGTCGCTCGGCAGCAGCAGGAACTGGCCGAGCGCGACGAGATCCTTGACCGCCAACTGATCGAAAAGGGTGAGCCGGTCGGCGCCGGCGACAGGCACGCCCCGCTGCTTCAGTTCGCGCAGCAAGTCCTCGACGAAAAGGTTGCGCCGCCGTACCAGTACCATGATGTCGCCGGCGCGCAGCTTGCGGTCGCGCGAGGCGAGTATTTCGCCGTTCTCAAGCCAGCCCTCGATCGTCGCGGCGATGGCGCGGGCGAGGCGTGTGTGCGCGTTCGCCGCGCGGCGCAACGGCTCCGCCCCGATCGGCTCGTCGTCATCCTCGGGCGATGGCGGTGCGCCCGGCCACAATTCGACGATTCCCGCATGCCCGACCCGCGCCGTGACATGGCGGATCGCCGCGCCATCGAGCGCCACTCCCTCCGCCGCGTCGGGAATGCTGAATACCGCATCGATCGCGCACAGCAGCGGGTCGGCGGCGCGGAACGAGACGTCGAGCGCCACCGGCCGCCATTCCTGCCGGGCGTCGACCACGCGGCCTCGGAAATAGTCGCGCATCTCGACAAAGGCGGTTGGGTCGGCGCGCTGAAAGCTGTAGATCGATTGCTTGGCGTCGCCGACCGCGAACACGGTGCGGCCGCGGCCCCGCGGGTCATCGCCGGCAAAAAATTCTTCTGCGAGAGTCGAAACGATCTGCCACTGCTCGGGGTTGGTATCCTGCGCCTCGTCGATCAGGATATGGTCGAGCCCGCCATCGAGCTTGAACAGCACCCAGGGGGCGATGCCCGGCCGGCCGAGCAGGTCGAGCGCTTTCAGCACGAGGTCGTCGTAATCGAGTTCGGCGTGCAGCCGCTTGCGCGCCTCATAGGCCTCGACCAGCGCCGCGCCGAGCCGCACCAGCGCCCTTGTCGCCTCCAGCGTCACGACGCCGTTATGCGCCTCGACATAGTGCTTCGCCCGCTCGGCCTCGACCGAAAGGATCGCGCCGAGGTCGATGCCGGCTTTCTTGGCGGCTGCCTGGCTGAACAAGTTCGCCCGAACCTCATCTTTTTGGGTGAGAAACGCCGCGAGGTATTCATCAATCATCGCCGCGCGGCCCGCGGCGTCTTCGCACCAGCGGCTGATGATTCGGCTGCGTGGCTGGTCACCCGTTATGGAACCCGCGTCGAGCGCCTTGCATGCGCGCCGCAGCGCCGCAAGGTCGCCTCCGGCGCAGAAGGCGTCCGCGAGAGTCGCTTCGGTGGCGCCCCGCGGCACGCCGGACGCCGCTGCCAGGCACGTGACCAACGCGTCTTCGCCCTCCGCGAGCGCCGCGCTGAGCCGACCCCGCTCTTTGGCGAGCGCCGCCATCAGCTGCGCGAATCCTTCGTCGGCGATGTAGCGCGCGACGACCGCCAGCGCCTCGCTGAGCTCCGGTTGCGCGCCGGCGCGGGCCGCGGCGATGATCTGCGCGATGGCGTCGTCGAGCGCCTCGCTGGCGCTGCGCTCGTCGATGACGGTAAATTCCGGCGGCACGCCCGCTTCCAGAGGGAAGCGCGCCAGCAGCGACTGGCAGAAGGCGTGGATCGTCTCGATTTTCGCACCGCCCGGCGTGTCGAGCACGCGGCTGAACAGGCGGCGGGCGGTGCGGACATCGTCCTCGTTCGGATAGCGGCCGGTCAGTGCCACCAGTTCTTGCGACAAGGCGCCTGATGGCAGCGTCGTCCAGCGGGCGAGGCGGTCGTTGACCCGGTTCGCCATCTCCGCCGCGGCCGCCCGGGTGAAGGTGAGGCACAGGATGCGCGATGGCTCGGTGCCGCCCAGCATCAGCGTCAGCAGACGCTCGGTCAGCACCTTGGTCTTGCCGGTGCCGGCAGAGGCAGAGACCCACACCGATACGGCCGGATCGAGCGCTTTCCGCTGTGCGAGATCGGCGTCGTCGCCGCGCATCACTCGTCCTCGCTTTCGGTGAGGCGTTCGAGGTGCGCGTAATCCGAATAGCGCGGCTTCCACTTCGCGACGGGCACGGGGCGATAGGGCATGCTTTCGTCGTCGTAGCGCGCGATATGCGCACGGATGGCGGACAGCACCCGTTCGATCAGCGCCGCCGGGTTGTCGCTCGCCGGATCGACCGAGCCGGCTGGGTTGCCGCCGCCGAGTTTCCAGTGCTCCAGCGCAACCACCGGCGCGCCGGCGATGCCGCCGAACCCGCCAGCAGCCGCGATCGCGCCTTCCAGCGGCAGTTGCACTGCGATCGCCGCGGCAATGTCCTGCTTACGCGGCACCGATCCGGTCTTGTAGTCGACGATTGCCAGCCCGCCCGCGGCGATCCGGTCGACGCGGTCGGCGCGCGCGATTATGGTGAACGGCCCCCCCGGCGCGTCGATGATCAGCTTGCCGTCGACCTCGCTGCGGCTTTCGGCGAGCTCGGCGCGGCGCGGCCGCTCCCCGGCGACGAACCAGCGCGCGATACGCTCGAAACGCGGCCACCAGAACGCCCACGCGCTGGGGCGCGACAGCAGAGGCCCGAATTTCCATATTCCGATGCCGAGCAGCTCCTGCTCTGCGTGCGGCGGCAGCTCGCGCGGATAACGGCGGACGAACTCGGCGAGCGCGTCGTGGATCGCGATGCCCAAATCGGCGCGGTCCGGGTCGGCGTCGAGTTCTTCCAACGCCCTCAGCTTGAGAATGTGCTTGGCATAGACCGCATAGGGATCGCGCCGCCAGGTTTCGATTTCGGTGACCGGCAGCTGGCGCGGGCGCGCGGCGAGCGGCGGGCGCGGCTCGGCGCGGGGCAGGGGCCGGCGTTCTCGCGCCTGGTCGCTCAACGCCACTGCCGCGGCGATCTCCGGGTCGGCGCCGGGCTTTCCGTCGAGCCCCACCGCACGCAGTACCGCGTCAAGCCGCAACAGCCAGCGCGACGGCACGGTCGGCACGCCCTCGTGCCGCGCGGCGCGAGTCAGCACCACTTCCGGTGCCCCGAGCGCCTGGACGAAATCGTGCGCTGCCAGACCGATCGCGCGCTCGGGAAGCGGGATGCCGAATTCGGCGCGCATCTGCCGCGACATCCACGGGTCGGTCGGTACCGGGCTAGGCCAAGTGCCCTCGTTGAGCCCGCCGAGCAC
>DATJSH010000114.1:0-6070 GCA_035504235.1 Allostellaceae bacterium | reverse complement strand
CTTCGCGAGATCGATCGCTTCGATCTTTCGCGTCTGCGCGAGGGACCGCTTGGTCCGTCACCCTGAGCGCCTCGGCCGCATCCCTCGAGGGCCGCCATAGCGCGTCGAAGACGCGCGTAAACGCGCTTATGGCCGCCTCGGGATGACGGAAAAGGGGATCACGCCGCGATCTTCACGTATTCGAAATCGCCGGGCTTGTTGTCGATGCCGACGCGCGGCGGCGCAATCCAGCCGGCGAATTGGCCGGCCTCGGTGACCGGTTTCATCAGGCTGGCGATGAACTCGCCGTCGGCCTTCGACGGCAGCCATTTGTTTTGGTCGCGCTCCCAGGCCGCCGCATCGATCAGTATGCCGGCGGGCGTCACCTGCGCGTTCTTGAACTCGCCGATATCGCGGTGGAAGCCGACATGCGGCAGTTCGAGTTTGAAGGCGACGCCGGTCTTGTCGACGATCTTGTTCCAGCGGTCGAGGCCGCGCTGGCAATCGGCGGTGTAGTCGTCGCGCAGCCGCATGTTGATCGCAGTCAGCGCCGGCTCGTCGACCCGCTTGATCTCGCCGTCGACCAGCTTGAGCACCGGATAGGTGGCGTTCTCGAGACGATGATCGTCCTGGATTTTGGTTTCCTGAAAGCGGCCCTTCAGTCCGGCGGTGAACGTGTTGGCGGCGTTGGTGGAGACCTCGGAGCCGAACAAATCGAGTGACAGCGAGTAGTGCAGATTGAGCTTCTTCTGAATGGTCGGCAGGTCGATGACGCCGAGGGCGCGCACCTTGTCGATCTTGGCCGGATCCTCGATGCCGGCTTCCTTCATCGCCTCGCAGGTGCGCTGGATGGTGCGGCCGACGCCGGTCTCGCCGACGAACATGTGATGCGCCTCTTCGGTGAGCATGAAGCGGCAGGTGCGCGACAATGGATCGAAGCCCGACTGGGCCAGACTCTCCAGCTGCATCTTGCCATCGCGGTCGGTGAAGAAGGTGAACATGTGGAACGACAGCCAGTCCGGCGTCGCTTCGTTGAAGGCGCCGAGCATGCGCGGTTTGTCGGCGTCGCCGGAGCGGCGCTGCAGCAGTTCGGCCGCTTCCTCGCGGCCGTCGCGGCCGAAATATTTTTGCAGCAGATAGACCATCGCCCACAGGTGCCGCCCCTCTTCGACATTGACCTGAAAGACGTTGCGCATGTCGTAGAGCGACGGCGCGGTCTTGCCGAGATGGCGTTGCTGCTCGACCGAGGCCGGCTCGGTGTCGCCCTGGATGACGATCAGACGGCGCAGCATGGCGCGGTATTCGCCGGGCACCTCCTGCCACGCCAGCTCGCCCAGATGGCGACCGAACGGAACTTTGCGCCCCTCTTCCTTCGGCGCCAGCAGAATGCCCCAGCGGTAATCGGGCATCTTGACGTAATCGAATTTGGCCCAGCCTTTCGGATCGACCGAAACGGCGGTGCGCAAATAGACGAGCGCCTCCTGGAAGCCTTCCGGCCCCATGTGCTTCCACCAATCGATATAGCCCGGGTGCCAGCTCTCCAGCGCGCGCAGAACCTGCCGGTCTTCGGTGAGGTTGACGTTGTTGGGGATCTTGGTGGTGTAGTCGACGTGTTGAATGTCCATCGCCTCTAACTCCGCGTCGGTATTCGTTCCCCTCCCCTTGTGGGGAGGGGTCAGGGGTGGGGGTCGCGAGGTCGGCTGTCAGCGTCGAAGCCTGCGCGTCACCTCGCCACCCCCCTCCCTGCCCTCCCCCACAGGGGGGAGGGAACAGAACTCACACTCTCCTCGTATCGAACACCGGCTTCTGGCCGGTTCCGTAGCGCTTGAGCGCACCTTCCTCGCCGATGGCGTTAGGACGCTGGAAGATCCAGTTCTGCCAGGCGGTCAGGCGCGCGAAGATTTTCGATTCCATCGTTTCCGGGCCGGCGAAGCGCAGATTGGCTTCCATGCCGGTAAGTGCGTCGGGCGAGAAGCTGGCGCGTTCCTCCAAAAACACGCGCACTTCATCCCAGTCGATGTCATCGAGCGCGAAAGTGATCAGCCCGAGGTTTTGCGCGGCCTCGGCATCGATCATCTTTTCGCGCTCGGCGGTCGCGGCATCGAGATCGGAAGGATTGGCGAGAAAGCGGCAGCCGAGACGAGTAAGCCCGTTCGGCATCGGGTAGCGGCCGAAATTGACGTCGGCGAGGGCGATGCTGGCCGGCGGCTCGTTGTCCCCTTGGCGCGTGCCGATCAGCATGTAGGAGCGATCGCTCGCAAAAGCGATTTCCGCCAGCGTTCCGGCAAAACAAGACCCCGGCTCGATCAGAGCGACAAGCGAGCGCGAGGTCACGTCGATGCGCTTGAGCACGCGTTTCCACAAGCCGCGGACTTCGCGAGCGAGCCAGTGATCTTCATTGGCGTCGAGAAACTGATCGTAGGCGAGCACGGCCGCCGGATCGCCGGACGATTTGAACACGATCGCCGCCGTGTCCAGTTCGTTGAAGCGGATATGGAGGATCGCATCGTCGAGCTCGCGCGCAAGCTGCAGCGGCCAGAACGCGGCGCCGGACGAAACCATCGCATCGACCGAAGCGGGTGGCGCGCCCTGCGGTCCGCGCAGCGTGAGGGTGGCGAGCCGGCGCGCGCGGTCAAATGCGACAGACAACGAACCATATTCGACGGCATCGTCGCTTACCGTGCGCTTGAGCGGTGGCAGCCTGATGCCCTCGCCGGCCCCGCCCCGTTTCGACTTCGCCGCCAGCTCGCGCGCCCGCAAAAGAATGGTCTCGTCGAACTTCGAGCCCTGCACCACTTCATCGACGAGCCGCCACTCGGCCGCGCGCTTGCCCTTGATGCCCTCCTCGGTGGTGCAAAAGACGTCAGCGTGATCGCGCCGCACTTTGCGTTTGTCGGAGACGCGGGTGAGCCCGCCGGTGCCGGGCAAGACGGCGAGCAGCGGCACTTCCGGCAACGACACGGCGGCCGACCCGTCATCCACCAGGACGATGTGGTCGGCGGCCAGCGCCAGCTCGTAACCGCCGCCGGCCGCGGTGCCGTTGATGGCGCAGATCGTGGCGACGCCCGAGCTGTGCGAAAAATCCTCGATGCCGTTGCGGGTCTCGTTGGTGAACTTGCAGAAATTGACCTTGTGCGGGTGGGTCGCTCCGGCGAGCATGCGGATATTGGCGCCGGCGGAAAAAACCCGCGCTTTGCCGGAGCGCAACACCATGACCCGCGCCTGCGGATGCTCGAAGCGCAGCCGCTCCAGCGCATCGGCGAGCTCGATGTCGACGCCAAGGTCGTAGGAATTGAGCTTCAGCTCGTAGCCCTCGAACAGCCCGCCTTTCTCGTCCACGTCCAGGGTAAGCGTGGCGACGTCACCGTCGACCGCAAGCTTCCAGTGGCGATAGCGCGCCGGTTCCGTCTGGAAATCGATTCGTCTCTCGCCGTTTGCAACGGAATGTCCGGCAGCATGTGCAGAATCCGACATTGTGTGCATCCGACTGAAATATAGTACCGCTGCGAGAGCAGCTATCGAACTCAGCATGCACTATAATGCATATTACTGCAAGCGGTCAAGGCGGCGTTTTTTCGCCCTCTCGGTGTTCGTGCAGCAGCCGGGCAATGAAGCCGGCAGCAGTCGTCAGAGTCTGTTCAGGCGCTTCGCGGCAAGGGTCGTGGCGGATGCCTGGCAGGATGGCGGTTTCGACCGGACAGAAACATTCGTCCTCGGCGATCTCGATCTGCTTGAGCGTGCCGTACTGGTCGTGCTCGCCTTGCACGATGAGGATCGGCACGCGGATGTAGCCGAGCGTCTCGGTGATGTCCCACTTCTCAAATTCCGGGTCGAGCCACGGCTCGCTCCAGGAGCGGAAGGCGCAATCGACGTCGGCGTGCCAGCGTTTGAGTTTTTCGCGCAGGCCGCCGCTGACGAACTCCTCGCGGGCCCGCCGTATTTCCGCAAGCCCCATCTTCTCGGTGAAAAAATGCGGGGCGATGAGCACGAGCCCGCGCACACGATGATCTTGAACCGAGCCCGCGTAGATCGTCGCGATGGACGCGCCGTCGCTATGGCCGAGCAAAATGCCGCGCTGAAATCCGATCGCGTCCAGCACCCGCGGCAGCACGTCGATCGCTTCCTCGTGCATGAAGCGCACCGAGCGTGGCAATATGCCCGGACTCGATTTGCCGTAGCCGGCGCGCGAATAGGCGAAAACGCCGGCACCGGTCGCCGCCGCAAGCCGGTCCGGAAACGTCCCCCACAGCGCGGCCGAGCCGAGCCCTTCGTGCAGTATCACGATGGTCGGCGCCGCGTCGGGTCGCGGCCCGATCATGCGGTACTCCAGCCGCCCCGGGGCAAGATCGAGAAAGCCGGCATCGGCAAGCGTCACGAGCGCGTCCTTATCTCCCCCCGTGCGCGGGAAGAAGGAGTTGCGACATCGCGACCCAGTATCTTCGTGGCGACCTCGAGGAGCTTCGCAAAGCTGTGTTCCACCGTACCTTCCGAGGTGTCCAACTCCGCCTCCGCGCGGGCGTAATCGGCGCGGCGCGCTTCGAGGATCGCGACGAGGTCGGCCATGGCCTCGCGGTTCTGCGCCATCGGGCGAAAGTCGCCCTGCGCCATCACCCGGCTCATGTGATCTTCCGGGCGCGCCTTGATCCATACGGTGTGTGTGCGGCGAAGCAGCAGCGAATAGGTTTCGGGATCGGCCACGATGCCGCCGGCCGTGGTGACGATCGCTGCTTCCTGTTCGGCGATGACGCGGCGGAGCGCGCTGCGCTCATGGCGGCGGAACGTCGCGCTGCCGGCCATTTCGATCAGATCCGGGATGCTGGCGCCGTAATCTTCTTCGACCAGTCGGTCCAGTTCGATGAAAGGCCAACCGAGATGCTGCGCCAGCATCCGCCCGAGCGTCGACTTGCCGGCGCCGCGCAAGCCGACCAGCGCCACACGCCGTGCGCGGTCGGCGTTCTCCGATCGCGCCACCCGCGTCTCGATCTCCTTGGCCAGCGCCGGTAATTCGCCCTCCGGCAATTGCGCCAGCAAATCGAGGACAGCCCCGAGCGCGGCCGGCCGTGCGCTTGCCTCCGGCAGCAGCGCCGAGACCGGCAGATCGAGCGCGTAGGCGATGGCGCGTAGTACGGAGACCGACGGATTGCCGCTCCCGCTTTCGATCTGCGCCAAGTAGCGCTCCGAGGTTTGCGAGGCCTGCGCCAATTGCCGGCGGGTCATGCCGCGTTTGGCCCGATGGCGCCGCACCGCGCCACCGATGGCGGCCAGGAAGGCAGCGACCGGCTCAACGGCGTTGTCCGGAGCGGCAATGGCCTCGCTCTTCACTTTTCCTGACATCGGCTCAGCCATCGCGGTCTCATGCACTATATTGGCGAATATCCCGGACTTGACAGAAGCCCCGCACTGTGAGAATGTGGCTCTACCGAAAGGATAGAGCCATGGCAAAACGTTCCCCGCGCCCCAAGCCGGTCCCGCAGATGACCGCCGCCCAATTCGACGCGGCTTTCCCGGACGAGGAAGCCTGCAAAGCCTACTTGGTGGCCCGCAGATGGCCCGACGGCGTGCATTGCCCGCGTTGCGGCAACCCCAAGGTCTATGACCTCAAATCGCGCCGTTGGCATTGGCAATGCGAACAGTGCGCCCCGGACGGCTATCGGTTCTCCCATATCGCCGGAACGATTTTCGAGAACACCAACAAGCCGCTGCGCGACTGGTTCAAGGTCGCCCATCTCATGCTCGCCAGCAAAAAGGGCATGAGCGCCTTGCAGATCATGCGCTACATGGGCTTCGGCTCCTACAAAACCGCTTGGGGCATGTGCCACAAAATCCGAACTGCCTTGATCGAGAATATCGACAAGCTGGGCGGCATCGTCGAAGTCGATGAGACCTTCATCGGCGGCAAAGACAAGAACAAGCATTGGGACGGTCGCAAGCGTTTGCCGCGAGAGCATCGGCTTTCGACCAAAACCCCGATCATCGGAGCCGTGCAGCGCAAGGGCAACGTGGTCGCCCGCGTGCTCGACCATATTTCCAGCAATGCTTGCCAGTCGTTCGTGCGCGAAATGGTTTCCAACAAAGTCAGCTTGCTCGCCAC
>DATJSH010000113.1:0-61488 GCA_035504235.1 Allostellaceae bacterium | reverse complement strand
CGCTCGCCGACCCTGAGGCGCAAATCCGCCGGTACCCGGCCCATCAGCGTGTGGCGATAGAGCGGGCTTGCCGCAAAGCCGCGCAACGCGTCCCGGTATAACCGCGTGAGGAGCGGCGGTGGCGCGGCCGCCGGGGGTTGCCCCGCGGAATCGGGCCGCAATGGCGGCTGGCTGCGGTTCAGCGGTGTCCGCATAGGAAACCCCGAGCCGCCGGACCGCGAGGCACCCCGGCGGGCCTGTCAACGTCGCGGCCCCAGACCGCTGCCCCCGCAGTGGACTGCATGTCGTTTCGTATCAAGGAAATAGCGAACCCGCAAGCAGCCGCCGGGTCGGGGGCCACTGAACGCCTAGGCCGCCACGGGTAGTTTGACCAGCCTCGCGGCGTAGAACCCGTCGATCCCGTCATATTCCGCAAGATGGAAGGGCAAGGTGCGCAAATCGCCGTCGGCGGTGGTCCAATCGGCCGGTGCATTGATCTCATCGCCGCAGATCGGCCGCCGCTCAACGGACGCGCCAGAGCGCAGCAGCGCATCGATCCGCTGTGGCCCTTCCTCCGCTTCGAGCGAGCAGGTGCAATAGACCAATGTACCGCCAGGCCGCAGCATCTCGACCGCCGCATGCAACAGCCGGTCCTGAATCGTCGCCAGCCGGGCCACATCCGTCGGCCGCTTCAGATGCGGCACGTCGGGATGACGGCGGATCGCTCCAGTCGCGGAGCACGGCGCGTCGAGCAGCACGGCATCGACCGGATGCTCGGGCCGCCAGCTCAGCGCATCGGCCGCGACCGTCGCGGCGGGCAACGACAGACGCTTCATGTTGGCGACCAACCGCTCGAGCCGCCGGCTCGAACGATCGATCGCGGTCACAGAAGCGCCGGCATCGGCGAGCTGCGCGGTCTTGCCGCCAGGCGCGGCGCAGAGATCGACGACATTGAGGCCGGCGACATCGCCGAACAACCGCGCGGGCAGCGCGGCAGCGGCATCCTGTACCCACCACGCCCCCTCGGCGTAACCGGGCAGCGCCGACACGGCGCCGCCGCCAGGGCGACGCAGCGTGCCGGTCGGCAGCACCGTCGCGACGAGACTTTCGCACCAGCTCTCCGCGTTGGCCCGCGGGGTCAGATCGAGCGGCGCCTCGCGCAGATGGGCGGTGGCGATCGCCCGGGCGACCTCTTCACCGTAATGCCGGGTCCAGGATTGCCAGAGCCAGGCCGGGGTGTTAAGCGCGGGGGCGTCATGCCCGGCAATCCGGTCCGGCCCTTCGACGCTCAAGCGCCGCAGCACCGCGTTGACGAGCCCCTTATGCGCAATAAAGCCTCGGCTCTGCGCCAAGTCGACGCTGGTCGCCACCGCGGCATGGGGCGGGGTGTGCAGGAACAGGAGCTGGGCGATGCCGAGGCGCAAAATGTCGTGCACCTGCGCGGCGCGCGGCGGCAGGGGATTGGCGAGACAATCGGCGATCAGCCTGTCGATCTGTCCCAGCCGGCGCAGTACCGTCGCGACCAGCAGCCGGGCGAAAGCGCGGTCGCGCAGCGACAACTGGCCCATGGCGCCGCTGTCGTCGATCGCCTCGTCGAGCGGGCGGTCGCGCCCGAGCACGGCGCCGATCAGATCGAGCGCTACATGACGAGCCGTCGATGCTGGCACCATGAGAAGGTTCTTCTGTGCCGTCCGAGCGAAGCCAAACGCGGCAGGATAGCCCGTGCGGCACTGCCCCACCCCTTTTTGACAGAGGAACGCGCAGTTGAGCCGGCGTTACCGCGTTGTCATATCGTTGATATGGCAGAGACCGCCACGCACATCCCCAAACTAGACGAATGAAAATGCGTCGCAGGTGAAATCTGACGGGGCGCCACTGGCAGCCTTCGGGTGGCAAATCGGCTATCACCCCGGAGCGATCCGCAACGTCGGCACGAAAAAGAACGCCAGCTGCTTCAACCGCTCGTCATCGCCGGCGAGAAAGTCGCGGCGCAGCGCCTGGATGGCGTCGCCAAGCGCCGTCTCGTTCCACAGCCAATCGCCGAGCTGCTGGCTCGACGGCTTGGTGCCTGGCGACAGAGCGGCTTGAAGCGCGAAGGCCTTCAAGTCGTCGATCGCAAAACGCAGCGCCAGCGCCGGCGACATGTCAGAGATCGGGCTCTCCGGCCGCTGGCCGCGCAACCACGCCGCAATATAGTTGCCGCATACCGCGGGCGGCAGGCCCGACAGACCCACCGTGGTGCGCTCGCGACGCGTGCAGGATGCGGCATAGGCCGACGCCAGCGCACGCAGCTCCTCCTCGACCGCCTCTGCCCCGTGCCCACTCGGCGGCGGAATCGGCGGATGCCACGTTCGATCGGAGGATTCGCGCGGGTCGTCGTCCGGGAAATTCTTGATCCGCACCGGCCCGCCGCCCTCGACCAGCATGCCAAGCGCGGCGCGGATCACCCGCTTCTGGAAGGCGGCATCACTCGGCGGGCCGATGGGCCGGCCGAGTTCGAAGGGCACCCACAACGCACGCGGCGGCCGCGTCTTCTCGGCCTGCGGCCGGATCAGCGCGATCGCGACACTCGCGATGCCCTCTTCCTCGAGATAATGCCCCAGCGCGCTCACGGCGCGCGTGCAGAGCGGTCAAACTGAGGTAAGCAGAACCGCGTCGACGTGATCGGCCTTGAGCTTGCCGGCGACTTCCTTGGCGCCGTCGACCATCTGCACCGGGTCGGTCGCGCCCATAAACGAGTAATGCGTCGCCGCGACGGAGCCGATCGCCCCCTCCGCCGCCAGCTCGCCCAACCGGTCGAGCGGGAAGACGACGTTCCAGTCCTCCTGGAAGCCGTTGCGGTCGAAATTGATCGAGATGTGGCTGCACAAAAGATCGTTGGGCCGGGTCGTGCTCGGGATCGCCCGGTAATCCGCGTCGCGGCCGCGGAACACCCGATCGCCGCGCACCGTCAGCCCGGCCGACGAGACGATCGCCACCCGCCGCTCATCGAGCGGCGGCCCCTTGACCCACGGCGTGGTCGTGAAGTCCGGGCATTCCAACTCGGATAACCGTTTCGCGTAATCCGGCGGCAATTTTTCGAGACGCATGCGAGCTCCTTGCTCCGCTGTCTGACGGAGCATAGCGCCCGCCGAACGACGGCGGGCTTGAATAGTTCTCATCCATTGCGTGAGCGGTACTAAATCGAGGGCACGCCGGATTCACCCAAATCCCAATAAATCCCGGTCATCACCGCGAGCGCCTCGCGGGCGACGGGAGCGAGCATGTGCTCGTTCGGCGCGTGCTGCGAGCACGAGGCGTAGGAATGCGGGACCCAGATCGTCGGCAGCCCGAGATCGTTGGCGAAGATGTCGTTGGGCAGCGAGCCGCCGAGATTGGGCAGGATCGCCGGCCGTTTGCCGGTGGTCTCGGCGATCGACTTCGCCGCCCAGCGCACCCAATCGTGATCTGGGTCGAGCCGGGTGGCGGGGAAATAGGCCTTCTTCCACGGCTCGACCCGCACCATCGGAAAGCCGTGCGCGTCGAGGTGGCGACGCAAAGCCGGCATGAATTCCTCGGGGTCGACACCGACGACAAACCGTATCTGGCAGGTCGCGATAGCTTTCGGCGGGATCGCGTTGACCGGGTTCTCGGGATTGCCGGTGGTGAAAGCCAGCACCTCGAAGCTGCACCAGCCGAACACCTTTTCGCTCGGGCTGAGGCCGGGTTCGCCCCAGTCGGGGTCGATCTCGGGCGCGTCCTCGCCGCCTTCGACCGCACAGTCGGCGAGCGCCATGCGCACCGAGTTCGGCATATGGCTCGGCTTCCACTCGGGGATCTTGATGGCGCCCTTGTCGCTGGTGATCGAGGCCAGCGCATGCGCCAGGATGATTCCGGGATTGGCGAGCAAGCCACCCCAGTTCCCCGAATGGTGCCCGCCTTCGCGCAGGTCGACGACGAGGTCGAAATTCATCGCGCCGCGAGCGCCGAGGAAGATCGTCGGCCGCTCCGGCGCGAGACGCGGGCCGTCCGAAGCGATCAGCACATCGGCGGCGAGCCGCTCCTTTTCGTCGCGGCAGATCTCGCGCAGTCCCGGCGAGCCGATCTCCTCGCCGGTCTCGAGCAGCAGGATCGCGTTGAAGCCGAGCTTGCCGCGCGCCTTGAGCACGGTTTCCAGCGCCGCGATGTTGATCGAGTGCTGGCCCTTGTTGTCCGCGGTGCCGCGGCCATAGAGCCGGTCGCCTTGCCGCGTCAGCTCCCAGGGGGAAAGCCCGTCGCGCCATTGCGGCTCCAGCCCGCGGATCACATCGCCGTGGCCGTAGCCGAGCACGGTCGTCGCCGCGCCTTTCTCGCGCCGCTCGGCGATGAGGATGGGTCCTCCGCGCACCGCCCCATTCTTCACTGGATTATCGAAAATCGTGCTCTCGAAGCCGAGCCGCTTCAGGGTCGGCGCGATCTCGTCGCCGAGATAGGATTGCAGCACGGCGCCCCTGCCCTCGACCTGGCTTTCGGTCGGGATCGCGACGCGGCGCGCGAGATCGGCGGCGAACCCGCCCTCGTCGAAATAGGCTTGCGATGCGGCGATGGCGGCGGCGCGGGTCATCGGACCTCCTCGGCAAGAAGGCCCGCAGATAAGCAGGAATTACCTATCGCCTCAATGCCGCGTGCGGGTGCCGGTCACCGGGGTCCATGATGGCGGGTCGCTTGCCGGGAAGCTGTCTTCGGTCGTGTCCGCGGCGCTCTCCTCGCCACTGCGTCGCGTACGGCCGCGCCGCGGCCGTGCAGGCGGCGTCTCCGGTACCGGCTCCTCCACGCGACCGCGAGACCACGCCATGTTGGCCAGCGCGGCGATGCAGCCGAGGATCAGCGGGACGCGCAGCGCCGGAACGACGATCGCGGCGCCGACAACCGCGGCGCCCAGGCGGGGCAGGATCAGGGCCTTCGGATCGGATGGCATTCCCGGCATGGTCTTCCGTGTGGCGACGTCTTTATTCTCGAACGGGCCGGCCGCCCGGCGGTTCCGGCCGCGGCAACGAACGCGCGCCGGCAAATTCATCCAATCTCCGCCACAGTTTGCGACATAATGCGCGGGGGCTCGGTAGATCGAGGACGCGTGCGGGGGTCCGGGGAATGGGCGCGACAGGGGCTGTCGGATGCGTTCCGGCAGATGGCGATGGCTGACCGCAAGCTGCGCGCCGACCCGAGCGGCGGTCCCTCCGGTATTTCGGCGCGCTCCTATGGACAAGGCGGACGCCCCCCGCCTCGGCCGCCGGGACGCGGCGAGCCGCCACGACGCCGCCGTGGCCATCGCCCCTTTCGTCGACTGTTAAATCTGGCGCTGCTGCTCATTTTGTGGACGGCGATCCTTGGCGGCGGCGTCATCGGCTATTTCGCGCTGACCCTGCCCGACACCAACCAGCTGACGGTCGCCGAGCGCCGGCCGAGCGTCACGATTCTTGCGGAAAACGGCAGCATCATCGCGACGTTCGGTGATCTGTTCGGCCAGCCGCTGACCCTCAAGGAGATGTCTCCCTGGCTGCCGAAGGCCGTGGTCGCGACCGAAGACCGCCGCTTCTACAGTCATTTCGGCATTGACCCGGTCGGGCTGATTCGCGCCGCTTTCACCGATCTGCGCTCGGGCCACGTCGTGCAGGGCGGCAGCACGATCACCCAGCAGCTCGCCAAGACCGTGTTCCTCACACCACAGCGCAGTGTCTCGCGCAAAATCCGCGAGGCGCTTTTGGCGCTTTGGCTGGAGCGCCATTTCACCAAAGACCAGATCCTCGAAATCTACCTCAACCGCGTCTATCTCGGCGCCGGCACTTATGGAGTCGACGCCGCGGCTCACCGTTATTTCGGCAAGTCGGCGGCCAAGCTGAACCTCTATGAGAGTGCGGTGATAGCCGGGTTGTTGAAGGCGCCGACCCGCTTCAATCCGACTCGCGACAAGGAAAAGACCAAAGCGCGCGCGGCGCAGGTGCTCGATCTGATGGTCGAGACCGGCGCTATCAACCAGCAGCAGGAAGCGGCCGCCGAAAAATCTGGCGTCGAATTGAGCCGCGTCGCCCTCGCCCAGCCCGGCGAGCGCTATTTCGCTGATTGGATCGCCGACCAGGTGCGCGATTTCGCCGGCACCGCCGACCGCGACCTCACCGTCCGCACCACGCTCGACCCGCGCATGCAGGCCGCCGCGGAAAGCGCGATTACCGATGCGCTCGCCCGCGACGGGCTGAAGGATGCGGTGAGCGAGGGCGCGATGGTCGCGATGACCCCGGACGGTGCGGTGCGCGCGATGGTCGGCGGCCGCGATTACAATGAAAGCCAGTTCAACCGCGCCACTCAGGCCGAGCGGCAGCCGGGCTCGGCGTTCAAACCGTTCGTCTACCTCGCCGGGATCGAGGCCGGGCTGCGACCCGACGACCGCTTTATCGATGGGCCGATCCAGATCGGCAACTGGCGGCCGCACAATTACACCAACCGTTATCTCGGCGAGGTTACGTTATCCGAGGCCATCGCCGAATCGATCAACACCGTCGCCGCCCAGGTCGCGCAGCGCGCCGGCATTGCGAACGTGATTGCGGTGGCGAACCGGCTCGGCATCACCTCTGACCTCGCCGCAGACGCCAGCCTCGCGCTCGGCACCAGCGACGTGAACCTGCTGGAGCTGGTCTCGGCTTATGCCCCCTTCGCCAACGGCGGCAGCGGCGTGATGGCCTATGGCATCAAGGAGATCACCGATACCAGCGGCAAGGTCATCTACCGCCGCACCGGATCGGGGCCGGGCCAGGTCGTGCCGCCCGACGAGGTCGGGCTGATGAACCAGATGCTGTCAGGGGTCATCGCGCATGGCACCGGCCGGGCCGCGGCGCTGCCGCGTCCGGCAGCCGGCAAGACCGGCACGACGCAGGATTACAAGGACGCCTGGTTTATCGGCTACACCGCCGATCTCGTCGCCGGCGTCTGGCTCGGCAATGACGACAACACGCCGATGAACAAGGTGACCGGCGGCACGCTGCCGGCGCCGGTCTGGAAGAGCTTTATGCTTGCCGCGACCCAAGGCATGCCGGTCCGGCCGCTGCCGAGCGCGCCGTTCCAGGCGGCATCCGGCGGGACGACGATGGACCAGATATTTGGTCAGGTTGCCGCGCCGGCGCAGGTCACCCCGCCTGGGAGTTTAGCTCCGTCGGGGGTCATCCCCGTCGGTACGGCGCTGCCGCCACCATCACGATAAAGGTCACGCCACCGTCAGCTCGCCTCCCCCCCGACTTGACCGGGGGGGCTACGAGTGGTCTCGGCTTGTTCTTGGATGGCCGGAGCAAGCCCCCCGGCCGACGCAAGAATGTTTTGAACCGACCTGTGCTAGTGCAACGGCGAGAACGCCGCCGGGATCACGAACATGTTCTCCTGGCGGACAAACTGGCCGCGCGTCGCCGGGGGCCAGGCGCCGCTCGCCTGCGCCTCGGCGCGGACGCGAAAACGCTCCGCCGCATCCTTGTAGGCCCACACGTGGATCCATTGGTTCAGCCCGCCCAGCTCGGTCGAGCCGCAGAACGCCAGCGGCGACAGCTTGGTGCGGCCCTCGATCCGCTCCGCCCAGCGCTCGGTAACGGTCGGCAGCGCGCCCGGCAGCATCGTGTAGGTGCGGAATTCGTATATGCCGCCGAGGCCGCGATCGCCCAACGCCGGCGAAAACGGCGCGAGGTTGATGATCTTCGACTCCATCTCCTCGATGAACTCGCCGATTGGCGGCGGCCAGCCGGAAAGTTTCATCGCCTCGCCCCGCAGTTTTTCGCGCGCCCCAAGGCTTTCGTAAGGCCAGCAATGAATGATGCGATTGAGCGGGCCGACCTCGGTGTGGAAGAACCCGCCGAGCGGGGCGACTTTGTTGCGGCCCGATTTATCGAGCGCTTCGCCAAACCGCTTGACGACTTCGGGGATCGAGCCGGGCTTCACCCGGTAGGTGCGCATTTCGACAATCGCCATGTCTCATCCTCCCAAGCTCGGATTGATGGCGATAATCTAACGGCCGAACGGCTGGACAGCACAAGCCCCTAACAAAACGCCGCGATGTCAGCCGGGGGCTGGGGCAGTTTGCGCGCCGCGAAAGGCGATCTCCCCCTCGAGCTGCCGGATCATCCGCGCCAGCTCGTGGCGTGCCGGATGATTGAACACCAACGCGTCATGCTTGGTGACGAGATCGGCCAGAGCCTGTTGCAACGGCCGGCACCGGTTCAAGCAGTCGATCGGGAATTTGACCACGGTCACGCTCACGTGAGGACTATAGCTTTTCGAACGCGTTCCGGAAGCAAATCTCCTCCGCGTTAACCAATTAACTTCAGTGATTATCGAGGGTTAGGCGGTAACGATCCAAGTCGTTGTTCCAGCAGCCGATACAGCCCGCCAGCGTCGACCGTGTGCAGCACATTAGCGTTAACGGCGCGGCCGCTGACGCCGCGCCAATCGACAACCGTCATCCCCAAGGTCAAGACGCTCTCGCACTCGATCGCGACATTGACGCGGCTGCCCTGAAACAGCTCCGGCGCCAACAGATAGGCAATCACGCACGGATCGTGCAGCGCGCTCGGCTGCGCCCCGGACGGCTGCAATAATTGCGCGACGGCGGAGGCGACCGGTGTGCCGATCGCCGCGATGCTGGCGATGCGTTCCGGGGTGCTGCGCACCTGGTGGGTGACGTCGAGCGGGATCATCGTGATCGGCAGCCCGCTCTCGAACACGACCTGAGCGGCATGCGGATCGGCATGGATATTGAACTCGGCCGCCGGCGTCGTGTTCCCGAGTGCACGCGACGCTCCGCCCATCAGCACCAGCTCGCCCACCCGCTCGACGATGTCGGGCGCCTTGATGACGGCCATCGCGACATTTGTCAGCGGCCCCAGCGCGCACCAGGCGATGCTTTTCCCCGGCGCGGCACGGATCAGCTCGATCGTCGCATCGACCCCATGCTCCGGCCGTAAAATCATTGCCGGCGGCGCCAACGCCAGCGCGCCAAGCCCGGTCTCGCCGTGGAAATGCTCTGCGGTGATCGGCGGCCGGGTCATCGGCCGCGCGCAACCGGCATAGACCGGAATGTCGAGCCGCCCGCTCAGCTCGCAGATCGCCCGCGCGTTGGCCTCGGTTATGCCGAGCGCCATGTTGCCGGCAACAGCAACGATGCCCTCGACATGGAGCTCGGGCGAAGCCAACGCCATGATGATGGCGACCGCGTCGTCGATGCCGGGGTCAGTGTCGATGATGAGGCGCCGAGGTGTCATCGGCCGAGCCTAGCACGGTGCGAAAGAGGGCGGCAGACGCAAGGTGCTTGACGGAACCAAAGTAGAACATTATATGGTGTTTTGGATTTGTTCCGCCACTAGCGGGAGTTTGCCATGCTGACGCGTAAACAGCACGAGTTGCTGATGTTCATCAATCAGAGGCTGAGCGCGACCGGCGTATCCCCCTCCTTCGATGAAATGAAGGACGCCCTGAACTTGCGCTCAAAGTCGGGAATCCACCGGCTGATCAGCGGCCTGGAGGAGCGCGGGTTTATCCGCCGCTTGGCGCACCGCGCCCGTGCGCTCGAAGTCATCAAGCTGCCCGAGGAGGTTGCTGTCCCGAACCCGGCCGAAAAGAGCCGCTTCTCGCCGACGGTGATCCGCGGCGATTTTTCGGGCGCGCTGCCTGGCTCGTCGGTATCGACCGACAGCGAAGCGGTCGACCTGCCGCTCTATGGCCGGATCGCCGCCGGCACCCCGATCGAGGCGCTGCGCGACCAGTCGGCGACGATCGGCGTCCCGGCCGCGCTGCTCGGCCACAGCGGTGAGCATTACGCCCTAGAGGTCGCCGGGGACAGCATGGTGGACGCCGGCATTCTCGATGGCGATACTGTCATCATTCAGCGTTGCGACACGGCGGATAACGGCTCGATCGTCGTCGCCCTCGTCGACAATCTGGAGGTGACATTGAAACGCCTACGCCGACGCGGCGCCTCGATTGCCCTGGAGCCCGCCAACCAGACCTACGAGACGCGCATTTTCGGCCCCGATCGGGTCAAGGTGCAAGGCAAGCTTGTGGGGCTGTTGCGCCGCTATTGAGCCTCCCTCGAACCGTCCTCGCGCTTCTTGTGGCGGTGCTGCTTCTCGCAGCGCCGCCCGCGGGTGCGGCCGGGTTCCAATACGGCACCGCGCCCGACCCGGACGACAAGCCGATCGAATTGGGCATCTGGTATCCGAGCGATGCACAGACCAAGCCGCAACCGCTCGGCCTGTTCACCCAAAACGTCGCCTATTACGGCGCAATTTCCGGCCAGTCGTTGCCGCTGATCGTCATCTCGCACGGCACTGGCGGCGGCGGCACCAGCCATTACGACACGGCAATCGCCCTGGCGGACGCTGGCTTCGTCGTCGTCGCGCCGACCCATACCGGCGACAATTACAAGGACCGGTCTTACAGCTTTACCCGCCGCAACTTTGTCGAGCGCCCGCGGCAGGTAAGTAAAGTCATCGATTTCATGCTCAACGACTGGAACGGACACGATCATATCGACCCGTCGCGGATCGGCATGTTCGGGCACTCGGCCGGCGGGGCCACGGCGCTGATCGTGCTGGGCGGCAACCCGGATTTCAGTCGCGCCGCGCTCTATTGCAGCAAACATCCCGAAGCCTGGGATTGCGCGCAGGTCAAGGCGCTTTCGACGGCCGGTTCGGCGCCGGCGGCCGACGATTCGAAGCCGCCGGATTGGCATCATGATCCGCGCATCAAGGCGGCGGCGATCGCGGCGCCGGCAATCGGCTATACCTTTACCAAGGATGGGCTTGCCGCCGTCACCGCGCCCATCCAGTTATGGCGCGCCGAGAACGACAAGATTGCCGCGAACGAGTGGAATGCCGATATCGTCAGCGCGGCGCTGCCTAAGCCACCCGAGGATCATCTTGTGGCCAATGCCGGCCATTTCGATTTTCTCGCGCCCTGCACCGAGGCGCTAGCCAAAGTCGCACCGGAAATCTGCGCGAGCGCGCCCGGCTTTGACCGGACCGCTTTCCACGCGGATTTCAACAAGACACTGATCGCCTTTTTCAAGGCACAACTGGCCGCATCCTCGCCCTAGCCGCGCTTCGCGCTTGAATCCCGACGCATTGCGGGTCTACTTGCAAAACGCAAGGCTGCGGGAGGAAGCGATGCTACGCGGATTGATGGGGGAGCAGCAGCTCCTCGTGTCGATGTGCATCCAGCACGCAGCACACAACCACGCCGATACCGAAATCGTCAGCCGCACGCTCGAAGGGCCGATCCACCGCTACACCTATGCCGACGCCGAACGCCGCGCCCGGCGTCTTGCCAAGGCCTTGCTGCGTCTGGGGGTTAAACCCGGAGACCGCGTTGCGACGATGGCGTGGAACACCTACCGTCATTTCGAGCTCTACCACGGCATCTCCGGCATTGGCGGGGTGTGTCACACGATCAATCCCGTGCTCTCCGATGAGCAGCTGATCTACATCTTCAACCACGCCGACGACCGGTTCCTCTTTCTCGAAGCCACCTTCGTCCCGCTGATCGAGCGCCTGCGGCCGCAGCTGCCGGCAGACATGCAGATCGTCCTCCTGAGCCCGGCCGACACAAAATTGACGGTGCTCGCGCTCTACGAAGACTTGGTCGCGGCCGAGAACGAGGACTTCGACTGGCCGGAGTTCGACGAACGCAGCGCGTGCGCGCTCTGCTACACCTCGGGCACGACCGGCAAGCCGAAGGGCGTCCTTTACAGCCATCGCTCGACGATGCTGCACGCCTTCGGCGCGTCTTTGCCTGGCGCGATCGCAATGGGGGCGACCGATGTCGTGATCCCGATCGTGCCGATGTTCCACGTCTGCGGCTGGGCCACGCCCTATACCGCGCCGATGAACGGCGTGAAGCTGGTCTATCCCGGCCCGAAGACCGACGGCGCCAGCCTCTACGAGCTGATCGAGGGCGAAGGGGTGACGATCGGGCTGGGCGTGCCGACGGTGTGGCTCAACTTCAACAACTACCTGCGCGACAACAACAAGAACGTTACGACGTTGCGCGCGGTGCTGTCGGGGGGCACGGCGATCTCCAAGACGCTTCTCCAGGCCTATGAGGCGCGCGGCATCACAATATGCCATGCCTGGGGCATGACCGAGATGAGCCCGATCGGCACCACCGCGGCGCTTAAGGCAAAGCATCAGACGCTCGACAGGGAAGCGCAGACCGATGTCCGGCTGACACAGGGCCGCGCAGTATTCGGCGTCGAAATGAAGATTGTCGATGACGAGGGCAGAGAACAGCCGCATGACGGCGAGACGATGGGTGAGCTGCTGGTGCGCGGGCCGTGGATTGTCAGCGCGTACTATAATGACGAGGAAGCGACCAAGGCCGTGGTCGAGAAGGACGGCTGGTTCCATACCGGCGACGTCGCCAAGATCGATCCGGACGGGTACGTCAAGCTCACCGACCGGCGTAAGGACGTCATCAAATCGGGCGGTGAATGGATCAGCTCGATCGATCTCGAAAACGCCGCCATGGCGCACGAGGATGTTGCCGAGGCCGCAGTCATCGCCATTCCTCATCCGAAATGGGACGAACGGCCGCTATTGATTGTGACCGCGCGCCCAGGCTGCCAGCCGACGCGCGACAGCCTCATTGCGCTACTCGCCAAGCGTTTTCCGAAATGGATGCTGCCCGACGACGTGGTGGTGCTCGACGAGTTGCCGCATACCGGCACCGGCAAGATCGTAAAGCTGAAACTGCGCGAGATGTTCCGCGATTATGTCGTGGCGGAGCGGTGAGGATAGTGCTTCCTTCGAGACGCGCCTTGCAGGCACTCCTCAGGAGGACGAAGTTTTGGCGATGCCGAGAAGAAAACCCGTCATGCTGAGGAGCGATGCGATGCATCGCGTCTCGAAGCACGCTTACTGGATGCAACGACGTTAGATGACCGTTACTGTCCGTTTCGCTCCGTCGCCGACCGGCTTTCTGCATATCGGCGGCGCCCGCACGGCGCTGTTCAACTGGCTGTTCGCGCGCCATCACGGCGGGGCGTTTCGCCTACGGATCGAGGACACCGACCGCGAGCGCTCGACGAAAGCCGCCGAGGAAGCGATCGTCGACGGGCTCAAATGGCTCGGCATCGAGTGGGACGGAGAGGTCGTCTATCAGTTCTCGCGAGCGGCGCATCACGCCGAGATCGCCCGCCAACTGCTCGACGCCGGCCATGCCTATCGCTGCTACTGCACGCCCGAGGAATTGGAGGCGATGCGCGCCAAGGCGCTCGCCGAGAAGCGCTCGGTGCGCTACGACGGCACCTGGCGCGACCGTGATCCGGCCGAGGCGCCGCCAGGGGTCGCGCCGGCGATCCGCCTCAAGGCCGAGCGGACCGGCGCGACGGTCATCCGCGACCACGTGCTGGGCGAGGTCACGGTCGGCAACGGAGAGCTGGACGACCTCATCATCCTGCGCTCCGACGGCACGCCCACGTACAATTTCTCGGTCGTCGTCGACGACCACGACATGGGCATCAGCCACGTCATCCGCGGCAACGAGCATTTCCGCAACGCCTTCCGGCAGACGCAGATCTACCGCGCGCTCGGCTGGCCGGAGCCGGAATGGGCGCACATTCCGCTGATCCACGGCTCGGACGGCGCGAAGATGTCGAAGCGGCACGGCGCGCTCGGCATCGACGAATACCGCAAGCTGGGCTACCTGCCCGAGGCGATCCGCAACTATCTGCTGCGGCTCGGCTGGAGCCACGGCGACGACGAGATCATCTCGACCGAGCAGGCGATAGAGTGGTTCGACCTCCCAGAGGTGCCGGCCGACGCACCACCCAGCGATATCGGCCATAGGGAATTATTGACGCAACCGATGGCCGATTTCCCTGGAATTCGGGGAAAGCGGATCACCGGACACTTCGCTCGCTCGCCAGCCCAATTCGATTTCGTCAAACTGAATGATGTAAACGCGCATTACATCCGCCAAGCGGACGATGCGCGCCTCGTTGATTTGGTGGTGGAGCGATTGACCCCACGGCTTCCCGTAGAGTTCGCGTACCTTTTCGAGAAGCAATATCGGCAGCGGTTGCTCGATGCGATGCCAGCACTGAAGCCACGCGCCAAAACCATCGTGGAATTGGCCGAAAGCGCTTGGTTTTATATCGCGCCGCGACCTATCCGCCCGATTAATGATTTGGCCGCTGCCCTACTAACCGAAGATGCCAAACAAGTGCTCGGCCAGGCTCTGTCAGAGCTTGCGGATTTAAGCGCCGAAAGTTGGAGCACGCCAAATCTCAGCGCTAGATTGCGCCCGCTCGCTGAGAGAACGGTTGGCAATTTTGGCCGGCTGGCTCAGCCGCTGCGCGTCGCCTTGACTGGTTCAACGACTTCTCCCGGCATTTTCGAGGTCATGGAAGTGCTCGGTCGCGACGAGACGCTCGGACGGATCGAGGATGCTGCTAAAGCGAAATGATCTCGCAACTGCGATATTGCGTTGCAATAAGGTAGCGCCATTTGATAATCAGCAAGCGGCAGCATATCCTGCGCAAAGGTGTCACAATCGCCCCGCGGGAATCGACCACTGGGCGGAGCATCGAGGTACATCCCATGGACGGCAATAATTCAAAGGTGGGCGCTCAGAACGGCACGATGACGCTGACCGATAACAGCACCGGTAAGTCGTGGGATTTCCCGGTGCTGGACGGGTCGGTCGGCCCCAAGGTCATGGATGTCCGTAGCCTCTACGCCAAGACCGGGATGTTCACCTATGACCCCGGCTTCATGGCGACCGCCGCCTGTCGCTCGAGCATTACCTATATCGACGGCGATCAGGGCATCCTCATGTACCGGGGCTACCCGATCCAAGAGTTGGCGGCAAAAAGCGACTTCCTGGAAGTCGCTTATTTGTTGCTGAACGGCGAATTGCCCAACGCGGACCAGAAGCAGCAGTTCGTCTCCGACATCACGCACCACACGATGGTGCATGAACAGATCACCACCTTCTTCCGCGGCTTCCGCCGCGATGCGCACCCGATGGCGGTGCTCTGCGGCGTGGTCGGCGCGCTGTCGGCGTTTTATCACGACTCGACCGACATCAACGATCCGTACCAGCGGATGGTCGCCTCGCACCGGCTGATCGCCAAGCTGCCGACGATCGGCGCGATGGCCTACAAATACGCGCATGGCCAGCCGTTCATGTATCCGAAGAACTCGCTGGGCTACGCCGAGAATTTCCTCTACATGACCTTCGCGGTGCCGTGCGAGGAGTACAAGGTCAATCCGATCCTCTCGAAGGCGATGGATTTGATCTTCATTCTCCACGCCGACCACGAGCAAAACGCCTCGACCGCGACCGTGCGCAACGCCGGCTCATCGGGCGCCAATCCGTTTGCCTGTATCGCCGCCGGCATCGCCTCGTTGTGGGGCCCGGCGCATGGCGGCGCCAACGAGGCGGTGCTGAAGATGCTCGCCCGGATCGGCGACAAAAAGAACATCCCGGACTTCGTCAAGCACGTCAAAGACAAGAACGAGCACGAAATCCAGTACGGCTTTGGCCACCGCGTCTACAAGAACTACGACCCGCGCGCCAAGGTCATGCGCGAAACCTGCCACCAGGTGCTCGGCGAGCTCGGCATCCACGATCCGCTACTCGAGTTGGCGATGGAACTCGAAAAGATTTCGCTGAGCGACGATTATTTCATCAGCCGCAAGCTCTACCCGAACGTCGATTTCTATTCAGGCATCATCCTGAAGGCGATGGGCTTCCCGACCTCGATGTTCACCGTATTGTTCGCGATCGCCCGCACGGTCGGCTGGATCGCGCAGTGGACCGAAATGATCGAGGATCCCGACTCAAAGATCATGCGGCCGCGCCAGCTCTTTACCGGCTCCGACGAACGCCACTATGTCGATATGGGGCATCGGCACTGACTCTCAGGGTTTACCCTCTCCCCGTGAACGGGGAGAGGGAGAAGGCTCGAATTATTTCCGTTCGATGAGCTCGATCTTGTAGCCGTCCGGGTCTTCGATAAAGGCGATCACCGAGCCGCCATGCGCCATCGGGCCGGCCGGGCGCGGGATCTTGACCCCAGCTTTTGCCATCTTCTCGCACGCCGCGTAAACGTCAGGCACACCGACCGCGAGATGACCAAAGCCGGAGCCCAGGGAATACGGCTCGGCCTGCTCCCAGTTATGGGTCAGCTCGACCACCGTGTTGTGCTCCTCGTCGCCGTAGCCGACAAAGGCCAGCGTGAACTTGCCGGTCGGATAGTCGCGCTTGCGGATCAGGTTCATGCCGAGCTCTTCGGTATAGAACTTGAGCGACTTGTCGAGGTCCTTGACCCGGATCATCGTGTGCAGAAAGCGGAATTTCTCAGTGGCGGGCATCGCGGGAACTCCCTTTCTAGTGGCCTGCTGCTGCCGGTGCGCGGCGATGATCTCCAAAATCTGATCGGCAGCCTTGAGGCTGGGCGACAGATCACCGACACCCAAGAGCCGCATCGCCGCATCATAGCCTTCCCGGTGCGCGGCGCGAATCCGTTCGTCCCGGATCAACTCGACAAGCGTCGCCGCCAGCCGCTCGGGCGTGCAGTGCGGGCCCAAATGCTCGGCGACGAGCGATCGGCCGAGGATCAGATTGACCAGGTTTACCTGCCGCACCTTGATGACATGATCGAGCAGGATCTCGGTCGGGCGGCTGAGCCGGTATCCCACCGTCATCGGCAGGCTCGCCATCGCCAGCTCCAGCGCCACCGTCCCGGAGGCGGCAAGCGCCGCCCGGCTCGCGGCAAAGGCATCGTACTTCGCTGCGTCGCCGCGCAGCACGATCGGCTGGCCGGGCCAGTCGCGCACGCCCGCGGCGACCGTCTCGGCGACCGTCTCGACTGTCGGCACGGCGACCCGAAACGAACCAATCTCCGCCTCGACCCGCCGCAGCGCCTCGCCAAAGATCGGCATCAGCCGCCGCACCTCGCCGCCGCGGCTTCCCGGCAAGACGCTCAGCACTATCTCGTCCGGCCCGATACCATGTGTCGCGCGGAAGCGCGGGCCATCGCCCTGCCCCGCGCCGCTGTCGATGACCGGATGGCCGACATAGGTGCAGGCCAGGCCGACCTCGCGGAAATAGAGCGGCTCGAAGGGCAGCAGCGCCAAAAGATGGTCGTACCACCGCGCCATCCGGCGCGCTCGGCCGGCGCGCCAAGCCCAAACCATCGGCGCGACATAATGGATGAGGGGCAGCTTTTCGCCGTGCCGCCGCAGCCGCTGGGCGATGCGCCAGCTGAAGCCCGACGAGTCAATTGTCACCACCGCGTCCGGCCGCGCTGCCTCGATTGCCGCGACCGCGTTGCGTACGTGGCGAAAGATCACCAGCGCGCGCGGCACCACTTCGGCGACCCCGGCAATCGCCAGATCAGAAAGCGGCGCGAGACTGTCAATCCCTTGCGCGCGCATGTGTTCCCCGCCAATACCGGCGAGCCGCAACCCCTCCCCTACCCGCTCCCGCAACGCCGCGATCAGCGCCCCGCCCAGCGCATCGCCCGAGGGCTCGCCGGTGATGATGAAAATGAAGGGTGGAGAGCCCGTCGACACGTCACGCCACGGATATGCCGATCACGAACAATCCCGCCGCATCGGCGGTGCGGATGACCTCATCGCGGTCAATGAGCAGCGTCGAACCCGCCTCGACGGCGATACCGGCCAATCCGGCCTCGGCCGCCAAACGTACCGTTTGCGGCCCGACCGTAGGCCGGTCGATCCGCTTTTCCTGCCCCGGCTTTTCGATTTTGACCAGCACGCCACCCACCCCGTCGCGCCGCAGCTCGGCGCAGCGCCGTAGCAGCGCATCGGTGCCCTCGATCGCCTCGACCCCCAGCACCATCCCTTGCTGTACCACCACCGCCTGCCCGATATCGAGCGCGCCGATGGCGCGGGCAATTTCGACGCCACGGGTGATGTCGGCCATCGCGTCGGCACTCGGCTTGAGCCGGCCAAGCAGTCCCTTGGGCACCGAAGCGCGTTCGTCGAGTAGCTCATGAGCTCCGATCAGGCGAAACCCTTCGAGTTCGAGCTCTTTGGCGATTGCCGAGAGCAACCCGTCATCGCCCAGCAGGCGGTAGCCGACCTTGGCAAAGAACTTGGCGGCGCGCCAATCCGGCCGGATCGCGCCGAGACTCGGGCGCCGCACCCCACCCGCGATCACCAGCTCGACGACGCCGTGGTCGCGCAGCAACTTGAGGCCTGTCGCGGCGGCGCCAATCCGGCACCAGGCGTGAGCCACATCCGCGACCGTTGCGGGCTCCGCCTCGCCTTCGAGTGCCAGCACGAAAGCCTCGCGGCCTTTCCCCCGGCAGCTTTCGATAATGCGGCGCGGGAGCTCGCCGGTGCCGGCGATAATGCCGACAGGACCCGGTGGCTTGGCGGCAGGACTATCCGCCATTCGCCCCTTTCGGCTGGCAAATCGCTCGGCTCGAATCCGCACGAATAAAAGCGATGAGATCGTCGACCGGCCCGACGCCGCCAAACCGCCGCGCAACTTCCTCGACCCGCTCGCTGAGCGTGCCGGTATCGCCAAACAGATAGTTATAGGCGCTGCGCAGCCCCTGAATCTCGTCGCGGCTGAACCCGCGGCGCTGCATGCCGATGATATTGAGCCCGTGCAGCCGCGCCCTGTCGCCCATGACCTGACCATAGGGGATGACGTCGCGCTCCACCCCCGACATGCCACCGATCATCGCGTGTCGGCCGATCCGCACGAACTGATGCACCGCCGACAGCCCGCCGAGCAACGCGTGATCCTCGATAACCACATGGCCCGCTAGCGTGGCATTGTTCGCCATGATGACGTAGCTGCCAATCTGGCAATCGTGCGCTACATGCGCGCCGACCATGAAAAGACAGTGGCTTCCGACGCGGGTCACCATCCCTCCCCCGGCCGTGCCGGGGTTCATCGTTACTTGCTCGCGGATGGTATTGTCGGCGCCGATTTCGAGCGAAGACGCCTCGCCGTCATATTTCAGATCCTGCGGCTCGTGGCCGATCGAAGCAAAGGGGAATATCCGCGTCCGTTCGCCGACGGTCGTGCGGCCATGAACGACGACATGCGACAACAGTCTGACCCCACCGGCCAGCGCAACGTGTTCGCCGACCACGCAATACGGGCCGATGACGACGTCACCGGCAAGCCGGGCACCTGGCGCTACGATTGCAGTCGGATGGATGTGCGGCATCGGTAAGGCGCCTATCTGTCGAGGATCATCGCGGCGAAGATCGCTTCCGCCGCGAGCCGCCCATCGACCTTGGCCTCGCCCTCGAATTTCCACACGTTACGGTGATTTTGCTGCTTTGTGACATGAACATGGAGGATTTCGCCGGGCATCACTGGCCGGCGGAACTTTGCCTTGTCGACGCTCATAAAATATACCAGCTTGCCCTCCGATTCCGGGCCCAGCGTGTGCACCACCAGCACCGCCGCGGTCTGCGCCATCGCCTCGATGATCAGCACGCCGGGCATCACCGGCCGCTCCGGAAAATGCCCTTTGAAATAATATTCGTCGCCGGAGACGTTCTTGATCCCAATCGCTCTCTCGTTCGAGACGATGTCGACGACCCTATCGATCATCAGAAACGGGTCACGGTGCGGGATCATCTCCATGATGCGTTGGCGATCGATCTCGATATCTTCCCCGGCGGTCACGAGCCGTCGTCCTTCTTCTTGGCGAGGCGCTGTATCATGGCGACCTGACGAAAGAACGCAGTCGCCGGAACTGCCGGCGCACCGACCACCGTTTCGCCGGCCGGAACGTCCTTCATCAGCCCCGCCTGGGCAGCGATCCGGGCACCTTTGCCGATATTCAGATGCCCCGCCAGGCCGGCCTGACCGCCCGCCATCACAAAGTCGCCGAGCTTGGTGCTGCCCGAAATCCCGACCTGGCCGGCGAGGATACAGCTCCGGCCCAGCACGACGTTGTGGGCGATCTGCACCAGATTGTCGATCATCGTCGCCGGCCCGATCACGGTGTCGTGTCCTGAGCCGCGATCGATCGTCGTATTCGCCCCGATATCGACATCATCGCCGATGATGACGCGGCCAAGTTGCGGGACTTTGACTGGGCCGGCGGCATCAGGCGCAAAACCGAACCCGGCCTGGCCGATGCGCACGCCGGGATGCAGCACGACGCGCGCGCCAATCAAACAATGGCTGAGCGTCACGTTGGCCGCGATGAGGCAATCGTCGCCGAGTTCGACCCCCGGACCGACAACACTGTTCGGGCCGATCTGGCACCGCGCGCCGAGGCTAGCGCCCGCCTCGATCACGACATTGGCGCCGATCGCGCAGTCGTCTGGAACAAACGCCGTCGGGTCGATTACCGCGCTCGGCGAGCGGCCGGCAGCAACTGGCGCCTGCGGGTAAAAGGCCTGCGCTGCGCGCGCGAATGCCTTGTAGGGCTCTGGCGAGATCAACAGCGCCATTCCCGCGGGCGCGCGCCCCGACAGCGTCTCGGCGACAAAAGCCGCGCCGGCCCGCGATTTCATAAAAGCGTCGGTATATTTGCGGTTGTCCAGAAAAGTCACGTCGTCGGGGCCGGCGGTCTCAAGCGGTGCGACATCCTGGATGAGCCGACCACCCGCCACCGCATCAGCCAGACGTGCGCCGGTCAGCGTCACTAGGGCGTCGAGCGAATGCGGCCCGGCTCGTTGGAAAAAACGAGGATCCGCCATTTTCCGCGTCGCGCTCGGGCGTTGCGGCCCTATTTCTTCTTGGCCGGGGGCGGCTTTTGAGCCGGTGCGGCCGGCTGGGCCGATGCCCCCTGCGCCGCAGCGCCCTGATCAGGCGCGTTAGAGGCGACAGGCGCGACGAAATTCACCGTGAGCGTCGGCATCTGCTCGTCGAGCTTCTGCAACACCTGATCGGTCACGTCGAACCCCTGATCGAACAACACCAGCTCGCTACGCTGGAAGACCAAATTCGCCTTACGCTCCTTGGCGATGTCGGTAATGATCTTGACCATCACCTCCTGAATTTTTTGCAACGCGTCGGCGTTTGACCGCTCGAGCGCCTGGCGCTTGGCCTGCACATCGCGGTCGAGCTCGTTGACCTTGGCCTGGAAGTCGCGCCCTTTGGCGTTGAGCTGCTCGGCGCTCAGCGTCGCTTGCTGCTTTTGCAGAGTATCGCGTTCCTGGCGCAGCACTTCTTCCTGGTGCGAGATTTCCTTGGCGTAGTCGGCGCGCTTCGCCTCGATCTGGTCGCGCACCATCTTGGCGGCCTTGGAATTTTGCAGCAGCGACTGAACGTCCACCACCATGACCTGGAGGTTCGATGGAATCGCCGCCGGCTCGGCGGGCGCCGGCGGGTTGGCTGGCTGCTGCGCCCAGGCGCCGCCGGCGCCGCAGCACAGCCCGATAACACAAGCCCACACCGCAGGCTTGGCGCGCATTAATCGCATCGCAACCTCGTCGCAGATAATCGACATCAAAACTTGGTACCGAAGCTCACCCGGAAGAACTGCGTTTTATCGTAGCTCTCACGCTTGATCGGCAAGCCCAGATCGACCCGAACCGGACCGACTGGGGATGCCCATGATACGCCGATGCCCGCGCTCACACGCAAGGCAGGATTGTCGGCGATTTGCGGCTGGGACGACAACCCGGCCGCCGTCAGTTGCGCCGGAGAGAGCACTAGGTTCTTCTGGTCGTTGCCCCACAGCGTACCAAAATCGGTCCAGACACGGCCGGTCAGGCCGAGTTCCTTGGGCAGTCCGAGCGGCACGCTTTCCGTCACCGAGCCAACCCAATATTTGTTGCCGCCGAGCGCATCTTGCGAAATTACGTCGCGCGGCCCGATGCCGGCCGGGGCAAAGCCTCGCAGATTGTCGCCGCCGACAAAAAAGCGGTCCTGCAGCAGCACCTGCTGGCCGCTATAGCCGAAGATATCCCCTGCCTCACCGCTGATATTAAGCACCCAACCCGGCGCCACCGGATAATAGTAGCCGGCGGTGACCTTGTTGCGGATGTAGTCAACGCCGAAACCGAGACCGGCAATGTCATTGCCAAGCGAGGCGTACCAGCCGCTGGTCGGGTCGATACGGTTGTCGCGCCGGTCGTAGAGCAGAACTTGGCCGATCGAAGATGTCAGATGCGTTCCCTGCTGCAGCGCGATAAAGAGCGAGGTATCGCTTTGCACGTCGGTGATATCATCCGACCGTGCGGTGTATTTCAGCGTCTGCCGCAGATTCTCGGTCAGCTGATAGCCGGCGCGCAGCGACCCGCCATACGAGAACTGCTCGTAGGCCGGGGTTACGCCCGAGAAGAACGACGCTGTCGGGCTCGTCTTGACCTCAAAGAGGTCGAACCCCGCCGCGACGCTGGAGTCGAGGAAATACGGTTCGGTATAGCTCAGGTCGACCTGTTGAGAGCGGAACGATACGACGGTCCCGATACGGATATCCTGCCCGCGACCGAGAAAATTACGCTCGCGCAGCGTGATGTCCGCGAGCGGTCCATCGGTCGTCGAAAAGCCCACACCCAACGAAATTTCGCCAGTCGACTGCTCCTCGACCCCGACTGTGATCACGGTCTTGTCGGGCGCGGAACCCTGACTCGTTGTCGTCTCAACCTTCTTGAAGAAGCCTAAATTCTTGATCCGCTCCTTGGAGCGCTGCAGCTTGCTGGTGTTGAACGCATCCCCTTCGACGAGTCGCATCTCGCGGCGGATCACCTTGTCGAGAGTGCGCACATTGCCGACGATGTCGATGCGCTCGACATAGACCTCTGGCCCCTGCTGCACGTCGAAGGTGATGTCGATGGTGCGGGCGTCGCGGTCGCGCTTGATCTGCGGCTTGACCTCGACAAAAGCATAGCCGCGGGTACCAAGGGCATCGGTCAGCACCGATATTGAATGCTCGACCGCATTGGCGTCATACCAATCGCCGCTATGCACTGTCAGCAGCGGCAGCACCTGATCTTCGGTAAGGCCCTTCAGCTTGATGTTGACGCCGACCTTGCCGAACTTGTAGCGCTCGCCCTCATCGACCGTAAACGTCACGACAAATCCGTCGTGGTCCGGGGTCAGTTCAGCGACGGCGGACACGACGCGGAAATCTGCGTAACCCTGCGACAGGTAGTATTTGCGCAACAGTTCTCGGTCGTAAGTGATGCGGTCGGGATCGTAAGTGTCCGAATTCGACAGGAAGCGGTACCAGCGGCTTTCCTTGGTGTCGATCACCCCTCGCAGCGTCGAGTCGCTGAAAGCTTTATTGCCCACGAAGTTGATGCTGCGCACGCCGGTGGTCGGTCCTTCGTTGATCTCGAACACGAGATCGACGCGGTTCTCTGACAGCTGGATGACCTTGGGCTCAACCGTGGCCGCAAACCGCTCGTGGTGGCGGTAGAGCTCGACGATGCGGCTCACGTCGTTCTGTACTCGAGTGCGAGTATAGACGGTGCGCGGGCGCTCCTGAATCTCGGCGGTAAGCTCCTTGTCGTCGAGTTTCGAGTTACCCTCAAAGGCGATACGGTTGATGATCGGGTTCTCGACCACTCGAACGACCAGCGTATTGCCCTGGCGATCGAGCTTCACATCAGCGAAGAGCCCCGTGGCATAAAGCGCCTTCAGCGACGCATCGACACGATCCGGGTCCCACGGATCGCCCTTCTGCAACAGCAGGTACGAGCGGACGGTTTCAGGCTCGATACGCTGCAAGCCTTCGATGCGAATATCGGAGATCGTGCCGGTACTGGCGGGCGCAGCGCGGACCGGGGTTGCCGCCGGACGCCGCGGCGCTGGCCGGCGCACGGCAACGGGATGGGGTCTAGGTGGCGGTGCAGCAGCCGGCAGGGGGGCTGGCGGGGGAGCCGGAGGAGGCGGCGGCACGAGTTGACCCGTCGCCCCTGACGGGGGGGGCGGCGTGACAAGCTGGCTCGTCGCTGCCGGCGGCGGTGACGGAGGCGGCGGTGTGACAAGCTGGCTCGTCGCTGCCGGCGGCGGTGACGGAGGCGGCGGCGCGACGAGTTGATCCTGCTGCGAAGCCTGGGCGGAGGAAGGAGGCGACGGCGCGGCTGATTGTTGAGCAACGGCAGGTGCCAGCCACGCAGCCGCAAACCATGCGGCGGCAACCGGTGTCAGCCAACGCTTCTTCACCCGTCTCTGCCGCACGACCCCCGCCCCAAGACGCATTTTTATCTCGTGATCGACCCAAGTATCAGGTCACGAGACCTTTCACAAATTCCACGATCCGCAAGTGGACAAGGTCGTTCCAAGTGGCGAACACCATAAGCGTCAGCACCAGGGCCAACCCAATCCGAAAACCGTACTCCTGGGCCCGCTGGCCCAGCGGCTTCCCGCGGATCGCCTCAGCGGCATAGAACAGCAGGTGTCCCCCGTCAAGCACCGGCACCGGGAAGAGATTGATCAATCCGAGATTTATCGACAGCACCGACATGAACCACAGCAGCGGCACAATGCCACCCTCGGCAACCTCGCCGGACATTTGCGCGATGCGCAGCGGCCCGCCGAGTTCGTCGCTGGCGCGCGTGCCGATGACGATCTGCCACATGGCCTGCAGGGTCGAACTCGACAAATTCCAGGTTTCACTGAACGCCTGGGCCACCGCCGACGCCGGATTCCGCTTGATGTATTCGACGCCACTGCGGCCGATGCCCAACAGTCCGATCTCGTGCCGGTTGCCGAAGCGATCCGTCATCTCGGTGCGCGCCGGCGTCACGTGCAGGGTCACGAGCTTCCCGTCGCGGCGCACGGTGATGGTCATCGGTTCGCCCGGGTTGAGACGGACGATCTGCTGCACGTCTTCGAAGCGGTCAATCTCGGTGCCGTCGATATTGACGATGGTGTCGCCGACCTTGATGCCGCCTGTATCGGCGGCGCTGCCGGACTGCACCTGCCCGACATCGGCCGGTGTGAAGGGCTGGCCGTAAGTCGCGAAGAGCAGCGCCAGCACCGCGATCGCAAAGACAAAATTCGCCAGCGGCCCGCCGCCGACAATAGCCACGCGTTGCAGCAGCCGTTTGTGGTGGAACGAAACCTCCCGTTCCGCCGCCGTCAACTCGCCCAGCCGCGGCGTCCCGAGCGTCGAGGTCGGGTCGTTGTCGCCGAACATCTTGACGTAGCCGCCGAGCGGAATGGCGCTGAACTTCCAGCGCGTGCCGGCGCGATCGTACCAGCCGAACAACTCGGGGCCGAACCCGATCGAGAACACCTCGATGCGCACGCCGTTGCGGCGGGCGATCAGGTAATGGCCAAGCTCGTGAACAAAAACGAGGACGGTCAGCACCAACAGAAAGATGCCGACATACCACACCCCGCCGTGAATAAACGGTGCCAGATAGCTCATATGCGATCCGTGTCTGCGGCGGGGTGATTTCGGGCGCGGTGCGCCGCCAGCTCGGCCGCCAGCACCCGGGCTTCGCGATCTATATGGTGAACGTCATCGAGCGAACCAAGCGGACCCGCCGGCAGCGCGGCGAGCGTCTCCTCGACGACGGCGACGATGTCGAGAAATCCGATGCGGCCTTCGATAAAGGCATGCACCGCGGTCTCGTTCGCGGCATTGAGCACGGTGGGCGCGCCGCCGCCCTGGTCGAGCACTTCGCGTGCTAGGCGCAGTGCCGGAAAACGTACCGGATCTGGCTGCTCGAACGTCAGGCGACCGACCGTCGCGAGGTCCAGGCGCTTCATCGGCGCGGCCGTGCGGCCCGGCCAGCCGAGCACATAGGCGATTGGCGTACGCATATCGGGCGTCCCCATATGGGCCAGCACCGAGCCGTCGTGATAGGTCACCAGCCCGTGAATCACCGATTGCGGGTGGATTACCACGTCAATCCGCTCGGACGGGAGCCGGAAGAGGTGGTGCGCCTCGATGATCTCGAGCCCCTTGTTCATCAGGGTAGCGGAGTCAATCGAGATCTTCGGGCCCATGCTCCAGACCGGATGGGCGACGGCATGCTGGACCGTCGCGTCGCGCATCTCGTCGACGGTCTTCTCTCGGAACGGGCCGCCGCTGCAGGTAATCGTGATCTTCTCGATGCCCTCGACGCGCTCGAAATCGAAGCATTGCCAGATCGCGTTGTGCTCGCTGTCGACCGGCAGCAACGTCGCCCCGTGCTTCGCGACCTCCTGCATGAAAAGAGCACCGGCGCAGACCAGCGTCTCCTTATTGGCGAAGGCGACGATCTTGCCGCGGCGTACCGCCGCCAGCGTCGAGGCGAGGCCGGCGGCGCCGACAATGCCCGCCATGACCATGTCGGCCGGCCGCTCGGCGGCTTCAACCACCGCATCGGCGCCGCACGCCACTTCGATGCCGGAGCCGGAGAGCGCGGTCTTCAGCGCCGCGTATTCTCCCGGATCGGCGACAGCGGCGAAACGCGCACCGAGCTGACGTGCTTGCTCCGCGAGCAGCTTAGCGTTGCGGTTGGCGGTGACCGCCTCGACGGTGAAATCGTCCGGGTTGCGCAGCAGCAGATCGACCGTGCTGTGGCCTACCGAACCGGTCGACCCGAGAATCGTGACGCGCCGCGGCCGCTTTCGCGAACCGACGGCGCCGTCCTCCGCGCGGCTCAAGGCGGTCAACGCCATGTCAGTACGCTTCCGCCGCCAAAGAGGGTCAACAACGCCACTGCCGGGATCACCGCCAAGAGACCGTCGAGCCGGTCCAGCAGGCCACCGTGTCCAGGGATGAGGCTGCTCGCGTCTTTCACGCCAAACCTTCGCTTGGCCACGGATTCCGCAAGATCGCCGAACTGCTCAACAATCGCAAGTCCTGCGCTGACCAGCACGAGAGGTAGCACCGTCGTGGCCCCTAGCACCCCAGCCGTGGCCCAGCCGGCCAGCGCCGCGCAGACGACGCCACCGACAAGACCGGCCCAAGTCTTGCGCGGGCTCCATCTCGGCGCGAGCAGCGGACCGCCGACCTGGCGGCCGATCAGGTAGGCGCCGATATCCGTTGCCCATACCACCGCGAACACCCAGAACAGCGTGCCGCGGCTCGCGTTGCCGCTCTGAACCAGCCAAAGCAGGATGATGCACGGAAGCGCCACCCATAGGCTGCCGGCGGCAAGCCAGAGCGGCGCGGCGGCGTGGTGATGCCGGGCAATCTGCCAGACGACGAGGGTTCCCGCGAACGCCAGCAGGACGCCGGCGCCGATCCCCCACAACGAGGCGGCGACAACGGCGACGGCGATGGCGACGATCAGCACCGGCGCGGCAACGCCGGCGGCGGCGCCACAAAGGCGACCCCACTCCCAGGCCATCACGATCGCGGCAGCGAGGGTCAGGGCCGTCAGAATCGGCCCACCGAACCAGATGGCGACGATCGGAAGCGGCGCCAACGCTAGCGCCGACAGTATCCGCAGCCGCAGCGAGCCCGGCTCAGCGGGAGCCAATCGACGCTCCGTAGCGTCGCTCGCGTCCACCATAATCGGCGATCGCCTGTTCAAGATCGGCACGACCGAAATCGGGCCACAGCGTCTTGGTAAAGACCAACTCGGCATAGGCACACTGCCAAAGCAGGAAATTGCTGATGCGCTGCTCGCCGCTGGTGCGGATGAGAAGGTCCGGATCGGGGATATCGGCGGTGAAGAGGTGCCGGGCGACCACCATCTCGTCGATCGCCTCGGGCGGGAGTTCGCCGGCAACCGCCTTTTCGGCGAGCGTGCGCATCGCCGCGATGATCTCCGCGCGTCCACCGTAGGACAGTGCGATCGTCAGGTTGACGCCGGTATTATCGCCGGTCAGCGTCTCGGCATTCTCGATCAGGGTCACGATGTCGGGTGCGAGCCGGCAGCGCTCGCCGATCATCCGGAGGCGTACGCCGTTGCGGTGCAGCTCGGCGATCTCGCCGCGCAGATAGTGCCGCAGCAGACCCATAAGATCATCGACCTCTGCGAGCGGCCGCTTCCAGTTCTCGGACGAAAACCCGAACAGCGTCAAATACGGCACGCCCAGCTCCGCAGTAGCGGTCAGTGTGCGTCGCACGGCTTCCGCGCCGCGCCGGTGTCCGGCAATGCGCGGCAAGCCGCGGGCCTGCGCCCAGCGGCCGTTGCCGTCCATGATGATCGCGATATGGCGCGGCAGCGCGCGCGGCGAGGAACTGTCCGTCATTCAGACCTGAAGAATTTCCTTGTCCTTCTGCGCCAGGGTCTCGTCGACCTTTTTTATGTGCTCGTCGGTCAGGTGCTGGATGTCGCGTTCGAGCTTCTTCTGCTCGTCTTGCGAGATATCGCCGTCCTTCTCCTGCTTGCGCAGCGTCTCGATCCCGTCGCGTCGGACGTTGCGCACCGAAACGCGCGCCGCTTCGGCGTATTTCGAGGCGACCTTGGTCAGTTCGCGGCGGCGTTCCTCGTTGAGATCGGGGATCGGCACACGGATGGTCTGGCCTTCGGTTTGCGGGTTAAGCCCGAGCCCGGCCTCACGGATCGCCTTGTCGACCGCCTTGACCATGCCCCGATCCCACACATTGACCGTGATGAGGCGCGGCTCCGGCACGTTGATGTTGGCGAGCTGATTGAGCGGCATGTTGTTGCCGTAAGCGTTGACCACGACGGGCTCCAACAGGCTCACCGAGGCACGGCCCGTCCGCAGGCCGCCAAACTCCTTGCGCAGCGCCTCGAGCGCGCCGTCCATCCGGCGCTGGATATCCTTCAGTAATGCATCGTCTGCCATGGCCTGCGTTTCCTGTGCTTGCCCCGGTTCGTCGTCGTTGCCGATTGCTACCCGACCTTATCGACAAGGGTAAAGCGGCCCTTACCCTGAACCACGTCGGAGAACCCGCCGCTTTCGAAGATCGAGAACACGAGGATCGGGATGCTGTTCTCGCGCGCGAGCGACACCGCTGCCGCATCCATGACCTGAAGATCACGCGCCAGCACGTCGTGATAGCTCAGCCGGTCGAAGCGCTTAGCGCCAACGACCCGAAGCGGGTCAGCGTCGTAAACGCCATCGACCTTGGTCGCTTTGAGGAGGGCATCGCAGCCCATCTCCGAGGCGCGCAGCGCCGCCGCCGTATCGGTCGTGAAGAACGGGTTGCCAGTGCCCGCGCCGAAGATCACGACGCGACCCTTTTCCAGATGCCTGATCGCGCGGCGACGGATATAGGGCTCGCACACCGCCTGCATCGAGATCGCCGACTGCACGCGGGTCGCGACCCCCTTCCCCTCCAGCGCGTTCTGCATCGCCAGCGAATTTATCACCGTCGCCAGCATGCCCATATAATCGGCCGAGGCGCGCTCCATGCCGACGGCGGCGCCCTGAATACCGCGAAAGATGTTGCCGCCGCCGATCACCAGGCAGACCTCGACCCCCAGCGCGTGGACCGATTCCACCTCATCGGCGATGCGCGCGACGACGGCAGGGTCGAGGCCGTAATCGCGCTCGCCCATCAGCCCTTCGCCGGAGATTTTCAGCAGCACGCGGCGGTATTTGAGATCGGGTGGCATGAGCTTAGCTCATATACTTGGGCGCCCGTCTCGCGAGCCCGCACAAGATACACGAAACGCGCGCGTCCGCACCGGCTTTCGCGGGGCCGATGCGGCGCTCTGGCTTGGTCGCCGGATTAGGGGCCGAATCAGTGGCCGAGTTGTGCGGCGACCTCGGCGGCAAGATCGGTCGTCGGCTTATCTATCCCCTCGCCCAACGCGAAGCGGACAAAGGCCGCGATCTTGATCGGCGTGCCCGCGGATTTCGCGGCGGCCTCAACGACCTTGTCGACGCGGGTTTTGCCGTCGGCATCGGACGACACGAAAATCTGATCGAGCAGCACCGATTCCTCATAGAATTTGCGCAGCCGGCCCTCGACCATCTTCTCGACGATATCGGCCGACTTGCCGGTAGCGCCCGCCTGCCCGCGCAGAACCGCGCGCTCGCGATCAAGCGCCGTCGCCGGCACCTGACTTGATTCGAGATAGGACGGGTTAGCGAAAGCGATGTGCATCGCCAGCTGCCGGCCGAGTGTCGCCAGCACTTCCTGATTGGCCCCCGACTCCAGCGCGACTAGCGCGCCGATCTTTCCCAGGCCCGGCGATGCCGCGTTGTGCACATAAGAGGCGACGTGCCCCTGCCCGACCGCCAGACGCGCGACCCGGCGCAGCACCAGGTTCTCGCCGATGCGGCCAATCAGGTCGGTGAGTTCGCCCTCAACGGTCTTGCCGTTGCCGGCAAACGAGGCCCCTTTCAGCGCCTCGACGTCGCGATCCGCGCCGACCGCGAGTTGGGCGACCCGGCGCACGAAATCCTGGAAGAGCTCGTTGCGGGCGACAAAATCGGTCTCGGAATTGACCTCGACGACCGCGCCGGCTTTGTCCGCCGTCGCGAGGCCGATCAGGCCGTCGGCGGCGATCCGGCCGGCTTTTTTCGCTGCCGCGGCCAGGCCCTTTTTTCTCAGCCAGTCGACTGCGGCTTCGATATCGCCATCGCTCTCGCCGAGCGCGCGCTTGCAATCCATCATCCCGGCTTGGGTCTTGTCGCGCAACTCCTTGACCAGCGCGGCAGTAATCTCCGCCATATCCGTGTCCTTTCCTTTAGGCAGCGCTGCTCAAGGGCTCGCCTCTTCGCTTTCGCCCTCTTCCGCACCCTTACTGCTCTCATCGCTTTCGGCGCCGAACGCTACGTCCATTGACGGCGTGGGCTCGCCGTCGAGTGGCTCGTCGTCATCGGCGCCGTTCGCCGCCGCCTGGTTGACCTCGGCCCGGGCGCCGATGTCGATGCCGGAAGCCGCGAGCTCGGCCTGCAACCCGTCGAGCACCGCGCCCGAGAACAAATCGCAGTAAAGATGAATCGCGCGCATGGCATCGTCGTTACCGGGAATCGGATAAGCGATGCCGTCGGGCGACGAGTTCGAATCCAACACCGCGACGACCGGGATGCGCAAGGTGTTCGCCTCGGCGACCGCGATCGCCTCCTTATTGGTATCGATGATGACGATGATGTCGGGCAAGCCGCCCATATCCTTGATGCCGCCCAGCGCGCGCTCAAGCTTGTCGTGGTCGCGGGTCAGCTCCAGGAGCTCGCGCTTGGTAAGACCAGTATTCTCCTGCGCGGCCCGTTCCTCAACTTCACGCAACCTCTTAATCGATTGCGATATCGTCTTGAAATTAGTTAACATTCCGCCGAGCCAGCGATAGTTGACGTAATACTGGCCGCAGCGCTTCGCGGCCTCGGCGATCGCCTCCTGCGCCTGACGTTTGGTGCCGACCAGCAGCACGCGGCCGCCGCCGGCGACGACGTCGCGCACCGCCTCTAAACCTTGTCGCAGCAGCGGCACGGTCTGTTCGAGATCGATGATGTGGATGCCGTTGCGAACGCCGAAGATGTAAGGTGCCATCTTCGGGTTCCAGCGCCGCGTGTGGTGGCCAAAATGAACGCCGGCTTCCAAAAGCTGGCGCATCGAATAGTCAGGCAAAGCCATCAGTCGTTCCTTTTCCGGTTAGGCCGCCGCAGGAGTCATCAGCTTGCGCTGACACCGGAGCGAGCGCCGTCATCGATGGCGCCGCGTTCCTGCGTGAGGTTTCAGGGGCGTTTACGTAAGGGTTGCCGCGCGATTTGGCAAGTCGCAGCTAAATATCGTGCACATCGACGATGCCAGGCAGCGACTTGACGGCGGCACGGATGCGCGGGTCGACGCGGAAACCGCCGGGCAGCGCGATTTCCACTTCGCTCGACGGCAGGTCGAGCACGACGGTTACCCGGCCGCGTCCACCGACCCCCTCACGCTGGAAAAGCCCTTTAAGACGGGCCAAGGCATCCTCCGCACCGACGAATACCTTGAGACCTGCCGCGGCGTGCGCCACGACATTATCGAGCGGCTCGATGCGCTGCGCCGTGAGGCGCAGGCTCTGTTCCTCACTGCGCACATCGACGGTGACGATCAGCGGGTGACCGCCGTCAAGCAGCTCGCGTGACGCTCCGAGCACGTCGGAGAACACGGTGACCTCGAAGACGCCGCTGGTGTCCGACAGCTGCGCGAACGCAAAGCGGTTGCCGCGCGCCGAGGTGCGCTCCTTCTTTCCGACGACGATCCCGGCAAGCCGGAAGCGGGTCGCGCTGCGCGCCGCCATCGCCGCGGGCAGGTCGGCGAAGCTGAGGATGCCTGCGCGCTCGAGGCTCTTGCCGTAGGGATCGAGCGGGTGCGCCGAAAGATAGAAGCCGATCGCGTCGAACTCGTGCTGCAGCTTTTCGACCGCCGGCCAATTCTCCACGACGGGCAGCTTCGGCCGCTCCGCGAAGCCGGCGTCGATGCCGCCGAACAGACTTTCCTGCTTGCTGGTGCGCTCCTCGGCGGCAAGGCTCGCCTGGCGCAGCAACAAATCGATCGCCGCCAGTGACTGAGCGCGGTTCGGGTTCAGCGAGGCGAAGGCACCGGCCTTGACGAGGCTCTCGAATTGCCGCCGGTTGAAGCTCCTCGCATCGAGGCGCTGCGCAAAGTCGAAAAGGTCCTTGAACCGCCCGTTGGCGCGCTCGGCGACAAGATCGCGCATCGCCTGGGCACCGACGCCTTTCACTGCGGCGAGCGCATAGCGGATTGCAGGATTGCCGGTCCTAGGATCGGCCTCGACGGCAAATTCTACCTCGGAACGGTTGATGTCGGGCGGCAGCAATGCAATGCCGAGCCGGCTCGCTTCCTGGCGGAATTGGTTCAGCTTGTCGGTATTGCCGATGTCGAGGGTCATCGAGGCGGCAAGAAACTCCACCGGGTAATTGGCTTTCAGATAAGCGGTCTGATAGGCCACCAGCGCGTACGGTGCCGAGTGCGACTTGTTGAACCCGTAACCCGAAAACTTCTCCATCAAGTCAAAGACCAAATTGGCCTGGCGTTCCTCGATGCCCTTCCTGACCGCGCCGTCGACAAAGGTGGCGCGCTGCGCCTCCATCTCGCTCTTGATCTTCTTGCCCATCGCGCGACGTAGCAGGTCGGCGCTGCCAAGGCTGTAATCGGCCATGATCTGGGCGGCCTGCATCACCTGTTCCTGATAGGTGAAGACGCCGAAGGTCGGTTTGAGGATCGGCTCGAGCATCGGGTGCGGGTAGTGCACCTCCTCCTCGCCGTTCTTGCATTTGATGTAGTTGGGAATGCTGTCCATCGGCCCCGGCCGGTACAGCGCATTCATCGCGATGATGTCTTCGAAGCGGTTCGGCTGAAGCTTGCGCAGATAGTCGCGCATGCCCGAACTTTCGAGCTGGAAGATGCCCAACGTGTCGCCCCGCGCAATGAGCGAATAGGTCTTCGCGTCGTCGAGCGGTATCTGCGCGAGGTCGATCGGCACCCCGCGTGCTTGGAGCAGCTCTACGGCCCGTTCCAAAACATCGAGCGTCTTGAGCCCGAGGAAGTCGAATTTGACTAGGCCCGCCGGTTCGACCCATTTCATGTTGAACTGGGTCGCCGGCATGTCGGAGCGCGGGTCGCGATAGAGCGGCACCAGCTCCACGAGCGGCCGGTCACCAATAACTACCCCCGCCGCATGCGTCGAAGCGTGCCGGTAAAGTCCTTCGAGCTTCAGCGCGATGCGGATCAGCCGCGCGACCTGCTCGTCGTTGTCGCGCTGCTGCTGAAGCAGTGGCTCACCCTTGATTGCTTGGGCGAGAGTCACGGGGTGTGCGGGATTGTTCGGCACCAGTTTGCACAACCGGTCGACTTGGCCGTAGGACATGCCGAGCACGCGGCCGACATCGCGCAGCACCGCCCGCGCCTGCAGCTTGCCAAAGGTGATGATCTGCGCGACCCGGTCGCGACCGTATTTTTCTTGCACGTAGCGGATCACCTCGTCGCGCCGCTCCTGGCAGAAATCGACGTCGAAATCCGGCATCGACACGCGTTCCGGGTTGAGAAAGCGCTCGAAGATGAGGCCGAAGCGCAGCGGGTCGAGATCGGTGATGGTCAGCGCCCAGGCAACTACCGAGCCGGCGCCCGAGCCGCGCCCCGGCCCGACCGGAATCCCCTGGCGCTTCGCCCATTGGATGAAGTCGGCAACGATCAGAAAATACCCGGCGAAGCCCATATTGATGATCACGCCGAGCTCATATTCCAACCGTTCGCGGTATGGCTTTGCGTCAGTTTCCGGGGGCAGCACGGACAGGCGCGCGGTGAGCCCCGCTTCCGCCGCGCGGCGCAGCGCCATTGTCTCGTCGACGCCGTCCTCGGTCGGGAACGGCGGCAGGATCGGCTTGCGTGGCGCGGGCATGAACGCGCAGCGCTGGGCGATGACCAGCGTGTTGTCGCAAGCCTCGGGCAGGTCGGCGAACAGTGCCCGCATCTCGGCCGCCGGGCGGAAGAAATGATCGGGGGTCAGCCGCGCGCGATCGTTGTCGTCGACCGCCTTGCCCTGGGCAATGCACAACAGCGCGTCATGCGCCTCGTAATAATCGCGGTCGGGGAAATAGGCATCGTTGGTCACGACCAGGGGCAGGTCGTGCTTATAGGCGAGATCGACAAGGCCGTTCTCCGTGCGCGCTTCCTCCGTTGTCCCATGGCGCGTGAGCTCGATGTAGAGCCGGTCAGGGAACGCCTCCCTGAGCCTATCGAGCAGGACTTCCGCTGCATCGTCCTGTCCGTCGGCGACAAGCCGGCCCAGCGGCCCCTTGGCGCCACCCGTCAGGCATAAGAGTCCCTCGCTATTGATAGCGAGAGCGCCAAGCGCGATCGCCGGCTCCGCCCCGGCATCGCTGTCGAGGAACGAGCGGGTGACCAGCGCCAACAGGTTGCGATAGCCCACTTCGCTCTGAACCAGCAGCACGACACGCTCGCGGTCGCGCTGTGCGAATTGACGCTCACTGGGCGCATGCGCTGCCAGCGCGATCTCGCAGCCGATGATCGGCTGAATGCCCTCGGCGGCGCAGGCTGTGGCAAATTCGAGAGCGCCGAACAGATTGCCGCTGTCGGTGATCGCCACCGCTGGCATCTTGTTGGCTTTGCAGAGGCCAACCAGTTCCTTGATCTTGATCGCCCCCGCCGACAGCGAATAGGCGGTGTGGACGCGCAAATGGATAAAATCGGCGAGCGGCATCATGATCCTACTGTTTAGCGCAGCACGAGCATGCCAGCATCACCCGGTTACGCCAGTGTTCGATCGGAAGAGAGCAGAATGCCTCGCCACATGCGGACGGCTCCAGCTTCTTCTATTGCCATTCGCCAACCTCGATTCTCGCCGATCACTGGGCCTCACTGCCCTTTCAGGCATCGCACCACGAGCCCCTCTCTGGCAGCGTAAATGCAAGCCCAACCCACTCGCTGCCCGTCACTTTCGACCTGGCCTGCCCCGCAGGCATCCTCCGAAAGCAGCGCGTGCCGGGTCCGAAGCGTCGGGCGGTACCGTCACTGGCGGTAATTTCCCTCGCGTCGCGGAGGTAAACGAACAGAGTGCGCCGAGGAACGGGATGGGGCACGTCGCCTTTCCAACCGGGCAGGGCGCCAACCCACACGCACTCGGCGGTCATTGCAGAAGACGCGAAATGGGCCGGCTCGACGGGAGGCCCCGCGAAACCCGGCAACAGCTCGACCGCGACATCCTCGAAAAGCTCACGATCGAGACCTTTCTTTCGGCTGATCGCGAGACAACCGAGGGGTTGCGGCGCATGCAGCAGCGGCCTAGCCCGCTCTCAGTTTCCCGTCTTCCAGCGTCACAATGCGGTCGAGGCGGCGCGCGAGGTCGAGATTGTGCGTCGCGATCAGCGCCGCAAGGCCGGTGGCGCGCGTGACATCGATCAACGTCGCCATGACGCTTTCCGCGGTCGCGTGATCGAGATTCCCGGTGGGTTCGTCGGCGAGCAGCACCTTGGGATCATTGGCCAGCGCGCGGACGATCGCGACGCGCTGCTGCTCGCCGCCCGACAGCCGCGCCGGCCGATGGCCGAGCCGCTCGCCAAGCCCAACCCGGCGCAAAAGCCCCGCCGCCTTGTCGCGCGCCGTGCTGCGCGCGATGCCGGCGATCATCTGGGGGATCATCACATTTTCGAGCGCCGAGAACTCCGGCAGCAGATGGTGGAACTGATAGACAAAGCCGAGCGTCACACGGCGCAGCTGAGTGCGGCGCTCGTCGGAAAGGCCACCGCATTCGTCGCCGCCGATCCGCACCTCACCCGCATCCGGCCGCTCCAACAGCCCGGCGAGATGTAAGAGCGTCGACTTGCCAGCGCCCGACGGACCGACCAGCGCCACCAGTTCGCCCGGCTGGAGCGCTAGGTCGACGCCATTGAGCACCGCCAGCTCGACCCCGCCCTGACGAAAGACGCGCCTCACCCCAGCGAGCGCCAGCACCGGCTCGCTCATTCGTAGCGCAACCCTTCGACCGGATCGAGCCGCGCCGCCCGCCACGATGGGTAGAGCGTCGCCAGGAACGACAGCGCCAGCGCCATGACCACGACCGCAGTCACCTCGCCATGGTCGATATGCGCCGGAATGCGAGTGAAGAAATAGAATTCCGCGTTGAACAGCTCAATATGCAGCACGCGCTGCAGGAATTCGCGGATCGCTTCCAGGTTCACCGTGATCACCAAGCCAAGGACATAGCCAAGCAACGTGCCGAGAATGCCGATGCTCGCGCCCGACAGGATGAAGATCCGCAGGATCATGCCGCGCGAGGCGCCCATCGTCCGCAGGATGGCGATGTCGCGGCCCTTGTCCTTCACCATCATGATCATGCCGGAGACGATGTTGAACGCAGCGACGACGATGATCAGCGCCAGGATCAAGAACATCACGTTGCGCTCGATGGTAACGACGTTGACGAGGCTGCTGTTGGTCTGCAGCCAGTCGAGCACGCGGACCTGATCGCCGAGCGCGGCGGAAATCAGCCGCGCTTCGCGCGCGGCTTCGTCGGCATTGGTCACAAAGACTTCGAGGTCGGTTACCTGGCCGGGCATCTTGAAGAAGACCTGCGCCGCCGACAGCGGCACATAGATGTACGAATTGTCGTACTCGTAGAACCCGACATCGAACAGCGCCGCGATCGTGTAGGTCTTGAGCCGGGGCATCGTGCCGAAAGCGGTGTCGGTACCCTCGGGCGAGATCAGCGTGAGCTTGTCGCCGACCTTGAGGCTAAGGCGGGTCGCCAGCCGGTCGCCGACCGCGATGTTGTCGTCGCCGAAATCGGCGAGCGAGCCGCCCACGATGTGATCGGAGATCAGCTTGAGCCGGCGCAGGGCGTCGGGGCTGATGCCGCGCACCAGCGCGCCCGAGGCGGTATAGGGCGTGGTCGCCATGACCTGGCCTTCGACGAGGGGCGTCGCGCTCACCACCCCCGGCACCGCCCGCACCTTGGCGGCAACCGCGTCGTAGTCGGTAAGCCGGCCCTGCGCCGAATAGATCGAGAGATGCCCGTTAAAGCCGAGGATGCGGCCGACAAGATCGGCGCGAAACCCGTTCATCACCGACATCACGATGATCAGCGTCGCCACCCCGAGGGCGATTCCCAATAGCGAGAAGATCGCGATGACCGAGACAAACCCTTCCTGGCGCCGCGCCCGCAAATAGCGGAACGCGACCATGCGCTCAAAGGCGCCGAAGATCATCGTTTGAACCCTCTCCCGCATGCGGGAGAGGGAGGGACCCATCGCGATAGCGATGGAAGGGTGAGAGTTTCCCGGGCGCTCGGTGCGTATCCCCACTCACCCTGCCCGCTCCCCTCGCCCGAGGGGAGAGGGGGTTTGGTAAAACCGCTCACTGGCCATTCACGCGCTGCAGTGCCGCCTCCACCGGCAAATCCTGACGCTCGCCGGTGCGGCGGCTCTTGACTTCGAGCGTACCGGCGGCGAGTCCGCGCGGCCCGACGATCAGCTGCCACGGCAGGCCGATCAAATCCATCGTCGCGAATTTCGCACCCGGCGATTCGTCGCGATCGTCATAGAGAACGGTAATCGCTGCCGCGCGCAACTTGCCGTAAAGCTCGTCAGCCGCGGCGACGCATTTCGCGTCCCCGCCCCGGAGGTTGACGAGACCGACCTGAAACGGCGCGACGCTGGCGGGCCAGATGATTCCGTTGTCGTCGTGGTTCGCCTCGATCAGCGCGCCGACCAGCCGCGACACGCCGATCCCGTAGGAGCCCATCTCCAGCGGCACGCTGCTGCCATCGGCGAGGCTCGCGACCGCGCCCATCGGTTTTGAATATTTGGCGCCGAAATAGAAGGTCTGGCCGACCTCGATCCCGCGCGCGGTGACGAGCTGGTCGGCCGGCACCGGGCATTTCGCCGAGTCATGGATGTCGCTGGTCGCGGCATAAAGGCTGGTGAAGCGCGTCACGGCCGCTTCCAGCGCATCGCGCCCCGACTCCTCGTACCAGCCCGCCTCAACGCTGTCCAAATTCATTTCAAGGTAATCGGGATGGACGAAAACCTCACTCTCGCCGGTCTCGGCGAGAACCTGGAATTCATGGGAAAGATCGCCGCCGATCGGCCCGGTTTCGGCGCGCATCGGTATCGCCTTCAGCCCCATCCGGGCGAAGGTGCGCAGGTAGGCGACGAACATCTTGTTGTAGGAGTGCTTCGCGCCCGCCGCGTCGAGGTCGAAGCTATAGGCGTCTTTCATCAGGAACTCGCGGCCGCGCATCACGCCGAAACGCGGGCGTACCTCGTCGCGAAATTTCCACTGGATGTGATAGAGGTTTCTCGGCAGGTCGCGATAGCTCTTGATCGAGGCGCGGATAATCTCGGTGACCTGCTCCTCGTTGGTCGGGCCGTAGAGCATCTCGCGCTCGTGGCGGTCGCGGATGCGCAGCATCTCCTTGCCGTAGTCGTCGTAGCGCCCGCTCTCGCGCCATAATTCGGCGGGCTGGATCGTCGGCATCAGAATTTCCTGCGCGCCGCTCCTGTCCTGCTCTTCGCGCACGATCTGCTCGACCCGTTTGAGGACGCGTAGGCCGAGCGGCAGCCAGGAATAGATGCCGGCGCTCGACTGGCGGATCATCCCGGCGCGTAACATCAGCCGGTGCGAGACGATCTGCGCCTCGGCTGGATTTTCACGCAATAGCGGCAAAAAATATTGAGAGAGACGCATATACGACCTTATCGGCGACCGATTTTACGACGGCGCGCACATTAAGCGCGCTTGGTGAGGTCGTAAACGCTGATCGCTCCGCCCCGGCGGTAACACAACGCGACCCCGCAGAGCCCAGTACTGCCCGCAATTTTCACCGGCAATTACGCCACGTTTTGAAAGAAACCGCGTGACCGGCTGCCGCATGCTGCGTAAGATGACAGCAATAGCACTCAGCATGGGCAATTAGCCCGGCCCGAGTTCAGGGAGGCTCTGACGACCGGTTGACGGCAGTGGTCCGCGGCCGGAGAAATCGGGAAAGCTGCAGGCAGGGCATCGGCCCTGCCTATTTTTTATGCAGGTAACTCTGGCAGGCGCGATAATCGGCGAACGCTGGAGTGCCATATTGGCGATTGCGAAACGGACGCGCGCGATTATTCTGCGCGCCCTTCACCGAAAACGGGAACACACCTGCCGGCATTGATGCCGGGGGAACAAAGGACGAGGCGATGGCACGCAGCAACGGCTGGCATTTCTTTATGAATCCGGGGCCGACCAACATCCCGGACCGCATCCTGCGCGCGATGGACCGGGGTACGATCGATTTCACCGGCGGCGCGTTCAAGGAAATTTCCGAGGAATGCTTTGCCGGCCTGCAGCGCGTCTTCAAGACCAAGCAGCCCATCCTTGGCTATGCCGCGACCGGTCACGGCGCGTGGGAGGCGGCGCTGGTCAATCTGTTCTCGCCCGGCGACAAGGTGCTTATCACCGAAAGCGGCTATTTCTCGCTGAATTGGGGCCTGCGCGCCGAGGCGTTCGGGCTTCAGGTCGAGACGTTGCCGAATGATTGGCGCCGGCCGGTCGACCCCGCCAAGCTCGAAGCGCGGTTGCGCGAAGACAAGAACCACGAGATCAAGGCGGTGCTCACCGTCCATAACGAGACCTCGACCGGCGTCCGCCATCCTGTGGCGGCGATGCGAACGGCGATCGACGCCGCGCGGCACCCGGCGTTGTTCTGCGTCGACGTGATCTCCTCGCTCGGCTCGTTCGATTTTCGGATGGATGACTGGGGCGTCGACGTTGTCGTCGTCGGCTCGCAGAAAGGACTGATGCTGCCGACCGGCATGGCGTTTACAGGGGTCAGCGCCAAGGCGATCGCGGCGATGGCGGCGGCCAAGCTGCCGCGCGTCTATTGGGATTGGCGCCGCCTCCTCGGCCAAGCCGATCCCAAGCAAGGCTACTGGAATGGCACCGTACCCGTGCACTTCTTCTACGGGCTGCGCGAGGCGCTGCGCATGTTCGAGGAAGAGGGGCTCGATAATGTCTTCGCGCGCCATCATCGCCTCGCGGAAGCGACCCGCCGCGCGGTGCGCACCTGGCGGCAGAATGACGGGCCGGAAATCTTCGCGATCGACCCCGAGGGCCAGTCCGACACCGTGACCGCGGTGCTGCTGCCCGACGGCTACGACGCCGACGCGGTGCGCGCGCATTGTCTTGAAAAGTTCAACGTGTCGCTCGGCGGCGGCCTGGGGCATCTGCGCGGCAAATTGTTTCGCATCGGCCATCTCGGCGATCTCAACGAGACCATGGTGCTGGGCTCGCTCGCGGCGGTCGAGATGGCGCTCGACCTTACCGGCGTTCCTCATGGTCGCGGCGGCGTGGCTGCGGCGATGGAATATCTGACGAGCGGCACTTGAACAAACCGTAGATCAACCGTTGCGTTCGCCAAATAAAACATCGGTGAACGAAACGCGTTTGCACGCCGGAACCAGCCTTTCCTTTTGGTGTTAGCGACGCGAACTCGCACCACGTAGAGGAACAGGCTGTGAAACCCATAGTAATAGCGGCGGCATTTGCGCTCCTCGCCGGTCCTGCCTTGGCGCAGTCGATGACCGAAACCAAGACCACGACGACCACAACGATCGCACCGGCGGAAGAGACCGAGATGCAAACATACATCACGCACGAGCATCCGGTAGCCGTCGCGCCGCCTCCCGGCTTTAGCGTGACTACCGGCGCCGTGGTACCGCAATCGGTCGAACTCACCCCCTTCCCGGCCGAGCGCCACTGGGCCTACGATTACGCGACGATCGGCGACCAAACAGTCCTGGTTGACCCGCACACTCGCGAAGTCATCCGCATCTTCCACTAAAATGCGGCACTGAGAGAGCCGTCCGAGGTGCGACCCCGGGCGGCGTTTTTTTTGGCGATGGTTGCGCTACGGCGATGGTTGCGCGGTCGCGGCGCGGCCTGTATAACCCGCGCCTTCTCAAAAGGCGCGCGCGATGAAAGAAGGCATCCATCCCGACTATCACGAGATCACGGTGCTGATGACCGACGGCAGCTCGTACAAGACGCGGTCGACCTACGGGAAGGCGGGCGACACGCTGCGCCTCGACATCGACCCGAAATCGCACCCGGCGTGGACCGGTGGCCAGCAGCGCCTGCTCGACACGGGCGGCCAGCTCGCCCGCTTCAACAAACGTTTCCAGGGCTTCGGGCTAAAGTCCTAGCTCCCGCGCCGGGCGGCGTTACGACTCAAGAAGCGCCGCACCAGGGTGCCGGTACAGGTGCTTGAAACCGCCTTTCGCCCTCCCTAAATCAATACTGCGCGAACGCCCAATGGGGGTCGCGTATTGCCAATGGCTCTGGACCATTTGGTCGGGGCCTAACCCAGTTGCTCGATGGAGGACTTGGAAATGGATCGCTTTGACTTTTCTCCCCTGTTCCGCTCGACGATCGGCTTTGACCGTCTGGCCCGTCTGGTCGACAGCGCCACGCGCTTTGACACGTCCGCCCCCACCTATCCGCCCTATAACATCGAGTCGACCGGCGACGACTCCTACCGCCTGACGATGGCGGTGGCCGGGTTCTCGCGCGAAGAGATCGACATCACCGTCGAGAAGAACTCGCTGGTGATCGCGGCCAAGGCACAGAAGGAAGACGAGGAGACGACCCAGGGGCGATACCTGCACCGCGGCATCGCCCGGCGCGCCTTCGAGCGGCGCTTCAGCCTTGCCGACCATATCAAGGTGACCGGAGCCAGCATGGATAACGGGCTCCTGCACGTCGACCTGGTTCGCGAGGTGCCGGAAGAGGCGAAGCCCCGCCAGATCAAGATCGGTGAGGCAGCCGCTCCGAAGCAGGTCGAACAGCAAAAGGCTGCGTAACCTTTCGCTAGCCGAACAGCGAAACGCCCCCGGACGCCCGGGGGCGTTTTTGCGTTGGCGCGCTCTACAGCCCGCCCCGCTCGACGACGAAATCGATGATCTGCGACACCCCGTCGCCGGCTTTGAGGTTGGTGAACACGAACGGACGTTCGGCACGCATGTTGCGCGCGTCGCGATCCATCACTTCAAGACTCGCCCCAACCAGCGGTGCCAGGTCGACTTTGTTGATGATCAGCAAATCAGACCGAGTGATCCCTGGCCCGCCCTTGCGCGGGATTTTGTCGCCGGCAGCCACATCGATTACGTAAATCGTCAGATCTGCCAGCTCCGGCGAGAACGTCGCCGCCAAATTGTCGCCGCCCGACTCGATGAGGATCATGTCGAGTCGCGGGAAGAGGCGGTTCAACTCGTCGACCGCCGCGAGGTTGATCGAGGCGTCCTCGCGGATCGCGGTATGCGGACACCCGCCGGTCTCGACGCCGCGAATGCGTTCGGGCGGCAGCGCGCCGCTGCGGGTGAGAAATTCGGCGTCCTCGCGGGTATAGATGTCGTTGGTGATGGCGACGATCTCGAAACGGTCGCGCATACGCTTGCAGAGATGGTCCATCAGCGCGGTCTTCCCCGAACCGACCGGCCCGCCAATGCCGACACGCAGCGGGTCGCTCATGAGCGGAAGAGCCTCGAATAAAGGGTTTCGTGCGCCATCGACGCGAGATCGAGCGCGAACGTCGCCGAGCCGAAATCCTCTCGCTCGCGCGCGAGCGAGGCCGTGACCGATACCGCAACCACCGGCTCCAGCGCGGCCAGGATGCGCTGCCCGTCGCTCTGTCCGATAATCCCGAGCCGGAGCCCGGCAGACATCAGATTGGCGGCGAATGCCTGCAGATACGCGGTCAGCGCTTCTTCGAGGCCCGCCCCGGCGCGCGACGCGGCCACACCGAACGCGGCGGCGTGGCAGATACCCTCACCCTCCCACGCCTTCGGCGCGGGTCCCTCCCTCTTCCCGCTCGCGGGGCGAGGGGTAAAGGCTCCGGCGCGTTCCCTCGCCCCGTTTACGCGGAGAGGGTTTGGGTGAGGGGCAGCCCACGCTGCATCATAAGCCGCCATGAACGCCGCGCCTTGCTGCCCGGACTCCAGCGCCAATTCGGCGGTTGCCCGATAGGCGACGCCCCGTCGGTTCACTTCGGCGAGCGCCGGTTCATCACCCGCCGCCGCGGCGCGCCACGCATCGCACAGGATGTCGGCATCGACCCGGCCGCTGCCATGGGCGATGGTCGCGGCAACCCAGGTTTGTAGTGTCGCACGATCGTGCACCGCCCCATCTGCGGCCGCTGCCTCCAACCCGTGCGAATAGCTGAACCCGCCGGTCGGGAAGGCCGGCGACGCCCAGGCGAGCAGCCGGTACAAGGCGGTCGTGTCAATGGTCATGGTCTGAGCCGGCGTAGGCGCCGGTTTCGGGATCGAACGGCGCGCTCAATCGCGTCACGCGACCGCCAAGCTTCTCGACCATGTCGGCAATGACATGGTCGTCGCGAATGCGCAGCCGTCCTTCGAGCGCCTGCACCGGCAGATGGCGGTTGCCGAGATGCCACGCGAGCCGGAGCAGATCAATCGGGCCAATGGCCTCGATCTCCAGCACCCGCTCCGGCGCGGCGCAAACCCGCACATAGCCGCCATCGTCAAGCTCGAGGCCGTCGCCGTCGGCCATGTGCTGCACCCGCGGCAGGTCGAGCAGGAATGGATTGCCGCTGTCGGCAACAAGCCGCAGCCGGCGGCGATGGCGGTCGACAAAAGCAAGGGTCACGCTGTCCCCCGCCGCGCCTTCCGGCCAATTTCCGGACTTATGAACCGCAATCGCTCGCCGCATCACACTCACGTCAATACAGGAAATACCGCTGCGCCATCGGCAGCACCGTGGCCGGCTCGCAGGTCAGGTGAACACCATCGGCACGCACCTCGTAGGTCTCAGGGTCGACCGTGACGTTGGGGGTCGCGGCATTGTGCACCATCTGCGCTTTGCCGATCATGCGAATGCCGCGCGCCGGCAGCACCTGGCGTGCAAGCCCCAGCGCCTCCGGCAGCCCCTCGTTGATAGCCACCGTCGGCAGGAAGGTCACCGCTGTCGCGGCCACCGCCTTGCCGTAAGCGCCGTACATCGGCCGGTAATGCACGGGTTGCGGCGTCGGGATCGAGGCGTTGGGGTCGCCCATCAGCGCCGCCACAATCATCCCGCCGCGCAGCACGACATCCGGCTTCACCCCGAAGAATGCCGGCGACCAGATCACCAGGTCGGCCAGCTTGCCCACCTCCACCGAGCCGACATGCTCGGCGAGGCCGTGGGTCAGCGCCGGGTTGATCGTGTATTTCGCAACGTAGCGCTTGACTCGGAAATTGTCGTTGCGCCCGCTGTCTTCCGGCAGCTTGCCGCGCTGGCGCTTCATCTTGTCGGCGGTCTGCCAGGTGCGGATTAGCACCTCGCCGCAGCGGCCCATCGCCTGGCTGTCCGACGACATCATGCTGAATGCGCCGAGGTCGTGCAGGATGTCCTCGGCGGCGATCGTCTCGCGGCGGATGCGGCTTTCGGCGAACGCGACATCCTCCGGGATGCGCGGGTCGAGGTGGTGGCACACCATCAGCATGTCGAGATGCTCGTCGATGGTGTTGACCGTGTAGGGCCGCGTCGGGTTGGTCGATGACGGCAGCACGTTAGGCAGGGCGCAGACCTTGATGATGTCGGGCGCGTGCCCGCCGCCGGCGCCCTCGGTGTGAAAGGCGTGGATGTTGCGGCCCTTGAACGCCGCGATCGTGTCCTCGACAAAGCCGCTCTCGTTGAGCGTATCCGTGTGGATCGCCACCGCGATATCGAGCTGCTCGGCGACCGACAGGCAGCAATCGATCGCCGCCGGGGTGGTGCCCCAATCCTCGTGCAGCTTGAGACCGCAGGCGCCGGCCTCGACCATCTCGATAAGCGCCGCCGGATCAGAGGCGTTGCCCTTGCCGAAAAAGCCGAGATTGACCGGGATGCCCTCGGCCGCCTGGATCGCCCGCGCCAGATGCCACGGGCCCGGCGTACAGGTCGTCGCCGCGGTGCCCGCGGCCGGCCCCGTGCCGCCGCCGAGCATCGTGGTGATGCCGCTATAGAGCGCGTCCTCCGCTTGTTGCGGGCAGATCATATGGATGTGCGAGTCGATGCCGCCGGCGGTGACGATCTTGCCCTCGCCGGCGATGATCTCGGTGCCGGGGCCGATGACGATGTCGATTCCGGGCTGGATATCGGGGTTGCCGGCCTTGCCAAACCCGGCGATGCGCCCGTTCTTAAGCCCGATATCGGCCTTGACGATGCCCCAGTGATCGAGAATCACGGCGTTGGTGATGACCGTATCGACCGCGCCGCCAGCACGGGTGACCTGGCTCTGGCCCATGCCGTCGCGAATTACTTTGCCGCCACCGAACTTGACCTCCTCGCCATAGATCGTGCGGTCGCGTTCGACCTCGATGACGAGCTCGGTGTCGGCGAGGCGGATGCGGTCGCCCGTCGTCGGCCCGAACATCGCGGCATAGGCGCCGCGGCCGATCGTGTTGGCCATCAGAGCGCCCCGTTGATCTTGCTGTTGAAGCCGATGACGACGCGCGCGCCGGCATAGGCGACGAGCCGCACCTCGCGGCTTTGCCCCGGCTCGAAGCGGGTCGCGGTGCCGGCGGGGATGTCCAGGCGGAAGCCGCGCGCCTTGTCGCGATCGAACGACAGCACCGCGTTGGTCTCGAAGAAATGATAGTGCGAGCCGACCTGTATCGGCCGATCTCCGGTATTGGCGACAATCAGCGTCACGGTCGGTCGGCCGGCGTTCAGCTCAATCTCGCCGTCGGCGACGATGATTTCGCCAGGGATCATCTGATCGGCTCGTGCACGGTGACGAGCTTGGTGCCGTCGGGGAAGGTCGCCTCGACCTGGATTTCGTGGACCATCTCGGGCACACCGGCCATGACCTGATCGCGGGTGAGCACAGCACCCCCGTCCCGCATCAGCTCGGCAACGGTCTTGCCGTCGCGGGCGCCTTCAAGCACATAGTCGGTAATGAGCGCGATCGCCTCCGGGTAATTGAGCTTGACGCCGCGTTTCAGGCGGCGCTCGGCGACCATCGCCGCGACCGCGACGATCAGCTTGTCTTTTTCGCGCGGTGTCAGGTTCATCGACCCTCCCCCAGGCCCGGCGGCCGGCCCATTCCTTAGGCATCAAACGTGCCAAAGCCGCGGCAAAACCGGCGGCAATCCCATCGCCGCCGCGCGCAAATGGCAAGCAAGTTCAGCATAGGCTCGGCGCAGCTTCATCGCCTCGCCCAGCCAACGCGCGATCAGCAGCCCGTTGACCGCGGTGACACCGGCCCGCAGCCCTTCTACGCTCGCCCCATGTGCCTGGCGCGCCGCCTTGATGAATCGGCGCGGCTCGCCATCGCGCGGCGCGAAGATCAGCGTGCCACAGGCTTCGGCGCCTGCGAAGCAGGCTGGATTGTCCACGACCGCCGCCGCATCGTCAGCGACATGAAGCGCGTCGCCCCAAACGAGCGCACCGTCGCGCCAGACCTCCCAGCCCTCATGCAGCAAGCCGTCCGAAAACCGCTCGCCCATCGCGATGCGGCCAAAGACGATAATGCCCCCGCCGAGAAACCCACCGTCGCCCCGGAGATCGACCCGGGTCGTCCGCCGCAACTTCGCGCGATCGAAGACGATCGTCTCGGGCGGTAGAAACTCGAGCCACGCGCCTGCCTCGACGTTGAGCCGCTGGTCGATCGCCGTCGTCGGCCCGGTCGAGCGGTAGATTTTCTCAGCCGCCGAGCCGGTAATGTGAGCGGCCGCTTCTGTGCTGACCGTGACAGCAATGTCTATCCTGTCGCCCGCAACAAATCCGCCCGATGTGGTGACCAGCACCGCCGTTGGCAAATCGTCATCGGCTGGTGTCGGAAACAACACGCGCAGCGGGTTCTTTTCGTAGAGATGAGCTAGCCGGGTCGTTCCGCGGCTGACGACGAACCCAATCTCGGCAACACCATTTACCGATGTCATTGCGGGGCGCTGCTCCGCAGCGAACCCGGAGCCCATGAACGCAGGCCGATCAAGATTTGCTCGGACCTTCGGCGACATCACCGAAGCGGTCGTGGTGATGGGTTCCGGCTTCATCGCTGGGCGATGCCTCGGAATGACAACCGATGGCTCAATACCCGAGCGCCAGCCCGTCCTTGCGCGGCTCGGAGCCGCCGATCAGCGCGCCGCGCTCATGGTCGATCCATATCGCCTGGCAGCCGCCGACCGGCACCTTCATCACGTCGATCTGGTGACCGCGCCCCGCGAGGTCGCTTTTGACGGCGTCGGAGACCGTGGATTCGACGCGCAGCTGATTGCGCGAGGCGAAGGTGCGCGGGACCTCCGCCGCCTGCTGCGGATCGAGCCCGCGATCGAGCATCTGGTGGGCGATATGCGCGTGGCCGACCGCTTGGTACTGGCCGCCCATCACGCCGTAGGGCATCACCGCGCGGCGATCCTTGACCAGCATCGCCGGGATGATCGTGTGGAACGGCCGCTTGCGGGGCGCGATCGCGTTGGCATGACCGGGGATGGTGCGAAAGCTCGTGCCGCGATTGTGCAGCAGCACGCCGGTCTCGGGCGCCATGATGCCAGTGCCAAATGACGAGAACAGCGAGTTGATGAACGACACGGCGCTGCCGTCGCGATCGACCGCGCAAAGATAGACCGTGTCGGTGTGCTCGGTGCCGCCGTTCCAATCCGGGCCCGGCATTGCGCGATCCATGCCGATTTTCGCGCGCGCCTGATTTACCCAGTCATCGGACAGAAAATGCGCCACATCGACCTCGACCTGCGCCGGATCGGCGATGTGCTCGTCGCGGACGTGATAGGCGGCCTTGGTGGCCTCGGCGAAGAGATGGATGCGGTCGGCGTCGCTCAACGCGTCGCCGCCCATCGGGAAGCCTTCGAGCTGGCGCAGGATCATCAACGCCGCGAGGCCTTGGCCGTTGGGCGGGCACTCATAGACATCGTAGCCACGGTAGGACGCATGGATCGGCTCGACCCATTCGCAGCGTTGCGCGGCAAAATCTTCCTCCTCGTGCAGCCCGCCGAGCTCCTTGAGCCGGGCGAGAATGTCCGCCATCACCGAACCTTCGTAGAACGCGGCGCGGCCCTCTCGGCCGATCTTGCGCAAGGTCGCGGCGAGCGCCGGGTTCTTCATGCGATCGCCAACCACGGGCGGCTTGCCATTGGGCAGCATGACCTTAGCGGTGTAGGGGTCCTGCAGCTTCCAGGCGTTACGCTCCCAATCCCAGGCGACGCGCGGCGTGACGAGATACCCCTCCTCCGCGGCCTGCGCCGCCGGCTCCAGCAGCTCGGACAGCGGCTTCGAACCGTATTTCTCGTTGAGTGTGCACCAAGCGTCGACCGCGCCGGGCAGGGTCACGGCGTGTGCGGTCTGCGTCGAGATCTGGCGGATCTGCCGCTCGGCATACCAGTCGACCGTCGCCGCCTTGGGCGCGCGGCCCGAGCCGTTGAGCGCGACGGGCAGCGAACCGCCCTTCGAGTAAAGACAGAAGCAGTCGCCGCCGATGCCGGTACTTTGCGGCTCGACCACGCCCTGCACCGCGACTGCGGCGATCGCCGCGTCCATCGCATTGCCGCCGGCGCGCAACACGTCGAGCCCGGCCAATGTTGCCCGCGGCGCCGAGGTGGCGACCATGCCGTTTGCCGCGACCGCCGCCGAGCGGCCCGGAACACTGAAATCGCGCATTTCCGTTTGGGTCTCCTGCTGACACGCCGCAGCGCATTCCTGACCGGCGGGCTTATCGCTTGTCGCCTTGTCTTGCAACGCCTTAGGTTGCAGGGCAGCCCGCAGCGCAGGAAGAACCATGGACGGCAGTCTCGAATTTCCCGTAGCGACGCCGCCGGCGCCCGGTGAAGCCGTCTCGATCGCTCCTGGCGTTCATTGGCTGCGCATGCGGCTGCCCTTCGCGCTCAACCACATCAATCTTTGGCTGCTCGAGGACGGGCCGGGCTGGACCATCGTCGATTGCGGCTATGCGCTTGACGAAACGCGCGACGCCTGGCAACGGATTTTCGCCGAGCAGCTCGGCGGCAAGCCGGTTCGGCGCATCATTGTCACGCATTTCCACCCCGATCACATGGGGCTCGCCGCATGGCTCGCCGAGCGCTGGGCCGCGCCGCTGTGGACGACGGAAAAGGAATATCTGCACGCCCGGATGATGGCGCAGGATGTTGGCGAAGCCTCCGCCGCGTCGCGGCGTGACTTCGCCCGCCGCGCCGGGCTCGACGACGAACTCTGCACGGTCTTCGGCGAGCGCCAGGGCAACTATCGGCGCGGTTGCCCTGCGGTGGTCCCTGCCTATCACCGCATCGGCGACGGCACCATCATCGAGATCGGCGGCCGCGAGTGGCGCGTCGTGATCGGCGAAGGCCACGCGCCCGAACATGCCTGCCTCTACTGCGCCGAAATCGGCGTGCTGATCGCCGGCGACCAGATCCTGCCGCGCATTTCCCCCAACATCAGCGTGCAGACCTACGAGCCCGACGGCGATCCCCTCGCCCGCTACCTGGCATCGCTCAAGAAGCTGCGCGCCACGCTGCCGGGCGACATATTGGTGCTGCCATCGCACAATCTGCCGTTCTACGGCGTGCACGAGCGGATCGATGAGCTGGCCGCGCATCACGATGCGCGCTGCGACGAGGTGATCGCCGCCTGCGCCAAGCCCATCAGCGCCGCCGAACTGCTGCCGGTGCTGTTCCGCCGCCAGCTCGACCGCCACCAGATGGGATTCGCTCTCGGCGAGGCGCTCGCCCATCTGCATTATCTCCAAGGCCGCGACGCCCTCGCCCGTCAGACTGACGGCGACGGCGTCAACCGGTTTCAGGCAACATCACCTCACTGACAGAGGCAGCCAAAATGGCCCGCATTAACCACATCGCCCTAAAGGTCACCGACCTCGACGCCGCGACCCGCTTCTACGAGAACGTCTACGGTTTCAAGCAGGTGCGCACCGGCCGCTCGCGCGGGCACATCTCGCGTCACATGACCGACGGCACGATCGACCTCGCCCTGATGATCTACGACAGCGAGGACGACGAGGAGGCAAAGCTCGTCGGCCCGGGGCCGGCGATCCACCACTTCGGCATCGAGGTCGATGACCACGAGGCCTTCGCGGCCAAAGTCGCGGCCAATGGCGGCAAGATCCTGTCGAAGCCCGGCGAGGTGCCGATCAAGTACCGCTCGCCCGACGGCGTGATCGCCGAGGTCGTGCCGATGGGCCGCTACGACAAAATGAAGGCGGAGTAGCCCCTATTCCGGCTCGGCAAGCTGGCGGCCGACAGCGGCTTCAGCCCGCAGCCATTTGCTTGCCACCATCATTTCCCAAGCGAAGGCCGCGATCGCCACCAAAGTGCAGGCGAGCGCCAGCCCAAAGCTGACATAGAGCATCGCCGCGACGGCCGGCCCTCCCGCTTCGCCGATAAAGAGCGCGAGAACCGTCGCGCAGGTCAGCGCGCCGGCGATCGCGCCGAGCACCACGGCAATATCGAGAGCAACCGACCGCCGGTGCAAGATCGCCAAGCGTGCCGACAGGACAGCGGCCTTGTCGGCATCCGCGCCTTCCAGCGACTTGGCCGCCGCATCGACCTGATCGGCGACACGCCCGAGCCGGGTCGAGAACACATTGAGCAGCGTCGCTATGCCCGACAACAGGAAGACCGGCGTCAGCGCGACCTGGATGATGTGGACGACCGAGCCGAGCGCGACCGCGGCAACTTCGTTGGGGCCGAGCATGCCTTCGTCTCGGTCGGCTCAAGCGGCTATAGCGCCGGCGCCTTGAGCGGCTTCAAGTCCGCCGCCTTGCGCAGTTTGGCCTCGGTCTTGGCCTGCAACCCATCGAAATCGATATCTTCGACCATTTCGCGCACCACAAAACCCTCGTTGGTTACATCAATGACGGCGAGGTCGGTGTAGATGCGCTTCACCACCTGCATCGCGGTCAGCGGATAGCCGCATTTCTTGCGCAAGCGCGGCGTGCCATCGCGCGTCGTATGCTCGACCAGCACGCGCACTTCCTTAGCCCCCGCCGCGAGGTCCATCGCGCCGCCGACGCCCGGCGGGAATTTCGGGTCGTCGGTGGTCCAATTGGCGAGATCGCCGTTCTCCGCGACCTCGAACGCGCCCAATAGCGCCAGATCGAGATGCTGGCCACGGATCATCAGAAACGAGTCGGTGTGGTGCACATAGCTGCCACCCTTCAAGAGCGTCACCGGTTGCTTTCCGGCGTTGACCAGGTCCAAGTCGATCTCATTGTCGCCCGGCGCGGGACCGACGCCGAGCACGCCATTCTCGCTCTGCAGCACGATCTCGCGATTGTCAGGCAGCACGTCGGCGACGAGGGTCGGCAGGCCGATGCCGAGATTGACATAAACCCCGTCGCCAAGGTCTTGCGCGGCGCGCCAGGCGATCTGCTTGCGGGTGAGCGGCATTGACGTGTCTCCGTTCGGGACGGCTCAAGCGGTGAAGGTAAAGCTGCTGCCGGTCCCGCACAGCACCAGCTTTTCCGGCATCTCCTTGGCGGCCAGATCGACAAAATTCTGCCCGCTGCAATGCATCGGCATCACGTGGTCAAGATCGAACTTTTTGAGCTCACCCATGACCGCCTGCAAATAGTCGTCGGGCGCGGGCGCGAGGTGGAACCCGCCGACCAGAGCATAAATCTTTTCGACGCCGCTGACTTCCTGTGCGCGCTTTAGCGTGTTGACTATGCCGGCATGACCGCACGAGCTGATAACGACCAGCCCGCGATCGCCGACCCGGAAGCAGGCCGCGTGCTCGGACCAGTGCTGGTCGGGTTGCGGCTTGCCGGCGAGCTCTTCGGGCGTGAAGTGATGGTTGTGAATAGCGCTGGCATCGCAGCCGGCGCCGTCCTTCACGCCGTATTCCTCAAACGTGTTGGGCAGCACATGTTCGATGCTGTTACGCGGCACGATCCCAGTCGTGAAGGCGTGGCCCTCGATGACGATCGGGGCCTCAGACAAGACCGGCTCGACATTGAGCGCCTTGAGTTTGTTCCGGTCGAGCGTTCCGAATTCGGCGAACGTACCGTCAGGGGTGCGGTTGACGCGGTGGCAGAAATCGTCCTCGCCGCCGGTATAGAGGCGTAAATCCTTTCGCATCACCGAGCGTCGGGCTTCGAGAAAGCCCATTAACCCGCCCCAGTGGTCGAAATGACCGTGGCTGAGGATCATCGCATCGATCGTCGCCGGGTCGATCTTCATCAGATCGAGGTTGTTCAGATACACATCGGTGGTGAAGCCGTAATCGAGCAGATAGCGCTTCGATTCGCTGCCCTTTGTCGACTCGATGTGAAGCGCGAGACCCCATTCGCTTTCGAGCGTCTTGCCCTGGGGCGCGCCGGGAAACCCGGTACGCGCCACAGTCAGCCCCGGCGCCGTCAGCGGCTTCAGGAAGATGTTGTGCTGATTGTCAGTGATCTCGCGGATGACAACCTTATCGACCACCGGCACGTCGTCGAGGAGCGCCTTGGCTTGCGCCGGTCGGCCGATCCCGGCCGTCAGCAACGACCCACCAAGCGCGGCCGAGCCTTGCAAAAACGAGCGGCGATCCAGTGTGGGCATGTGCTTCTCCCCCGTTTGTTGTCATTGCGCTCCAGAAATCGGTTCGCATTACACTCCCAGGTTGAGTCTTCAACCCTCGCCTGCCTGTTCCTGCTGGAAATTTGCAGGCGAACACGTCTTCAAGTTGCACAGCCAAAAACCGTCTGCGCTCGGGTCAACTTAGAGATTATATTTTTTCGTAATTGTCAATTCGGCACTAAAACTCAACCCGGCACCTCGACCATGCGGTCGATGAAGATCCCCGGGGTGATGACGTGCTCGGGGTCGATGTCGCCGAGCTCGACGAATTGGCGGACCTGGACGATCGACAGCGCCGCGGCTTGCGCCATCGTCGGGTTGAAGTTGCGCGCCGATTTGTTGTAGGTGAGGTTGCCCCAGCGGTCGCCGCGGTCGGCCTTCAACAGCGCCACGTCGCCCTTGAGCGGCTTTTCCAGCACGTAGCGCCGGCCGTCGATCTCGCGTTCTTCCTTGCCGTCGGCGAGACGCGTGCCGACCCCGGTGGGCGACCAGAACCCGCCGAGCCCCGCCGCGGCGCAGCGCATCCGCTCGGAAAGGATGCCTTGCGGCACCAGCTCCAGCTCGATCTTATTCGCGCGGTACAACTCCTCGAACACCACCGAGCCCGAGCTGCGCGGATAGGAGCAGATGATCTTGCGCACCCGCCCCGCGTCCATCAGCCCGGCGAGCCCGGTGCGGCCGGTGCCGGCGTTGTTGTTGACGATGACGAGGTCCTTCGCGCCCTGCTCCAAGAGCGCGCCGTAGAGCGCTTCCGGCGAGCCGGCGCCGCCGAACCCGCCGGTCAGCACCAAAGAGCCATCCTTGATCCCGTCAACCGCTTCGGCCAGAGAGTTAACCCGCTTATCGATCATTGTTCTTTCCCGCTTACCCTCACCCTCCCAGCGCTTCGCGCCGGGTCCCTTCCTCTCCCGCTTGCGGGAGAGGGGTTATTCATCAGAACGCCACGTCGTCGCCGCCCTTGAGATGCAGCAACGAGCGCGCCTCGTCGGGGCTGGCGATCTCGAGCGACAGGTTTTCAAGGATCGCGCGGATGCGGCTCACCTGGTCGGCATTGCCCTGGGCGAGCTGGCCACGGCCGATCCACAGCGAATCCTCAAGGCCGACGCGGACATTGCCGCCCATGATCGCGCCCATCGTCACCAGGGGCAATTGGTGCCGGCCGGCCGCCAGGATCGACCACGCGTAGTCGTCGCCGAACAGCTTGTCGGCGATGCGCTTCATGTGCATCAGGTTTTCCGGGTCGGTGCCGATGCCGCCGAGAATGCCGAAGATCGTCTGGATAAAGAGCGGCGGCTTTAGGAGGCCGCGATCGACGAAATGCGCCAGGTTGTAGAGATGTCCGACATCATAGCACTCGTGCTCAAATCGGGTGCCGCATTCCTCGCCGAGACGCTTCAGCACCTTTTCGATGTCGGCAAACGTGTTGCGGAAGATGAAGTCGCGGGTCATCTCCAGCGCCTTCGGCTCCCACTCGTGTTTCCATTCCTTGTAGCGATCGAGCATCGGGTAGAGCCCGAAATTCATCGACCCCATGTTCATCGAGCACATTTCCGGCTTGGCGCGCAGCGGCGCGGCGAGCCGCTCCTCAAGGGTCATGCCGTGCCCGCCGCCCGTGGTGATGTTGACGACCGCATTGGTCGCCTGCTTGATCCGCGGCAGGAATTGCATGAACACGTCGGGGTCGGGGGTCGGGCGCCCATCTTTCGGGTCGCGGGCGTGCAGATGGAGGATCGCCGCGCCCGCCTCGGCGGCCGCAATCGCGTCGCGGGCGATCTCGTCCGGCGTCAGCGGCAAATAGGGGCTCATCGTCGGCGTGTGGATCGAACCGGTCACCGCGCAAGTGATGATAACCTTGCTTTTCAACGGCATAGGCGTCCCCTCTTTATCTTTTCTCTCAGCGCGGCCGTGCTGCGACCCCGCCGCGCAGCTCGTGCACAACCACGCCAAGCCGGCGCGGCGGCGGTGCGAGCCATAGAGGATGTGTGAGGCTGGTGCCGACATCGCTTTCGCCGGCCTGCCAGCGGCGCATCAGCGAGGCGGACGAAAAATCCACCATTTTGCCCGCCAATTCGGCATCGGCGCCTTCGTGCACAAGGCGCAGGATGGTCATCGTCGCCTCGCTGCCCTCGGCGAGGCACTTGCGGATATCCGGGTCGCGACGCAGCCCGGCGGGCAGCCGCTCGCCCATGAGGGCAATCATCCGGCGCAGGTCGTGGTTGCGCCGCAGCGCCGCGATCTCGCGCGCCGAGCGGCTCATCCCGCCGCGAGTGCCGGGCATCGGGTCGTAGCCGTCGATGACAAAGCACAGCGTATCGGCGGGGCGCGCATCATCGAGCGGCGCGACCGACACCGCGGCGCCGCGGTAACGCTGGCCATCGATCGTCACCGGCGCCATGCCGGGGAGCGCCGTGCTGGCGAGCACGTGATCGATCGTCAACACATGGCGATCGTTGTCGAAAAAGGTCTCGGCGCCAGTGATAAGATTGGTCGCGCCAAGCACCACACGCACCGTACCGGAATTGACCCGGCCGAAATCGACGACCTCCTCGATCAGCTCTCGCAATTCGCTCGAGGGGATCGCCGAGCTTTCGCGCGGCGGCGTCGCTCCGCCATTCCTCCACTGGGCCGCGACACGTTCGATCGCGGCGCGTAAATTCTGGTGAAACCCCGCATCGGCGCGGAGCGCGACACGGCGGCTCAGTTCGCGCCAAAACTGACGCAAGCGAAACGACCGCTCATGCGGCAGATTACCGGCGACAATGACGGCGTTGACCGCGCCGATCGCGCTGCCGGCGATCCAATTGGGCCTGACCCCGGCATTTTCGAGCGCCGCATAAGCGCCCGCCTGATACGCGCCGAGCGCCCCGCCGCCCGATAGAACCAGCGCAATCCGATCGAACCGGGCCAAGCTCTTTTCGGATCGCGCGCGCGCCACTATCGGCTCCCTGATACCCTCTATCCCGCATCATGCGGAACCGCAAACCGAGCGTCCAGTGCCGAAACGATGATCCGATTACTATCGCTTTTCCAAGACGTTAGGCGGCACGGTTTTGAGATAGGCGGCGACCGCCCGACGGTCGTCATCGGTGAGGCGGGCGGTGTTGCGCACAATCTCGGCCATCGCCCCGCCGAGAAAATCGAAGTCGGGCGTCTCACCGTCCTTCAGGGCTTTGGCAATATCGTCCTCACTCCAGTGACCGATACCGTATCTTGGGTCAGAGGTTATATCGGGCGCCTTCCGGCCTTCGAGTCCACCCGACGAGCCGCCGAGAAAGCGGTCGAGGTCGGGCGCGCCGAGCCAAGTCAATGGCGTATGACAGTCGCCGCATCGCCCGACCGTGGCGACAAGATAGGCACCCCGCGCGATCGGCCCGCTTGTCGACGATAACGCCGGAGGCGATGTCCACGTCCCGGCGATCGCCGTGCCGATCGCTGCCCGCGCCCGCGCGAACAGCGCAAGGCTGTGCGGCGCGGCCACCAGATGCGACACCGGCTTAAGGCTGTCGAGATAGACCTTCAGATCAGCGAGATCGTCATCGCTGAGCCGGGCGAAATAGGGAAATGGAAACGCGGGCACGTAGTGCGTGCCGTCAGGCGCGATCCCCCAGCGCATCGCGCGGATGAAATCGGCATCGCTCCATCCACCGATGCCGGTCGCGATATCGGGCGTGATGTTGGGCGCCGGGATCGCCCCGAATTCGCCCGCGAGCACGCGCCCGCCGGCATAGGGCGCGCCGCCGTTCTTGCTGTCGGTGTGGCAGTTGTCGCAGCCCGCTGCCGCAGCCAGATAGGCGCCGTGCTTTATCGCGTCCTCGTCCGCTTTGGCCTTTGCAAGCGACAGAACCGCGACGGCGGCGGCCAAAACCCCCGCCGTCAGCCGAACGCTCCAACTACGACGGTTTCTTTTCGCGATATGATTTATGGCAAATTTGGCAGCCGTTATCCCATATGTCGCCCGGCGCGGCGGCGATGGCCGCCTTGTCGCCGCTCTGAACAGTCTTGAGAAGCGCACCCGCCTTTTCCTGCGCCAGCTTGTTGTCACCGAGGAACTTATCCCATTCGGCCCATAACTTCGGATTTGCGTAGGACTTGCCGGGGAAGGCGTCCGAGCCCGTGCCTTTAGGGAATAGATCGGCAAGCGTTTTCTGGGTTTCGACGATGTCCTGCGCGGCCGCCAGCGCCTTTTGCTCGTCCCCCTGTCCCTTACCGTATTCGCTGATCGCCTTCAGATCGCCGCCCATCCGCTTCATGCTCGCTTGGCGCTTGTCGACCGACGCTGCGGCGTCTTGCGCCTGCGCCACGGCGGGGCCGCTTGTGGCGACGAACACAACGACCGCAGCCACTGTCCATAGGGTCGACAACTTCATCTCGTCGCACTCCTCTTCGGCACGCCGAGACTAGAGTCGCGCCCGGCGAAAGCAACCGCTCTTAAACCATCTCACGCTTACGTGAATTTGCCATTATGGTATTTCCTGGCGAAAATTATGGCGACAGCAATCCGGTCGCCTTGCGGAAACCGCAGTCCAGATACTGGCAAGGGGGAAGGGGTGCGGCATGAGCCTGTCGTCGATGGTGGACTGGCCTGCCCTCGCTCGCCGCGGGCCGTCGATCGTCAGGCGGTTTCGGCTTGCTAGCGGCCTCGTACTATTCACGTACGTCTTCCTGCATTTCGTCAATCACAGCCTCGGCAACATCTCCGTCAATGCAATGGAAAGCGGGGCGACGATCCAGGAATGGATCTGGCGCAGCGCAATCGGCACCGTGGCACTTTATGGCGGCTTCGCAATCCATTTCTCGCTCGCCTTCTGGGCGATCTACACCCGGCGCAGCCTGCGGATGGGCTGGATCGAGGCTCTGCGCCTCGCGCTCGGTCTATCGATCCCGTTGCTGGTGCTGCAGCACGCCCTCGGCGTGCGCTTCGGTTACAGCTATTTCGGCGTTCACCTGATCTACCGGCATGTTCTCTTCAACATCTGGATGGCAAATCCGTATACGGCGGGGCTCCGTCAACTTGCGATATTCGTTGTCGCTTGGCTGCACGGCTGCATCGGGCTGTATCTGTGGCTGCGGGTCAAACGCCATTTCCATCGGTTCGCGCCGTACCTGCTGATCGCCGCCGTGCTGCTGCCAACCACTGCGCTGCTCGGCGCGATGCAAGGGGCACGGCAAGTCGAGGCGCTCATTCACGCCGACCCCGCATTCCTGGCGGCGCTGCGCCAGACAGGCTATGGCGGCGGCCCCCCCGGGGCCCAGGCCATGCTGTGGACGATCGCGCTGTGGTGCTGGGCCGGATACGCCGCCGCGCTGGCGCTCATCTTCGGCGCGCGCGGCATACGCACCCTCGTCGAGCGCCGCGGCGGGACGGTGCGGATCGCCTATCCCGACGGCCGTAGGGTGCGCGTTCCGAAGGGGCTTAGCGTGCTCGACGCCAGCCGACGCGCCGGCATCCCCCACGCTTCGGTGTGCGGCGGGCGGGCGCGCTGCACGACCTGCCGGGTGCGCGTGCTGGTCGGATTGGAACGCCTGCCGCCACCGTCACCCGCCGAAATCCGGGTGCTCGCCCCGCTCGGCGCGGATCGCGCGGTCCGACTGGCGTGCCAGCTCAAGCCGATGGCCGATATCAGTATCTGGCCGTTGCTCCCGCCCGAAATAACCGTCCGCGACCAGGACCGGCTCAGCCTGACCGAGACCGGTGCGGAACGCTTCGTGGCGATCCTTTTTGTCGATATCCGCTCCTCGACGCAACTGGTCGAGAGCCGCCTGCCTTATGATGTCGTCTTTATCCTCAACCGCTTTTTCGAAGCGGTCGGCAGCGCCATCATCGCGGCGGGTGGCAAGCCCAATCAATTCATCGGCGACGGCATGATGGCGATCTTCGGCACCGACACCGATGCTGCGGAGGCTTGCCGTCAGGCCTTGGAGGCGGCGCGTCTGATCGACTGGCACCTCGCCGAGATGAACCGCGCCCTGGCGAACGAGCTGCAGCGGCCGATCGGCTTCGGCATCGGCGTCCATGCCGGCGAGGTCATCATCGGGACGATGGGCTATCGCGAGCACGCCCAGATGACGGCGATCGGCGAGGCGGTGCATGTCGCCTCGCGCCTGCAGGACCTTACCAAGGAGTACCGCTGCCAACTGGTCGTCTCGGAAGTTGTCGGGACGGCAGCGGGCATTCCGCTCGGCGACTTCCCCAGCCATGAGATCCAGGTGCGCGGTCTCAGCGTTCCGCTGACGATCCGGGCGATCGACAGCGCCGCGATGCTTCCTTCCCCCGGCACTGAAACCGAAGAGGACAACGTGGTGCCGATCTACGCCCGATCGACGTAACGGCGGCCCTGGGGTCGGGCGGACCGCCCGGTCGGCTAGGTAATCGGCATGACAATGTGCTTCTTAAAGCCGGGCCGCTCGCTGATGCGCTGATACCAGGCGCTCAAATTGGCAAGGTTCGGCCGCTCGATCGGGTAGTTGAACCAGCGATAGATGTGCGTGCCCAGCACGATCTCCGCGAGCGAGAGCGAGTTGCCGCCGAGATACGGTTGACTCGCTAGCGCGTCGTCGACGATCTCCCACGCCGTGATGGCGCGCCGGCGCCCCGCCTCGATCGCCGCGGCATCGCGGGTTTCCGGCGTCGAGCGAATAAGCCCTTGCAGCAATGCCCCCATGGGCGCGCCGATCACCGAAAGCTGCCAGTCCATCCACCGCTCGACGTGGGTGCGCGCGGCAAAGTCGCTGGGGTAAAGCCTCGCACCGTTGGGGTGGGTATTGCAGAGGTAGCGGCAGATCGTGTTCGATTCCCACATCACCAGGTCGCCGTCGATGACCGTCGGCACCAGACCGTTCGGGTTCAGTTTCAGATATTCGGGATCGCGGTTGCCGCCAAACGGGCCGCCGTGATCGACGCGGTCATGAGGAATATCGAGCTCGGCGCAGGTCCACAGCACCTTCTGCACATTGGATGAGGTGGTCCGGCCCCAGATTTTCAGCATGGCGTCCTCCGCTGCGCGCCGGCGCATGGAGCCTCAGTTTCGCGCCGAGCGCAACTGTCGGCGGCGTGCCGGGCGTCGGCAGCGACGCCCCCTAATCTGCGCGGACGCGAACCTTAGGCAGCTGCAAGAGTTGCCAGATATCCTCGAACGCGGCGACCAGCGCATCGATGTCGGCATCGCTGTGAAGCGGCGTCGGGGTCAGACGCAGCCGTTCGGTGCCGCGCGGCACGGTTGGGTAGTTGATCGGCTGAACATAGATCTGGTGGTGCCGCAGCAGCAGATCGGAGGCGGTCCGGCACATCGCCGCGTCGCCGACCATGACCGGCACGATGTGGCTGGTCGACGGCATCAACGGCAAACCCGCCTCGGCGAGCCGGCGCTTTACGGTGGCGACCCGCTCCTGATGCCGCGCCCGCTCGGCCTGGCTTTCTCGCAAATGGCGAATCGCGGCGAGCGCACCCGCGGCGACCAGCGGCGGCATCGACGAGGTGAAGATAAACCCTGGCGCATGGCCGCGCAGGAAGTCGCACATCAGGGCCGATCCGGCGACATAGCCGCCCATCGTGCCGAACGCCTTCGCCAGCGTGCCCTGAATCACCGTCAGCCGGTGGGAGACGCCGTCGCGCTCGGACACCCCGCCGCCGTGGTCGCCGTAGAGCCCGACCGCGTGCACCTCGTCGAGATAGGTCATCGCGCCATAGCGGTCGGCGATGTCGCAGATCGCACCGATCGGCGCGATGTCGCCATCCATCGAATAGACCGATTCGAAACACACGAGCTTCGGCTGCTCCGCCGGCAATCCGGCAAGCAGCTCTTCGAGATGCGCGGTGTCGTTGTGCCGGAAGATGATGCGCTCGGCGCGGCTGTTGCGAATCCCGGCGATCATCGAGGCGTGGTTCATCGCATCCGACAGCACGACCATGCCGGGCATGCTGCCGGCGAGTGTCGACAACGCCGCCTCGTTGGCGACAAATCCGGACGTGAACACCAACGCGGCCTCGCGACCGTGCAGAGCGGCCAACTCGCGCTCAAGCAGTACGTGCGCGTGGCTGGTGCCTGAAATATTCCGGGTGCCGCCGGCGCCGGCGCCGGTCCGCTCCATCTCGGCGGCCATCGCCGCCAGGACGGCGGGGTGCTGGCCCATGCCGAGATAATCGTTCGAGCACCACACGGTGACATCGACCCCGATGCGATGATCGAAAGCGCGCGGGAAGTCGCCCCGACGGCGCTCCAGATCGGCGAAAATCCGGTAGCGTCCCTCGCTGTGCAGCGCGTCGAGCCGCTCTTTGAAAAAAGTATCGAAATTCATCTTCGTGACGACCGGCTGAGATGCATCAAAGATATCATATCGCCGGCGTTACGCCATTGCGCGGTGTGTCGCGGCGATCGATCACCGATTATTTCGATGTGGGCGCCGGTGACACCGATGCCGTCGGCGGCGTTGTCGGTTTCGGGTTCGGTTTGCAGACAAAAGTGGCGCGCGCCGGAGTCAGTACCGGGCAATCGTCGAGCCGGTAGTCGACATCGACCTTCTCGGCAGCCGCGCCGCCGAGACATTGCGCCTGCCCCAGCTCCTGCACCTTTTCCGGCGGCGTCTTCATCGGGTTGTAGCAGATCGCCACGCGGGGACCGGCATCCTTGACTTTCGGATCAGCGGGGAGCGGACCTGTGGGAAACGGGTTTAAGGCGGTGCAGCCGGCGACAA
>DATJSH010000112.1:0-3104 GCA_035504235.1 Allostellaceae bacterium | reverse complement strand
TCGCGTTTCTTCTTGTCGACCGCGATGCGCACCTTGATGCGCGCCCCCTGGTCGGTCTCGACCTCGAAGGCGCTGTCGTGCAGCCGGTCGACGACGCGGCGCACGCTTTCGGCCGCATTGTCCTGCACGTGGCGCATATAGGCGCGCACCACCGGCAGCGTGAAATGGCGCACCATCTTGCGCAGCTCCTGCACGCCCTTTTCGTTGGCGGCGATCTGCGCCTTGATGTCGTTGACGTTCTGCAGCGGATTGCGCGCCGGATATTTGGCGCCGTTGAGCAGCGCGTAAAACTCCTTCTCGCGGAAGCGGCCGCGATCGACGAGCTTGAAATTGTCGATATAGACGCCCTCCTGCTCGATATTGGTGGCGTTCGGCGTCATCGAGCCGGGCGACATGCCGCCGACGTCGGCATGATGGCCGCGCGAGGCGACCCAGAATAATATCTCCCCTCCCCCTTGCGGGGAGGGGTTGGGGGTGGGGGTCGCGAGGTTTCGCGCACGCGAAGACTGGCGCTTTTGCACTCGTCCACGTTTGTGTGCCGCCTCTCGACCCCCCTCCCTACCCTCCCCCGCAAGGGGGGAGGGAAAAGAAAACACCGGCGTGCACACGGTGATGTCCGGCAGATGGGTGCCACCGTTGTAGGGGGCGTTCAGCGCGTAGACGTCGCCCGGGCGGATTTTTCCCCGGTTCTCGCGGATGATGGTTTCGACCGTGCGGTCCATCGAGCCGAGGTGCACCGGAATGTGCGGCGCGTTGGCCACCAGCGAACCGTCGCCGTCGAAGATGGCGCAGGAGAAATCGAGCCGTTCCTTGATGTTCACCGAGTAGGCGGTGTTCTGCAGTGACACCCCCATCTGCTCGGCGAGCGACATGAACAGATTGTTGAACACCTCCAGCATCACCGGATCTGCTTTAGTGCCGATGGCTTCGACACGCTTGAGCTTCTCGACCCGCCGCAGCACCAGGTGATTCTTCGCCGTGAGCTCCGCCTGCCAGCCGGGCTCGACCACCACGGTCTGATGCGGCTCGATGATGATCGCCGGGCCTTTGACCTTGTGTCCGGGTGACAGCGTCGCGCGCGTATAGACCAGCGCGCGCTGCCATTTGCCGTTGGAGAAGAACCGCGTGCGCCGCGCCGGCGGCGGCAGTTTTTGGCGCGTGACTTTGCACGCCTTTTCCTTGAACGTCGCGCCGCCGCCGACCGCCTCGACCGACACGGCTTCGACCACCAGCTGCTTGCTGCGGTCGATGAAACCGAACTGCGCCTTGTGAGCGCGCTCGAATGCGGACTTCATTTTGGCGAGGGAGACCAGGGCCGCCTGCGCGCCGTGTTCCGTTCGACCTTTACGCGGGGGTGATAGTTTGCTGGTGCCGGCCGCGACGATCAGCGCCGTATCGGTCCCGGCGTAGCGAATGTGCGCGCGCAGGTAGGCCTTGATCTTGCCGGGCGCCACGCCCTGGCCTTGCACTTCGGCGATGGCGTCGCCGGCGAGTTTGCCGGCGACCTTCTCGAGCGCCGCTCGCGCCTTCTCTCCGAACGGTTCCTCGATCGCCTGTTGCCGCACGCTGCGGATATCGGCGAGCCCCATGCCGTAGGCCGACAGCAAAGACGACAGCGGATGGATCAGCACGCTCCGCATGCCGAGCGCATCGGCGACCAGGCAGGCGTGCTGGCCGCCGGCGCCGCCGAAGCAGGCGAGCGCGTAGCGGGTCACGTCGTAGCCGCGCTGCACCGAGATCTTTTTGATCGCGTTCGCCATGTTCTCGACTGCGATCTTGATGAAGCCGTCGGCGACCTGTTCGGCGGACCGCCCGTCGCCGATCTGCTTGGCCAGCGCGGCGAACGCCTCGCGCACCGCATCGGCATCAAGCGGCTGGTCTTGCTGCGGTCCGAAAATCTTCGGGAAGAAATCCGGAATGAGCTTGCCGGCCATCACGTTGGCGTCGGTCACCGCCAGCGGCCCGCCGCGGCGGTAGCATTTCGGCCCCGGATTGGCGCCCGCCGAATCGGGACCGACGCGAAAGCGCGCGCCGTCGAAATGCAGAATCGAGCCGCCGCCGGCCGCCACCGTGTGGATGCGCATCATCGGCGCGCGCATGCGCACGCCGGCGACCTCGGTCTCGAAGGCGCGCTCATACTCTCCGGCGTAATGCGACACGTCGGTCGAGGTGCCGCCCATGTCGAAGCCGATGAGCCGCGTGAAACCCGCGGCGCGTCCGGTTTCGGCCATGCCGACCACACCGCCCGCCGGCCCCGACAGAATCGCGTCCTTGCCGCGAAACAATTCCGCCGCCGTCAGCCCGCCCGACGACATCATGAACATGAGCCGGGCCTTTTCCCCTCCCCCTTGTGGGGAGGGATTCAAATCCCCGGCCACCCGCTCGACGTATCTCCGCAAAATCGGCGAGAGATAGGAATCGACGACCGTGGTATCGCCGCGTCCGACGAGCTTGATCAGCGGCGAAACTTCATGGCTGGCGGAAACCTGCGCGAAGCCGGCCTCGCGCGCCAGCGCGGCGACGCGCTGCTCGTGATCGCTGTAGCGGTAGGCGTGCATGAACACGACAGCGACGGCCTGGATGCCATCCGCCTTGGCGCGCTCAAGCGCGGCTCGCACCGCGTCGAGGTCCGGCTCGCGCTCCACCGTGCCGTCGGCGCGGACGCGCTCGTCGACCTCGACGACGCGCTCGTACAGCATGTCGGGCTTGATGATGTGCTTGGCAAAGATCTTCGGCCGGGCCTGATAGCCGATGCGCAGCGCGTCACCAAAGCCCTTGGTGATGAGCAGAAGCGTGCGCTCGCCCCTGCGCTCGAGCAGCGCATTGGTGGCGACCGTGGTGCCCATCTTCACCGCGGCGATGCGCTCGCTCGGCACCGGCGCGCCCGGCGCCACGCCGAGCAGGCGGCGAATGCCCTCCACCGCGGCGTCCCGATACGCCTCGGGATTGTCGGAAAGGAGCTTGTTGGTCACGAGCCCGCCGTCCGGGCGCCGGCCGATCACGTCGGTGAAGGTGCCGCCGCGATCGATCCAGAATTCCCAATGGCCGCTTGAAGCGGCCCCTAAGTTGCCCCGTGAACTGCCGCTCTCAGTCCCACCCGCCCT
>DATJSH010000111.1:0-2628 GCA_035504235.1 Allostellaceae bacterium | reverse complement strand
TTCGGATCCAATCCCGCGACGCTGGCTGTATCCCGGCTGCGCGACGGGATCGGCGATGCCGCTGGCTTGGGCGCATGCCGAGTTCATCAAGCTCCTAGAGTCGCGTCACCGGGGTCGCCCGTTTGACCGGCCGCAAGCCGTTTGGGCGCGCTATGGCGGGCAGAAAGTATCGGCCCAGCGCGCTTTTTGGTGGCCGCATGCCCCCGTCGCCGCGATTGTGACCGGCGTCCGGCTGGTTGTCGCGCTGACCGAGTCAGCCGTCATCCATTGGGGCCACGACGGTTGGATCGATGTGCAGGACGTTCCGACGACCGACACGGAGCTCGGCTTTCATGCCGCGGAACTTGACTCTTCAAAGTTCCCGCCAGGGACGCGGATCGAATTTACTTGGCAGGGTGCGGGCCAGTGGCACGGACACGATTACGGGGTGCGTGTCGTCGCAGCTCAGGCTACAAACGCGGCTCGCACATGCCGAATTTGATGGATCTCGGTTTTGGACAAACCTCTGAGGCGTGCTTTCGGATCGAGGCCGGCCGCCGATGAGCGGTCTATCGAAAGCGCCGCCACTTATCTGGCTGGACCGTCCGGCCGTCCGCCTGTCACGTTGAGTCGCAGGTCCGATTCCCCCCCCGCCATTGATGCGATCTAGGGCGAGGTCGTGGCGCGCTGATATCCGTTTTGGTGATCATTCCCGCTCTGCCGGAGGCCTCCGATGCCGCAAAAGCAAATCCTCTTTCGTTCCGCTGCCTGTGAGAAGATCCTGGCAGGTACGGCGCAACTGGCCAATACGATTCGGGTCACGCTGGGCCAGTGCTCGTTTTGATCGAAAAGAAGTGGGGCGCACGGCTCATCTGCAATGACGGTGTGACGATCGCCAAGGAATTCGGCCTCAAGCACCCCGAGGAAAATCTCGACGCGCGGATGCTCCTTGAGGCGGCCAGAAAACCGATGATATGGTTCCCCATGATCACCGAAATCGGCGCAAAGCTGGGACAAAACCATTGCCCCTTCTTAGTCCGATTTTGGCTGACACTCACGCCTTCTTGCCATTCCGAAATGTTCGTCAGGACAGATCGCTGGTGAATGGGGAAGCAAGATGGAGGCTGCCTGAACCCCAACTCCAGGAGATCTGGCAGCAGTGGCGCGCTTCATCTCATGGCGCTTTTTTTGGGTAGTGACTACCGATACCTCCTGTACCCAAAGACCGATTTAGCGCAGCTCGCCCGCGTGAGACGGTGACTGCGCTTCGGCGCCCGTAGCCAGGTCGAGCAGCTCGGCGGTGACCTCAGCTTGGCGGGCCTGGCGGGCCTCTTTGTGCAACACCTCCAGCTTGTCGGATATGTTGTCGTGCGCCGACTGCATCGCGGCAAACCGTGCTGCGTTTTCGCTGGTGAGCGACTCGACTGCCGCCTCGGTCAACAACGCGAAGACATAATCGGTGATCAATCTTTCCAGCAGGCGTCCGGCTGGAATGTTATGCAGTGGCGGCTGCCGCTCGCGTTCTGCGGCGAATGCCGAGAGATCAACGGGAAATACTCTCCGCCGCTCGATTGTCATCTCTCGGGCTTGGCTGTGGCGGGCGAACGTGACCTCGACCCGCGTGATCTCGCCGCTTGCGATGCCGCGATAGAGCTCGTTCGTCAGGCGCCGGGTCGTCTCCGCCGCTGCCTCTGGACGCGTCGCCATCGGGTGCGTCCAGGTGGTCGCCAAGCCTCGTTCCTCGGCGGCGACAAAACCTCGCGTGCCGAGAACAAAAAGCCGGTCGCCTTGGACGAGCGCAGTTGCCGCTGTGTCCAGGAGGCGCTCGTTGAAGCCGCCGACAAAACCGTGTTCCGCGGTGAACAAAACCACTGCCCGATTACCCCGTTCGGTCGTACGGAGCGTGGTCGTCTCCGGCACCAAAAGAAGCGCCGTGCCGATGCCTTTTTCCATGGCATCCGCATAGCCGCGGATGCCCGGCAGCATCTGCTGCGTCCGCCGGACGCGCATGCCGGCGAGGGAGCGCATCGCCCCCACGATTTCGCGCAATTCGGTCATATTGCCGATATGCGCCTCGATATCGGCAATGCGTGTCACGTAGGGCTCTCTGCCAGTCGTGACGCAAGGAAAGAGCGGCCGAGCGTCGTCAGCGCCGTCAGAAGTCGCTGTTCGAGTTCGGGCGACAGAGCTGCCGCCCGGTCATCAAGCACAAAAACGTCGGGGCAGTGATCCGCAAGCCAATCGCGCAGGGCAGCGCGATAATTCTCGACGCGATCGAGCGGTACCTCGTCAAAGACCCCTTTTCCGACCGCGAACAGCAAGGCCGCCTGCTCGCCGAGCGACAGCGGCCCAAATTGAGGCTGACGCAACACCGCACGGATGCGTCGACCGTGTTCGATGATCTTGCGTGTTCGTTCGTCGACCATCGTGCCGAAGCGAGTGAACACCTCCAGCTCCAGGAACTGCGCGTATTCGAGCCGCAGGCTCTCGGACAGTGCCCTGAGGACAGGGGCTTGGGTCTTGCCGCCGACGCGCGAGACGCTCTTGCCGACGTCGACCGCGGGCTTCTGGTCCTCATAGAACAGCCGCGGGTCCAGATAGATTTGGCCGTCGGTGATCGAAATCAAATTGGTCGGAATATAGGCACTG
>DATJSH010000110.1:0-12921 GCA_035504235.1 Allostellaceae bacterium | reverse complement strand
GGGCGCGATCCTCATCTTCGACGAGGTGATGACCTCGCGCCTCGCGCCGGGCGGGCTGCAGGAGGTCCACAACATCCGGCCCGACATGACGACGCTCGGCAAATATGTCGGCGGCGGCATGAGCTTTGGCGCGTTTGGCGGCCGCACCGAGCTGATGGAATGGTTCGACCCGCGCAACAAGCAAGGCTTTCAGCACGCCGGCACCTTCAACAACAACGTGCTGACGATGAATGCCGGCACGGTCGGCCTGACCGAGGTTTACACCCCGGCGGCGGCGAAAAAGCTCAACAACTGGGGCGATGGGCTGCGCGAGCGGCTCAACGCTGTCGCCCGCGAAAAGGGCCTGGCGATGCAGTTCACCGGCATCGGCTCGATGATCGGCGTGCATATGCGCGGGGGTACGATCGCCAATGCCGCCGAGGCTGCGAAAGGCCATGCCGGGCTGTTGGAGCTGTTCTACTTCGACCTGACCGCGCGCGGCATCTGGCTCGCCAAGCGTGGGATGATGGCGCTGTCGATCGCGCTCGACGACAACGACGCCGACAAGCTCGTCGGCGCTGTCGAGGAGTTCGCCGAAACCCGCGCGCCGCTGTTCGAGGGGGTGCAATGAGCGATAGCCGCGCCAATGCCCAAGGCAATCAGCGCGTCGCCTATTTCAACGGCCGCATTGTCCCCGAGCGCGAGGTGATGATCCCGTTCCGCGACCGCGGCTTCAAATACGGCGACGCCGCCTTTGACATGACCCGGACGTTTCACGGCCGGCCGTTCAAATTGAAGGAGCATGTCGACCGCTTCTACCGCTCGCTCAAGTACCTGCGTATCGACCCCGGCCTGTCGCCGGCCGAGATGGTCGGGATCAGCGAGGAGGTGCTGGCGAAGAATGCGCATTTCCTCAGCGACGACACTGATTTCTGGCTGGCGCAGCGGGTGTCGCGCGGAGTCGATGCGGTCGGCGACGAGGGCTGGGAGGAGACCGGTCCGACCGTCATCGTCGAGTGCATCCCGTTGCCGCTGGCGAAGCGCGCGCGGCTCTTCCGCGACGGCATCGACATTGTCGTGCCGCCGATCCGCCGCACCGCGCCCGACGCGCTCAGCCCGCGCGCCAAGACGCACAACTACCTCAACCTGATCCAGGCCGATCTGCAGGCGAAGGCGCAAGACCCGGAGGCGTGGTCGGTGCTGCTCGACCATAACGGGCATCTCTCCGAGGGCATCGGCAGCAACATCTTCCTGGTGCACGACGGTGAGGTGACGACCCCGCGCAGAGAATTCGTGCTGCCGGGCATCAGCCGCGAGACGGTCATCGAATTGTGCGGCGAGCTTGGCATTCCGTGCAGCGAGGCCGACCTCGATCTCTACGACGCGGGGATCGCCGACGAAATCTTCATGACCTCGACCAGCCTGTGCATCTGCCCGGTGCGTAGCCTCGGCGGACGGGTGCTGCCGGCGCCGCTGCCCGGTCCCGTCACCAAGCGGATCAGCGACGCCTACGCCAGCTTCGTCGATTGCGATTTCATCGCCCAGTACCTAAAGCACCTAACCTAGACCCGCCCCGGCTCGCGCGGGTCGAAGCGCCGCAACAGCGCATCGCCGAGGAGATTGCAGGCGATCACGGTGAGGAAAATCATGACGCCGGGATAGACCGCGAGCAGCGGCGACGAGCTGATCAGCTCCTCGGCGTTGGACAGCATGCTGCCCCAGCTGGCGAGCGGCGGTTGCACGCCGAGCCCCAAAAAGCTCAACACGGATTCCAACAGGATGATGTCGCCGACCGACAGGGTGGTCGCCACCACCAGCGGCGCCATGACATTGGGAAGGACGTGGCGCCACAGGATATGCGGCACGCCGGCACCGAGGCTTTGCGCCGCACGCACAAAATCGCGCCTCTTGGTCACCAGTGTCGCGCCGCGCACCAGCCGCGCCGCCGTGGTCCAGACCACCAGCACCGTCAGCACGACGATGCGCACGAGACTGATCCCTGGCGAATCCGCAAAGGCGCGCGAGACGCCGATCTTATGGAGGTCGAGCGCCGCCAGCACGATCAGCAGCGGCAGCAGCGGCAGCGCAATCATCCCGTCCGCGAGACGCATCAGCACCCGATCGGTCCAGCCGCCGACATACCCGGCGGTAAGCCCCACCGCCGTACCGGCCGCCGCCGCGGCGAGCGCTGCGGCGATGCCGATGGTTAGCGACACGCGTCCGCCTTCCATCAGCCGCAGGAGAATGTCGCGGCCCAACTCGTCGGTGCCGAGCGGGTGCGCCAGGGAGGGCCCGGCGAAGCGGTGCAGCAGATCGACTGTGGCCGGGTCGGCGCCCAAAAAATGCGCGACGAGCGGCCCGGCGAGCGAGACCGCAGCGATCACCGCGAGCAGTAGCGCCGGAAACCTCACCTGTCGCTCACCGGTCGCTCACGAGTATTTCACCCGCGGGTCGAGCCAGGCATAGGCGAGGTCGGCGGCGAGGTTGGCGAACATCGTCACCGCCGTCGCCAACAGCAGCGCGGCAAGCGCAAGGTTGAAGTCGTTGCCCATCACCGCATCGAAAATGAGCTTGCCCATGCCGGGATAGGCAAACATCTCCTCGGTGACGAGCGCGCCCGACACCAGCGTTCCGAACGACAGGGCGAGGATCGTGGCGACCGGTACCATCGCGCTGCGCAGCGCGTGGTGCCAGATGATGCGCCCCTCGCCCGCTCCCTTGGCGCGGGCGGTGCGGATATGGTCCTGGCCGAGCGCGTCCCGCATCGCCGCGCGGACATAGCGCGTGTAGCCGCCGGTATTGACGATCGCCAGCGTCGCGACCGGCAGCACGAGATGGCGCAGCCGATCGCCAAGATCGCCGGTTCCGCCGCCGCCGATGCCGCTCGCCGGCAGCCAGCCGAGCCCCTCGGCGAAGACGAGTATCAGGATCAGCGCCAGCCAGAACGTCGGCAGCGACACACCGGCAAAGCAGGCGAGATTGATCGCGCCGTCGAACCGGCTCAACGGCCGGCGCGCCGCGGCGATGCCGAGGCCGAGCGAGGCAGCGAAGGCGAGAACGAAACTCGACCCCATCAGGATCAAGGAATTGCCAAGTCGCGGCAGCAAAGTTGCCGCCACCGGTGTCAGGAACAGGCGCGAATAGCCGAGATCGCCTTGCAGCGCGGCCTGCGCCCAGGCGAGATAGCGCTCAAGGAGCGGCCGGTCGACGCCGTAAAGCAGCTTCAGCCGCGCCACATCGGCGGCTGTCAGATGCGGGTCGGCGCCAAGCATTAGATCGATCGGATCGCCCGGCATCAGCCCGATCAGCGCGTAGATCACGAACGACATCAACACCAGCATCGCCGCGATCTCGACGAGCCGGACGGTGGTGAAGCGGATCATACCACCCGTATTCCTCTTGGCCGGGCTCGACCCGGCCGTCCACGTCTTCTTGTTCTGACGCCCGCCAATAAAGACGTGGACCCCCGGGTCAAGCGCGGGGGAGGCGATTTTAAGGAATGATCGAACGAGCCGGCCGTCACTTCTTCTCGCCCCATTCGGTCGACCACAAGGTCGTCGGGTACTGGTTGCCCGTCGGCCGCACGCCGGTCAGCCATTTTGGCAAGATATACGCGTCGGAGCGGAAATAGAGCGGCAGCGACGGCAGGTCGGTCGCGTAGAGCTGCTGCGCCTCGGCCCACAGCGCCTTGCGCTTTGCGGGATCGAGCTCGACCTCCAGCATATCGATCAGCCGGTCCATCTCCGGGCTCTTGTAGTCGGGCAGGTTTTCGCCGGCATAATTGTTGTCGGCGGTCGGCACCTCGTCAGAGCGAAAGATCGAGCGCGGCGAATTTTCCGGCGCGCTCATCCAGGCATACATCGCCAGGTCGAAATGGCGATGCGGCAAGGTCTCGCCAAACAGCACTCGAGCCGGCTCGTTGTGGATGTGGATGTCGACGCCGATTGCCTTCCACTGGCTTTGCAGCACCTGCTCGACAAGCTCGCGCGAGCGGTTGCCGGCGGTTGTCGCCAGCTCGAAGGACAGGGTCTTGCCGTCTGCGTTTTTGCGCGATCCATCGGGCTGGACGTGCCAGCCGGCGTCTTCGAGCAACTGCCTGGCGTGCGCCGGATCGTAGGGATACTGGGGCACATCGTCGGTGTAGCCGGCGTCGAGCGGTTCGACGAAGCTGTCGGCGACGGCCTGCTTGCCGGCAAAGAGGGTCTTGACCAGCGTGGCGCGGTCGAGGCCGGTGAGCAGCGCTTCGCGCACCCGCCGGTCGGCAAGCGCCGGGTTGTCGAGGTTGCAGTCGACATGCTCGAAGGTCAGCCCGGGCTTGTAGATGATGTCGTAGCCAGCGCCATGCCGCTGGTCGAAGGCCAGCGCTTCGTCGAGCGGCAGCCCGATCTCACCGGCGATCATGTCGATCGTGCCCGAAAGGAGATTGGCTTCGAGCGCCGCGCTGTTCTCGATCGCACGGATCGTGATGCGCTTGAAATAGGGCGCCGGTCCCGCCCAATGAGGGTTCGGCTCGAGCACGATATGGGAGCCGGCGGCGAATTCGCTCACCCGGTAGGGGCCGTTATAGAGGCCAGGATTGGTCGGATCGGTGGCGTAGAGCGTGCGCACCTTGTACTGGGCCGGATCGGCAAAGGCCGCGCGCTCGAGATGCGCGGGCAGCAGCACGAAATCGTCGATCGCCGCGTAATTGAAGGCCAGCCGGTCCCAATGCAGCGTGAAAGTCTTGTCGTCCTTGATGTCGACGCCGAGGATCTCGCGATACATCTCGGTATTGGCCACCGCGCTCTCCTTGTTGCGGCCGAACTCGTAAGTGAACTTGACGTCCTCGGTGGTCACTGGAACGTCGTCAGCCCACATCGCGTCAGGGCGAAGCGTATAGGTGAGGTCGACCCCGGTTTTACCGCCGGGCAGCTTCGTCTTGACCGCACGCCCGTTCTCGAAGCTCGGCAGTTCGGTGCACAAAAGGCAGACGAGCTTCCAATCGGCGTCGAACACGGTGAAGGGCCGCAGCGCAAAGCCCAGCACGTAGCTCTTTGCCGCCACGTCGTCGAGATCTGGGTTGAGAGCCGGCGGAAACTGAGCGATGCCGATTGTCAACTGATCGTGAGCGGCGGCCGGCATCCATGGCCAACTCACCACAAGGACGGCGAGCGCAAACCAAGTTCGCGAGCAGAGGCGACGCGGATTCCCCAGCCCGCGTTCGCGGGAAACGTCAATTGCATGCATCGGCCGCGTCCCAAGTGCTTGAAACTTGGTTATGGCGAGACATAATATCGGGCACTGGCGGGGTCGGATACGTGACACGAAGGGTTGCGTGTTCGTCGGAACGGAGCAACGGCTGCGTTGTTTCCCACCGAGGGCCCGCAAGGCCGCCCACAGGAAAAGCATGCCGTAGCCGTAGTGTCGAATCCGGAACTGCCATAGAGGACAAGAAGCATGAAACATCTCTTGACTGGCGTCGCCATGGCCGCGGCCCTCGCGATCGCCGCCCCGGTATGGGCGCAGAACGCCCCGTCATCTTCCACACCCCCGTCATCTTCCAGCCCGCCTGCCGCGGCGCCGACGAAGCCGGCGGCAAAGCCGATGGCCATGAAGAAGCCGATGCATCACATGGCGATGCACCACCACATGGCCATGCACCACCGGGTGAGCTCCGGCGATCAGATGACCGAGCAGCTCAATGCCCAAGAACTGCAGCGCATCCAGGGTGGCGCCCCGGCGCCCGCGCCTGCGTCGATGAGCCCGGGCGGCAACAACCCGACCAGCGGCACGGCTGGCCCGTTCGCTCCGGCCGGTTCGGCACCGCCGCCACCGGCTCATCAGTAGGCCCGCCCCTATCTTGTCGATACGAGCGCAAGGGGGCTTCGGCCCCCTTGTTGCTTTAGTTGTCACCGGCGATTTTTGATTTTATCAATATAATCACAGATTTTTTGTTCAATGTGGCTCTATTAACTGAAATTTTACCGTATTACAACTAAAGTCTTGCGGCTTTACGAGACCAATTGATATTAACATTTTTTCAAACAACAATTTCGTGGTCTTGCGACTAATTGTACTTGTGCGGGCGGCACCGTTCAGACTCCTTTAATTCGCCGGGTCATAGGTTGCCAGGCGATGTCTGGAAACCGCTCTTAGTCGTCCATGGCCCCAAAGACCAGCCCCAAACCGGAAGCCCCCATTCCGGAGTCGATAACGCGATTTGTCGCCGACATCCCGTCCGCGGTCGCACTATTCGACCGCGAGATGCGTTATGTCGCGGCCAACACCAGTTGGCTCAACGCCTTTGGCGTTGTCGGCGAGGGGGTTGTCGGCCAATGTCACGATCAGATCGATCCGTCGAACGCGGACTTGTTGACGGGCATGCACCGCCGCGCCGTAGCGGGCGAGACGGTCGATGCGTCCATCAGCGATGATGAGCTGACCGCGGGCGCCAGCCAGCGCATTGTCAGTTTGCGGCCGCACCGTGACCGCGACGGGGCGTTCCTCGGCGTCGTTGCAACGCTGCACGAATCGTTGACGGTCGCTACCGAGAAGGCGTTGCAATACGCGACCGACGCGTTGACCGGTCTGGCCGGCCGCCACTGCTTCATGAAGCGGGTCCGCTCGGCGGTGGCGCCCGAGAGCGGCCCGCGTCGCCCGGCCGCGATCTTCCTGCTCGACATCGATAATTTCAAAGGCGTCAACGACCTGTATGGCGCCAGCGCCGGCGACGAGGTGCTTCGGGTCATCGCCAACCGTCTGCTCGCCAGCACCCGGTCGCGACCGGTTCCTACGGCGCGCGCCGGCAAGGCCCCGGCGACTCAGCGCTCCGACATGGTAGCGCGCCTTGGCGCGGACGAATTCGCCATCATCCTCGGCAACCCGGCGCCGAGCCTCGCCGACGCCGACGCCTTTGGCCGCCGGTTGCTGCAGCTTGCGGTGAGCCCGGTCATCATCGGTGAGCAGCGCGTCCGGCTGTCCGCCAATCTCGGCTACATCGTCACCACCGAGGGCCACCGCAGCGAAGACGATGCGATGCGCGATCTCGATGCCGCGCTGCAGGAAGCCAAGCAGCGCGGGCCGAACAGCGCCACTGCGTGGGAACCGGCGCTCACTAGTAATGTCGGCCGGCGCCTGGCGCTCCTCGATCAGCTGCGCGCCGCGCTCGACGAAAACCAGTTCGTGCTGCATTACCAGCCGATCTTGCGGCTCGAGGACGGCGTTATGATCGGCGCCGAGGCGCTGTTGCGCTGGAACCATCCGAGCGACGGCCTCGTGCCGCCCGCTGCTTTTCTGCCGGTGCTCGAGGAAACCGGGTTGATCGTACCCGTCGGCTGCTGGGTGCTGCGCGAGACCGTGCGGCAGATGCAGGTGTGGCAGATGCTTTACGGCCGCGACCTATTGGATTGGGTCAGCGTCAACGTTTCGGCCCGCCAGTTCAACGATCCGTCGGTTCTGCTGGCGACGCTGGCCGAGATCCGCGATAGCGGCTTCCCGTTGTCGCGGCTCAAGATCGAGATCACCGAATCGGCGGTCATGCGCAACCCCGAGGTCACGCGCGCGGTGCTGGCTGAATTCCAAGAGCTCGGCATCCGCATCGCCATCGACGATTTCGGCACAGGCTATTCGGCGCTCGGCGCCCTGCGCGATTACCCGGTCGACACGATCAAGATCGACCGCGGTTTCACCGGCGCGATCGACACCCCGGACGGCAAGGAGCTGGTGCTGGCGATGCTCAAAATCGCCCGCATTTACGGCGCCGATGTCGTCGCCGAAGGGGTCGAGACCGTCGTTCAGCGCGATATCCTGCGGCGCAACGGCTGCGGCTATGCGCAGGGCTACCTGTTCGCCAAGCCGATGGATGGAAGCTTCTTCGGCGCCTTTGCGCTCACCCACCTGGTCGAGGCCGACGGCGCCGGGTCTCACGCCGCCTGATCGATATTGTGACGTCCGGATTCAACCCGGTCATCCGCTATGCGCCGGCCGCGACGTTGCGGTGGCGCGCAACCCGGTCCATCTCGTCCAGCAGATCATGCAGGACCTGGTCGGCGGTGTACGACATCCGGGCGAAGGCGCGGATGAAATTGTCGGTGCGCGGCAATTGGAACAGGGTCTCGTCGCCGTCGCCGCGGCTCGACACGGCAATCGACATGACTGCTTCGTAGGGCTGGATCACCAGCTCCTTCAGCGTTTTGCCCGGTCCGGTGACGTATTCGACGACGCGGCAACGGCCGCCCTCGGCAGTCGTCGACTGGATCGTCATGCGATAAGCGGCGCGGGTCGTTGCCGCCTCGACCAACGCGCGGGTGAAGGGCCGCAGAAAGCTCTCATCAAAACCGAGCAGCGCGGTCGGGCGGTCCGCATTGACGCCTGATCGCATCTCCAGAGTCGTCCAGAGCGAGGCGCGGCCCTGGAAATAATCGGCCGATGCGAGGTCGAGATTGATGGCGTCGATCGGCATTGGCGCCGCCGCCGATTTCGCCGACAGAAACGCGAAGCACGCCGGTTCGCGCTTCAGGGAAATGTTGGTCGACGCCTCGAGGTTGCGTTCGCTGATCGCCGGGCTGCTGTCGGTCATGGCGGTCTCCTCGACGAGGGAACAGGCAGGCGGCAAAACGCCACACCCCGGAACCTGAGCATTGTTACGAGCCAGTTACTTTCTGTCAAAAGCCGGTTGCGAATGGCCCCATTCGTGCGGCCTTTGGCCGCGCGAATGGAGCGCAAATTGCAGAGGTTCCGCTCAACCTCGCGCTGCGCGATCGATCGCCTCCTCGGCGGCGAGCCACTGCGCCTCGGCCTCTTCGATACGGCGGGCGAGGTCGGCTCGCCGCTTCAACGCCTCGGCCAGCGCTGCACCGCCGCCGAACCCGTCCGGCGCGGCAAGCTCGTGGTCGAGCGCGCGCCGCTCCAAGGTCAGCTGTGCCGCGGCGGCTTCCGCCCGCCGCGACTCGCGGCGCAGCGGTTCGAGCGCCAAGCGCTGCCGCGCGGCCTCACGGCGCGCCTGGCGCTTGGGGTCGCGCTCGGAAAGCCGCGCGGCGCGTTCTTCTTCCGCCGTCTCGCGCTCCTCGAGTCGGGCGCGATAGGCGCCGAGATCGCCTTCAAACGGCTTCACGGTGCCGTTCTCGACCAGCCACAGCCGATCGGCGACCAGCTCGACGAGGTGCCAGTCATGGCTTACCAAAACCACCGCCCCCGAATACTCGGCCAAGGCTTCGACCAGGCTTTCCCGGGTCTCCATGTCGAGATGGTTGGTCGGCTCGTCGAGGATTATCAGCGCGGGCGAATCGTGTGTGACCAGCGCCAAATTGAGTCGCGCTCGCTCGCCACCGGACAGCGCCGCGACCGGTACGAACGCTTTGTCCTGCCCAAAGCCGAACGCGCCAAGCCGCGCGCGGATCGCTTCCTCGTTCAAATCCGGCAGCAGCGCGGCAAGGTGATCGTAGGCCGAATCGTCCGGGCGCATTTCCTCGATCTGGTGTTGTGCGAAAAAGCCGGTGACGAGCTTTGACGGCCGTGTCACATGGCCCGACATCGTCGGCAGCCGGCCCGCCAGCAGTCGGGCGAAGGTGGATTTGCCGTTTCCGTTGGCGCCGAGCAGCGCGACTCGGTCGTCGGGATCGAGCCGCAGGTCGAGCCCCGCCAGCACCGGCTTGCCTTCGGCGTAGCCGACACTTGCCTTTTCCAGCGAGATCAGCGGTGGGCGCAGCTCAATGGGCTCCGGTAGGTGCAGCTCGATGGGTGGCGCTTCGGCGATCGCTGCGACCGGCTCCAGCTTGGCGAGTGCCTTCAGCCGGCTCTGCGCTTGGCGCGCCTTCGACGCCTTGTAGCGAAAGCGATCGACGAATTCCTGCATGTGGCGGCGCTGCGCCTCCTGGCGCTTGGCGACCGCCTGCTGGCGCGCCTTCGCTTCGCTGCGCGCGCGCAGGTAGGCGTCAAAATTGCCGGAATAGAGCGTCAACCTGCCGGCTTCGAGGTGCAGGATCGAGGTGGTCGCGGCATTCAGCAGCTGCCGGTCGTGGCTGACCAGGATGAAACTATGGCGATAGCGCCTGAGATACCGCTCGAGCCAGAGCGAGGCCTCCATGTCGAGATGGTTGGTCGGCTCGTCGAGCAAGAGCAAATCGGGTTCGGCGAACAGCACCGCAGCTAGCGCGACGCGCATCCGCCAGCCGCCGGACAATTCGTCGATAGCGGTCTCTTGCATCGCCGTGTCGAAACCAAGCCCGGCGAGGATGCGGGCGGCGCGCGCGAGGGCTGATCGGGCGCCGATCTCGCCGAGCCGCGCCTCGATCTCGGCGATTCGCTCGGGCAGGGGATCGCGCTCCAACTCGCCCATGAGACGCGCGCGCTCGCGGTCGGCGGCGAGCACGGTGGCGAGCGGCGTCGCGCTGCCGCTCGGCGCCTCCTGCGCCAGAAAGCCGATCCGCCAGCCGCGCGGCAAGATGATGTCGCCGTCATCGGGCACGAGCCGGCCGCGGATGAGGTCGAGCAGCGTCGATTTGCCGATGCCGTTGCGGCCGACGAGCCCGAGCTTGACCCCCTCTGGGATCTGCGCGTTGGCATGGTCGAGCAGCGCCCTCCCGCGCTTTCCGCCGACGCGGTAGGTGACGTCCGAAATCGCCAGCATGATGTTCTTTTAGCATGGCTCCGGAATCGGGACATATCCGCATCGGCCTTTCGGGCTGGCTCTATCCCGGCTGGCGGGGCGTGTTCTACCCGAAGGGGCTGCGTCACAGGGATGAGCTCGCCTTCGCGGCGGCGCGGTTCGACACGATCGAGCTCAACGGCACATTCTATTCGCTGAAGCGCCCGGAAAATTTCGCTCAGTGGCGCGACGGCACGCCCGACGATTTCGTCTTCGCGGTCAAAGGCGGGCGCTTCATCACGCATATGAAACGACTGCGCGACGTTGAAACGCCGCTCGCCAATTTCTTCGCCTCGGGTGTGTTGGCGCTGCGGCAAAAACTCGGCCCGTTTTTGTGGCAGCTGCCGCCGCAATTTGCTTTCGACGAAGAGCGGATCGACCGTTTCCTGTCGCTCCTGCCGCGTGACACCGAGGCCGCCGCGGAGCTGGCGCGGCACCACGATCACCGCGTCGCGGGGCGCGCGCTGACCGAGACTGATCGCCGCCGCGAGCTGCGCCATGCGGTCGAAATCCGCGATCCGAGCTTTCTCGACCCCGCCTTCACTCGGCTCCTTCGCCGGCACGGGGTGGCGCTGGTCTTCTCCGACGGCGCCGGCTTCCCTTATGCCGAGGATATCACGGCCGGCTTTATCTATATCCGACTGCATGGCGCCGAGGAGCGGTATGCTAGCGGCTATGACGATGCGGAGCTGGACTGGTGGACGGCGCGGGTCAAAAGCTGGTCGGAGGGTGGCCAGCCCGACGCCGCGAGGCTGATCGATCCGTCGACCCCGCCGTCTCCGCAGCCGCGGGACGTCTATGTTTATTTCGACAACGACGCCAAGGTGCGCGCCCCGCCCGACGCGCGGGCGCTGCGCGAGAGGCTGCGGCGCGACGACGAGAGGCAATAGCAGGGGATCGCGCTTTCCGAACAAGGCTCCGGCTCCGCCCGCTGTTGGTCGGGAAACCACAAGCGGTGTATCCATTGCCTATCATCTCCACTGGGTGGTATTCGCCCTCGATCATCTTCGAATTGGCCGAGAAGAGGAAAGGTAATGAAACTTATTGGAATGATCCTCGCCATGACGCTGTTATGCGGCAACGCGCAGGCCGCCGATAAGAACACAAGGTTCCAAGTTCTTGGTGCAGGCGTGATGACCTGTCAGGCGTACCTCGACGCCAACGCTGAGGATCGCAAGCTCGCCGAAATGTGGTGGACCGGCTACGTGACGGCGACGAATGGGTTGACCGATGACACGTGGAGCGTCGTCGGCAGGGATCCCAACGCTCGCGTGAACGACGCGATCGAGAAACAATGCAAGGACCACCCGAAGGCGATGTTTGTCATCGCTTTGCACGAAGCGCTTCAGGCGCTCTACAAAGATAACCGCATCGAAACGGCGCCGACGAATTGACTTGGTCTAGCCGCGCTTCCAGATCGCCTTGGCGTAGAGCTCCGGCCCGAAATCGGGCGGCACGTCGCCCGTCATGCGGCGCTGATGGTGCTCCAGATCGGCGAGGAACAGATCGCGGCTGATTTGCGCGGTGACCGTCGGGTGGCCGCGCTTCATGCTCGGGACATCGCCGATCGGCACGCCAAAGCTGACGAACCCCGCCGGGTTGAAGCAGTGGATATCCTTGAGGTACGGCGCCTCGCCCGGAATTTTCTCCATGAATTCGTTGCCGGGCCCGAGATAGGGATGGGCGCCGAGAAACGGGTCGGTCTCATCGGGCGGCGGGGTGTAGCGGTCGCGCCATAAGAGGATGCGCCGAGCGAAATCGGCAAATTCCGGCCGCAGGTTGGGATCGGCGGCGAAGCCGGTGCCGGCGATCGCGAAGTCGAAGCGCCAGCTCATTCCACCTTCCGCAAGACAGCCCGCTGCGTCCGCGGCCACCTCGGCGACGATCCCGCCGGCTTCTTCTCGCGCCGAGAGCCACGGCGCGGCGAGGTGTAGGTGGAAATTGTCGTGGCCCAGCACGCGGTCGATCGCGTCCTGCGGCGCGGTCGAGCCAGCGCGGCGATAGCGGATCGCCTGGTGCCAGCGCACCGCGTCGGGCAGCGCATAATAATTGTCGTAGGCGCCGGGATAGCCGCGGCTGCGATTGATCGGGGTAGCGGCGAGGGTCGCCCGCCGCGCGAAGAGGTGCACCGATTTGGCGCCGCTTTCGAGCGCGACAGCCGCGGCATCGAAGGCGGAGGCGGCGCCGCCGATCACCGCAATGTCCTTCCCTTTGAGCGCGGCAAAATCGATGTCGTCGCCGGTATGATCGTAAAGGCTTCGCGGCAGTCCGGTCAGAAAATCCGGCACGGCGACGCCGCCCGATCCCTCGAAACCGGT
>DATJSH010000109.1:0-13505 GCA_035504235.1 Allostellaceae bacterium | reverse complement strand
TTGTCCCATCATCCCCCGGTCCCCCAACCGTTTGATGGTCAACGACATAATACCAGCCCAGACCGCTCTATTGGACGAGTTTTAGAACATCGGGTAATGGTCGGTGGTTCTTCCCCGGAAGCCGATAGGATCGGCTCCGTCATTGCAAGGGGAGACCGAAGATGGAGTATTTCGCTGGCCTGGATGTCTCAATGGCAGAGACCCACATCTGCGTCATCACCCGAGACGGCGTTGTCGTGCACCAGGTGAAGGTGCCCTCTACACCTGCCGATATCGCAGCCGCGCTCGCACGACTACCTGCCTGTCGGCGGCTGTTGTTCGAAACAGGCCGGATGGCGCCGATGCTCTATCACAGTTTGAGCCGGCGAGGATTACCCGTCGTCTGCGTCGAGAGCCGGCAAGCCCATCAGGCGCTGAAGTCGTTAGCGACGCACAAGACCGACCGCAACGATGCACGCGGCTTGGCGCATCTCGCCCGCACCGGCTTCTTCAAACCCATTCATGTGAAGTCACTGCCGGCAAGATGCTGTACGGTCGCTGATCATCGCTCGCAAGAAGCTGGTCGGCCAACGGGTCACCCTCGAGAACCAGATCCGCGGCCTTGCCGTGGTGTTCGGCATCCGGCTGCCCCGCGCGCTGAGCCCCGGCTTCATCAGGCAGGCGCTCCGGGCCAGCGAGGGCATCGCCGGCCTGTCTGCCGCCATGCGGGGTCTGATTGCGGCGCGGGCCGCCGTGCTTGCCGCCGTCGTGGCGATCGACGCGGGCATTAGGCGGATGGTCAGGGCATCCGACGCTTGCCGCCGGCTAATGCGCATTCCTGGCGTCGGCCAACTCACCGCACTCGCCTTCACCGCCGCCGTCGACGATCCGGGACGCTTCCCGCGATCTCGTGACATTGGGGCTTATCTCGGTTTGGTGCCCCGGCGCTATCAGTCCGGCGAGATTGACTACACTGGCAGCATCTCGAAGTGCGGCGATCGGCGGGTGCGTACACTCTTGTATGAGGCCGCAAACGTCCTGCTGACGCGCTACAAGGGGCCGCTAAAGCTCAAAGACTGGGCATTGGCGATCGGCGAACGATCGACGATGCGCAAGGCGCGGATCGCGCTTGCCCGTCGTCTTGCTATCATCATGCACGCTATGCTGCGACACGGCACCGAGTTCAGGCCGGCCTAGCCAAACGGCAATTCGAACAGGAGGTCGAACCGAGCTCCCGAGCGGAGCGACGCCCGAGGAAGGGAGTAGATGACGGCGTGGATACTGTAGCATGTGGTCTTTTTGGCCGACTGCGATTTCAACCGAGCCGCGCTGCACCCAGCTAACCCCATCAAGTGCCAATGAGCACGGAGAGAACGTAGACACCCACGGCCGTCGACACCGCTCACAACCGAGCCGCCGTCCATTGACCCATTAGAGAACGGTATTCAACACTTTCGGGAAATTTGCTTGAGCCAGTCCAATCAAGGGGTTAAGCTTCCCGTAACCTATGACCGAAACGCACCCGCAACCGCCGCATCGGCTATGCCCACGTTGTCAATCGCGCCTTCCCAGTCAAAGCTTGTTAATCTCTTTTGCTTGTCCTCGGCTGACGTTCTGCCGGTTCGCGGCGTGGAGCGGTCAAGTCCCGAAGCCGCGAAGCGGTGCGGTGCATTTTCCGTTCGGCGGCGGACCGGGGCGGCCGGGAAAGTAGAGGGAGAGGCTTGATAAACGGGGACAACGGGATGTCGCCAGCAGTTCGATGGATAAAAGCAAGGAGAAGCATCGGGAAGCCAGCGCCTGAAAACTGCCGCCAGAAATCGCCACGTCGGGTTTTCGTAAGGCAAGTCACGCCGGACGTGGTGCCGGCACCGCTCCACTCATCCGCCGGGCAAATCAGAAACGCAGGGTGACCGCGGCCATGCCACCGACCACGCCGATAGCGACGATCCCCACGGTTACGGCCGCGAGTAGGCGCGGACTAAACGCGCGTCCGACCATGGCGAGCGAGGGCACGCTTATCGGCGGCAGCACCATCAGCAGCACGGCGGCAGGGCCGACACCGACCCCCAACGACAACATTGCCTGAATGATCGGGACCTCTCCGGCCGTCGGAATCACAAAGAGCGTGCCAGCGATCGCGAAGGTAAGGATCCAGATGAGGTCGTTGCCGATCTCCGGACCCGCATGGGGGAAGAGCCAAGCGCGCGCCGCGCCGAGCAGCAAAACGAGCACGATATATTCGGGAATCAGCCGCACCGCCAATCGGGCGAGGATAGCAAGCCATCGTGCGAACGGATTGGGCCCCGGTGGTACAGGCCGAATGTCCGCCAACTGCCGCTCGGCGGCCTTCTCTTCCTCGGGCGTCCTCATCCAATTGCCCAAGAGGCCGAGACCCAGTACCGCAACGACGCCGAGCAAGAGCCGTAAGGCGGACCAGCGCCAACCGAGCACGAAGCCGATGAAGACGAGGGTGGCGGGGTTAAGGACCGAGTTGCCGAGCCAGAAGGCGATGGTGGCACCGGCCGAGGCCCCGGCCTTGCGCAGTCCGACCACCACCGGCGCCGCGCAGCAGGTGCACATCATGCCGGGCACAGCAAGCCCCGCCCCTCTGAAGACGCTGCCCGCACCCGTCCGACCCAGCCATCGCAGAATCCATTGCGATGGCAGTAGTGCCTGCACCGCCGACCCCAGCAACAAGCCAAGAACCATCGCCTGCCAGATCGCCTTGCCGTAGGTCCAGGCATAGGCGGCTGCGGCGTTCCAGGACGGCGCCGGCGGACTGGCGGCGCTGCCCATCAAGATCGAAGTGCCGATCGAATGGGTGGAGGCCGCTACGAACGCCTTGTACCAATAGGGCGTCCACTTTACGTAAAGCAGCCCCAAAATTGCGATCAGCAGAAAGACGACCCAGCCAGCGGTCATTTCCTGTTGTCGTTTGGCTCTCATTGCTTGCCCCGTTGAATGGGATTTTCTGATTAGCAACAGTCCGCGACAGAGTGCGCGCCATCTGAAAGCGGCCCAGAGCAGCGAAGCTCGACAATGTTCGCCTCTCGTATCTCTTCAAAACGGCGTTCGTCGGCCGGCTCGGTCCTGTCGGTTTGGTCATCGGTCGAGGGCGTTTTGCCACCCTGGGACGGTCTTGGCATCAAGGGTGCGCCAGGCGTCCAGCGCTTCACCGCCCTCGTGCGACCCTCGCAACCGGCGTTGCATGGATCGCGCGGTGATCGCGCGCAACAGTTCGCCGGTGATGATTACCGCAGCCGGGGTGATCACGCCGCCATGCGTGCATAGGCCAAGATGGCGGTCCGCAGCGGCGGGAACGACGGCACACCCAAGACTGCCCCGCGAGACGAATCACAAGTGAGGCATCACCATGGGGTCAGGCAGCGAAGTGGTCGGCGAATTCGGTAAATCCGTCGACCACGATGTCGGTGGCGGTGTTGGGCACGGGATCAGGCGGGCCGGCCGGTCCCCACTCTTCGGGGCGACGCACGAAGGCGGTGCGATAGCCGACACCCCGGGCCGCATCAAGGTCGAAATTGTGGCACGCCACCATCAGGATCCCACGGGGCTCGACCGCAAGAAATGCGGCCGCGCGCCGGTAGGCGTCGGGGTGCGGCTTGTAGACGCGCAGCATCTCGCACGGGATCACCGCGTCCCAATCGATGCCGTTACGGCGCGAGACATCGACGATCAGCGCCAGGTTGAGGATCGTGAACGAGACGCAGATGCGATGCCGGCGCAATCGGCGCAACGCCGCTGGAAAATCCGGCCACACATCGAGCTGGTGCCAGCGCTCGGCGATCGCTCGCCGTTCCTCGGCAGAGCCGCCGAGCCCATGCTCGTCGAACAATTCGCCCAACACGTCGCGGTGCACGTCGTCGATGTTGAAGCCGGGGTCGACCGAGTTGGTCATCCGGCGCAGCGAACGGCGGCGATGCTCGTTTGCGAGCGCATGCCAGTCGCGCTCGATACCGTGCCCGGCACCCCATGCCGCCATCGCCGCGCTCAAGCCGGCATGCCAATCGAGCACCGTGCCGCCAGTATCAAAGGCGAGAACCTTTATTTCCTGCATGCGGTTTCTTTCAGGCACTCCTCACCCGTTGCGCACCCTCGCGGCCGGCACCATGAAGTTGCTGACGATCAGCCGCAGGCGGTCGTCCTCGTGTGCCTGCAGCATCTCGCGCAGCGCGTGGATCGCTACCCCGATCGCCGTCGCGTTCCAGAGCCAGTCGGTGAGCTGGCGGCTCGACGGTTTTGCGGTCCCGGCAGCGGCGGCTTCCAGGCAGAACGCCTTCAGATCGTCGACCGCGAAGCGCAGGATCAGCGGTGCCGAGAACCCGTCGCGCGGGCTCGGCGGCTCCTTGCCACGCAACCAGTCGGCAACGTAGCGCGCGGAGTCGCCGATCGGCAGCCCGGTCAGGCCCACGGTGCTGCGGCCGTGCTGTTCGATCCAGCGCCGATGCGCGCCCTGGAGCAGCAAGATTTCCGCCTCCAGCCGGGATGCAAGAGACTCCGCGGAGCCGTTCGCGAGCGCCACCGGCATGAACGGCGGCTGCCACGCCGAATCGGGCCGGGCGCGCGGATCGTCATCGGGAAAATCGATGATCCGCACCGGCCCGCCATCCTCGACCAGCATGCCGAGCGCAGTGAGGACCACCCGCTTCTGGAATGCCGGGTCGTTGGGCGGGCCGAATGGCCGCCCCAGCTCGAACGGTACCCATAGCGCGCGCGGCGGCTTCGTGTTCTCGGCCTGTGGCCGGATCAACACAACGGCGACGGTCGCGATGCTCTCTTCCTCGAGATAATGGCCCAGCGCGCTCACGGCGCGCGTGCAGACCGGTCAAACGGGGGCGAGGAGGACGCTATCGACGTTGTCCTGCTTCAAGCGGCCGGCGAGTTCGCGTGCATGCGGCTCCATCTGCAAGGGATCGGTCGCGCCCATGAAAGAATAATGGGTGTCGGCCATCGACCCGATCGTCCCTTCGGTCGCCAGCTCTCGCAGCCGGTCGACCGGAAAGGCGACGTTCCAGTCTTCTTGCAACCCGGTGCGGTCGAAATTGATCGAAATGTGGCTGCACAGCAGGTCTTTGGTCGGGGTCGTCGCAGGGATCGCGTGATAATGCGGGTCGCGGCCACGGAACGGCTCCTCGCCACGTACGACGAGGCCGGCCGACGAGACGATAGCGACCCGACGCTGCGACAATTCCGGGCCGGTAACCCAAGGCCGCGTTGTAAATTCGGGGCATTCGGCCTCGGCCAAGCGTTTGGCCTGGTCGGGCGGCAGGTCGGTCAGTCTGGTCACTGCACCTCTCCTCGCGTTAGTGCGTGGCGGTAGCCGCCCACGTGTCATGGCAGCTTATCACTTGTTTTAGATCGAGCAATCTAAAATGATGCGACGCGATGCGATGACGGGGCAGACCGCTACGCTGCGGCTCCGGCCATTGCTAGCTCTCCGTTTTGCGGGCCCTCCAGCACCTCGCGCTGCGGCCGCGTGCGCGCCAGGACCAAGGATGCCGAGCAGGCCGCTCACACCACCCTGGCGACGTCGTCCGGAGGACCTGTTTGTGATCGCGTCGTCTTTCTATGCCGCCTAGAGACAGGCTCGATGACGACTATCCCCCTCGGCAACGAATTTCTGGAATTCCGGATCATAGGGGGAAGTTTCCGGCGCCGCGTCGACCAGCATGCGGGCCGCGGCGCGGTTCGTCGCCGATCAATTTTCTCGATGATCTCGTCGACGAACGTCCGGATCGCCTCGAGCGGCCGCAGCTTCTCCAGCCGCGCGACGCGCAGGAGCTAAGCGAGTTCTTCCGGCCGTTGCGCTGGTACAGATGCCGCTTGCCGACGTGCTTCCGAGCGGCGGTCCCGCATCGATCAAGGGGAGTGCCGCAACCTTCAGCGTGCGACGGCGCAGCATCGGCAAACGGCGAGTTCGGTAGGCGTGGTGCAGGAAAGAAGCCGCCTTGCCCACCAAACGCCGGTGCAGGTGGCCCCAGTGCGGCGCACCTGGCGTCGCAGCTCGCGCGCGGCATCAAATGTGGTGACTTGAAGTCACAAGTCACAATTTGCTTGATGGCGTCGTTCCGGAGGACGTGGTCGATTTCGTCCCAGAAGTAGTCACCGCGGCGAAGATGACGCCGATCAACTCAAACAACCGGCTATGGCGAGTTTTGAGGACAGCGATAGCACGAACTCGTTGTCTTGCGGGGTGCGGCGGACGTCACGAAGATCCGCTGTTCGGGATGAGGCATCTGGCTCGAGTGTCATCTCCAACCTCATCGTGAGCTATCTGACATTCCTGATTCATTCCAAAGCCATGCCTTAAAAGTAGGTGCGTTGCCACGGCCACACCGCGCACCGTTCGCGGCAGCTTCAACAGCCGCTGCGAGGACGCTGACAGTCATTCGGGAGCGACCGGGCCAGCAACGCGCGCGACGCGCGGCTTGCGCAATAGCAACAGCAAGGGCGCCGCCAGAAGGGCGATGACCATCATCAATTTGAAATCATCGATATAGGCAACCATCTGCGCCTGCCTCGTCACCTCGGCATTGAGCGCAGCGATACCCGTACTCGTGCTGAGGCTGTAGGGCGCCATCAGGTAGGGTGGGTGGGCCAGCGGATTATCCGGGCGCAGATGCTCGACGAGGCGCGAATGCACGATCTGGCTGTTCTCGACGAACAAAGCCTCGAGGATCGCAATGCCGATGCTGCTGCCGATGTTGCGCGTCAGGCTGAACACGGCGGTGCCTTGGGTCAGGACCGAGCGCGGCAGAGTCGCAAAGGCGATCGTGCTCAATGGCACAAAAACAAAACCAAGCCCGAAACCCTGGACCAGCCCAGAGACGACAATCGGCTGCTCATCGATGACGAGCGTAAACCCGCTCATCTGATAAAGCGAGATAGCGGTCAGCGCCAGCCCGCTGAGGATCAGCAGGCGGATGTCGACGCGGTTGATGATCCGGCCGACCAGAAACATCGCGGCCATTGTGCCGATGCCGCGGGGTGCTATGACCAGACCGGCGGTCGCCACCGGATAGTTCATCAATTGCTGCAGCATTGTCGGCTGCAGCGCCAGGGTTGCGAACATGATGACCCCGATGAAGAACATCAGCACGTTGCCGGTGACGAAATTGGGGTCGCGCAACAGGTCGCGGTTGAGGAACGGGCGCTCGCTCGTCGTTATCGTGTGGACCACGAACAGATAGAGGGCGAGGCTGGCGACCGTCATCTCGACCCAGATCTCGGTCGAGTGGAACCAATCCTTGAGCTCGCCGCGGTCGAGCAGCATCTGCAAGGCGCCGATCGCAATGGCGAGCGCGCCAAAGCCGAAAAAATCGAAGCGCTCGCGCCGGGCATGACGGGTCTCATGAATGAAAAACAGGATACCGAGAAAGGCGATGATGCCGACCGGGAGGTTGATATAAAACACCCAGCGCCAGTTGTAATTATCGGTCAGCCAGCCGCCGAGCGCGGGGCCGGCAATCGGCCCGACCATGGCTCCGGTACCCCATACCGCCATCGCTTGGCCATGCCGCTCGGGCGGGTTGATGCGCAGCAGCACGGCTTGCGACAATGGCATCAATGCCGCGCCGCATACCCCTTGTAGCAATCGAAAAAGGACCATCTGGGCAAGGCTGTCGGCCAAGCCGCACAGCGCGGAGGCGACGGTAAAGCCAGCAACCGAAATCAGAAAGACGCGCTTGATGCCGAAGGCGCCCGCCAGCCAGCCGGTCAGCGGGGTCATGATCGCGGCGGCGACGATATAGGAGGTCAAGACCCAGGTGATCTGGTCCTGCGCCGCGGAGAGGCTGCCCTGAATATGCGGCAGCGCGACATTGGCGATCGTCGTGTCGATCGCCTGCATGATCGTCGCCAGCATGATCGAAATCGTGATGGCAGCGTGATTGACTGTAGGAGCAACACGATCGGGCGCTCCACTAACATCGTGCTCAGTACGCGGCGGATGTCGGGCAAGACTCTGGGTCTCGCCCGCCGTTGAGGCTTCGCCGACAACTCGGACCGGATCGCTCACTCTAAACTCGCGCTCGGCGCCATGCACAGAACCTCTGCCGCCCGATCCCGGCGTCCGCCTGCGCGCCGGGATCGGCCGTCTGCCTCAGGCGGCGGCGGGAGGATAGTTGGAGGGGAACAGCGCGCGCCGCGTCTCCTCGTCGACCTCTTTTTTGAAGGTGTGGCCGCTCCCCACGGCCCGCGCCTTGGTGACTGCCGGGCGTTCGTTGATCGAGTGGAACCAGCGCCTAATATTCGGGTAAGGGGCGAGCGGATCGTCGCTTCCGGGAAGCACAAAGCTAGCACGGTCGATCCAGCCCCAGGCCGAGATGTCGGCTATGGTATAGCCGGCGCCGACGATGAAGCTGCGGCCTTCGAGATGCTTGTCGAGCACGGCGTAGTGGCGCTCGGCCTCGCGCCGATAACGGTTGATCGCGTAGGGCAGCTTCTCCGGGGCCGCGCGCTGGAAATGCACGGCCTGACCGGAAAACGGGCCGAGCCCGGTGCCGATGTAGAACAACCACGAGAGCAGCTCGCCGCGATCAGCCGGCGTTCCCAGCAGCTTTCCCGTCTTTTCGGCCAGATAGAGCAGGATGGCGCTCGAATCGAACACCCGGACTTCCGCGCCGCCGGGACCGTTGGTATCGACGATGGCCGGGACCTTGCCGTTTGGGTTGATTTCGCGAAACTCCGCCGTGTGCTGCCGGCCCCTGCTCGTATCGATCGGTATGATTTCATAGAGAAGACCCGTTTCCTCGAGGAACAGCGCAACCTTCGCGGGGTTCGGTGTCGGATGATAATAGAAGCGGATCATTGCTTATTCCTCTGGTGTTCCGTTTTAGAGCGAACGATCTAGAATGCTCCGGGTTTACGGCCTCGGCAATGGCCTTGTGCACCATCAAGTTCGAGCGCGGAAATCGAGCGCTAGTCGGGGCGACGTCACATTATGTTGCCGTTGCCGTTCTGTTGCCGTCGCTCTAAAACGCAAGATATTGATAGAGGCACAATCGCAGCCCGGATAGCGGGTTCTGTGTGTGAGGCGTTTAATGGCGCGACCGAGAGAGTTCGACGAGGAGACCGCGCTGGAAGCGGCAATGAATTGCTTTTGGGCGCAGGGTTTCGAAGCGACCTCGGTTCGGGACCTCGCCGAGCAGATGGGGATTACCGGGGCCAGCCTCTACAACGCATTCGGTGACAAGCGATCGCTGTATCGCCAAGCGTTGGCTCATTACCTCATAACGAGTGTCCGCGATCGGGTTTCCCGACTGGAGCGATTGTCACCGGTATCGGCGATCCGCGCGTTTTTTGATGAGGTCATCGAGCGATCAGTGAAGGATAAACAGCGCCGCGGGTGCATGCTCGTGAACGCAGCACTCGAACTGGCACCCTATGACACAGAATTTCAGAAGATCGTCTCCGAGGAAATGGTTTTCATCGAGACATTCTTCCGCCGATGCGTCGCGGCCGGGCAGAGGGACGGCACGATCTCAGCTAATCGTCCGGCGGCCGAACTGGCCAAGCTCCTGTTGAGTGTTTTACTCGGAATTCGCGTCCTGGCGCGGACCCGTCCGCAGCGCACAGTGCTAGAGGGTGCCGCAAGTGGTCTATTTGCACTGTTGAAGACTACCCCCTAGGGGCCTTAGAGAACACAACGGACGGAATTCATGACTTAGCGTGGCGCGCAGCTCGCCAAGTTGTCATTTTGAAGATTGAATGGCGTAGAATTTTGAGGATTATCTGGCGCGGGCAGCCAATTCGAACTTGGCCGGCAACGAAAACGGCTTGGTGGCGTCCACGACAAACATCACAAGGACGTTCAAATCTTCAAATCGCTCGCGCCGCTGCTGGAAACCTCCATTGGCGAGCCCGGAGCGCGTCCCGGCATCGACTGCCCGGCCTCGATATGCATCACGCCGCGCGGCATCTCGGCGTCTTCAGGCTCAGTTCGCCGCTGAGCACATAGAACGTTTCGGAGCCTGGATGCGTATGTACCGACGTTTTTGTAAAGGCTTACCTCGTCGCCTCAGCGCCAATAGCGGACCCGCAGGCTACCAGCGATGCCGCGGCCGAGTTGTCACTCAAGCCGCGTTACGGCGAGCGCAAAAGCAAGACACCGGTATGGGCTGATCAGCGCGCGCGGCGGCGAAGTCCACGCGCTGTCTGATCAGCGCGGCCTCCGCAACCTCGCCGCGCCGCTGGAGGCAGTCTAGCAGCCCGCGCAGGGCCCACAAATTGTCGGGATGTATCTGGGCGCGTGGCAATGTTCCGCCGAGGCCGAGATCCTCCCGATAGATGGCCTCGGCCTCTGCCGTTTGCCCCTGCTCTAGGAGAAGCGCACCGAGCGCATGGCGGATTGGCTGCATCCAGCCCCAAGGCTCGTCGTAGGGTAAAGCGTCCTCCAGCGCGATCGCGGCGCGCAGATGGGTGAAGGCTGCGTCGTGCTCGCCGCGGCGGTAGGCGATCTCGCCTTCCAACATCTCCTCGGCCACCGCCAGCAATTGGACGCAAGTCGCATTGTGCAGGTACCGCAACGAGGGCACCCGTTTCGCGGCCTCGCGAAATAGTACCTGTTCCGCTTCTGCCGCCGGGACCTCGCCCAGCGCGGCGTGGGCAACACCCTTGGCGTAATGGATCATCGCCGTGGTGTTGGAATAAAGGTCACGGTCGGCCGGCAGATCCTGCGCGACGATCTCGTGCCATTTGCCGAAGCGGATCAGCACATGTTGTCGGATCGAAGCATAGCTCTCGAAGAAATCGGCCATTGGCGGTGAAGGGATGCGCAGCATCTCCTCGGGCATCGTTTCGATCAGCTCATTGGCGGCAGCGATGGCGGGGGCGTATTGGCCCAGGAACATCGCCCCGTAAGCGGCGAAGTGGTAATTGTGGACCCGGTAGCCCGAATAGAAATTCATCGGACCGGTGCGGTCGTAGAACTTACGGTCGGCGACGATCGCCTTCTGATTCCAGAGCATCGCGTCTCGGTAATGGCCACATTGTATGTCGATATGGGTGGGCATGTGCGTCAGGTGTCCCATGTCGGGCGCCAATTCGCGCAATCGGTCGCCAGTTGCCAGCGCCACCTCCGGATGCGACGACATTTCCATCAAGTGGACGTGTAGATGCAAAAGACCGGGATGATTCATGGCCCCGGGCAGATCGCGAAGCGCGGACTCGAGCACCTCGCGCGCCTCGAGCGTGCCGGCGTCAGGCGCCGGCTCGCCGGTACGCAGGTCCCACATGCGCCAAGGTGTGCGGTTGAGGATCGCTTCCGCGAAGATTGCGCGAACATCCAGGTCGTCGGGGTGCGCCTGATGCGCGAGGCGCATGGCGTCGGCAAAGGCATCATTCCATGGGCGCTGATCGTCGATCGGATCGCGTTGTGGATAGCGAGCCGGCAAGGCCTCAATTAGTGCGCGTTCTGGCGCCGTAACACGGTCGCAGACGGCGAGCGCGGCGCGGGCGGATCATGTGCGCGCGCGAGCGCCGCGGCCTTACTGGCGGGGTCTTGCAGTTCCCAGGGGTAGTTGTAGTTGGGTCCAGCGGCGTAGCCGATACCCCAATGCGCCATCGCGCAGCTCGGATCGATCTCCAGCGCTTTCTCGAAGCAGCGGACAGCCTCTTCATGATGGTAGCCAAAACACCAGTTGAGGCCACGGTCGAACCAGCGCTGCGCATCCGCCGAAGCGGTCGTCACTTTCCGGGAGTACGAGCCGACATCATAAGGATAGTCCATGTTGCCCCTGTCCGTCTCTACGAGTCGATCCGCGAACTCCGCAGCATCGGGCGTTGTCGTTGTCTACTCAAGCGCGAAGCCGCAACTTGCCATGAAACCACGAATCAGCTAGCGACCGATCTGGGTGGTCGGTTGCCATCGCGGAGCAGACGCTCGGCTGATAACGGCGGCCGAGCGCCCAAGGCCGAGCCTGAGGTCACGAAGAAGGTCTCTTAATGGGATGGACTGGCTGCTTTCCCAGCTGGGCTAGCCTTTGAGGGCTAGCAGCGTCGAGCAGGAGAAGCAGCCATAAAGGCCCGGATGGACTCCCAAATGTCGTCACCGGTGATCATCTGCTGGGATCATGCGTTTCTCGCTGTCGCCATTCCAGGCCGGTAGCAGGTGACCGAGAGTAACTGTTGGCGCCGCCCCTTGTTGATGCGGGTGACGCCGCTGTAGGGTACCAAGGTCCAAAGGGAGGTCGGGCATGGCGGGAGAGAGCGCTCATTTCGGGTTGCGGCAGCGGCCGCCAACGCCAGCGATCCGACCGTTCGAATTGCCGCCGCGCATGCAGCCGATGCTCGACCGCGCTAAAACGGGGCTCGCGGAGCCGTTTCATGGCATCGGCACTGGCCCGGACGGCACGATCGCGCCGGGGATCTTCACGACCGGCAAGACCGGTGTTTCGCTGGCGCCGCTCGTCGCGGCGGCGTGCGCCTTTCTCGCCAGCCTTCCGGCGCCGCAGCGTCAGGCGGCGACGAGGTTCGCGATTGGCGATGACGCCTGGCGGCAATGGTCCAACATTCACCCTTGGCTGATGCGCCACGGTGTCTGCCTGGCCGATCTCGGCCACGACCAGCGCGAAGCCGCGCTCGGCCTAATGCGTGAAAGCCTCAGCGCCGCCGGCTACCAGCTCGCCCGCGATGTCATGCGGCTTAATGAACACGCGCTCGAAATCACCGGCAAGCCCGAGGAATACAGCGAGTGGTTCTATTGGGTCAGTATCTTCGGCACGCCGTCGGCGGATGACCCGTGGGGCTTCCAGATCGACGGCCACCACCTCAACCTCAACGTCTTTGTGCTAGGCGACCAGCGTGTCATGACGCCGACCTTCGTGGGGTCGGAGCCGGTCTTGGCGCGCTTTGGCAAATACAAGGGAACGCGGGTCTTCGCCGCGGAGGAGGAAGCCGGCTACGCGCTGATGGATGCCTTGTCGGATGTCGAGCGGCAGCAGGCGACGATAGGCCACGACCTGCCAGGCGAGCTGTCAGCCGCCGCATTTCAGGACAATCGCCGCATCGAGCCGGCCGGCATCCGCTATGCCGACCTGCCGCGAGAAGGCCGCGAGCGCCTCGAAGCATTGCTCGGCGTCTATACCGGCCGCATTAGGCCGGGCCATGCCGAGGTTCGCTGGGCCGAGGTGAAGCGCCATCTCGACGCGACTCATTTCGCCTGGATCGGCCCGGTCGAAGACCATAGCCCGTTCTATTACCGGATCCTCTCGCCGATAATCCTCGTCGAGTTCGACCACCAGTCGGGCATCGTCTACGACAACGACGAGCCGTCGCGCGACCACATCCATACCGTCGTGCGCACGCCGAATGGCAACGATTACGGCCGCGATCTCCTGCGCCAGCATTATGCCCAGCACGACCACGCCGCGTTAGCGCACGCACATGTACACGCGACCGGCATGCCGCGTCATCACTGAATACCCTTTAGATGATCGCTGGCGCTTCGGTTTATCCGCTGCCTACTGTCGTCGCGCCGCTGGCCTTCGGCCGCCCCTAAAGCTCGATCT
>DATJSH010000108.1:0-11109 GCA_035504235.1 Allostellaceae bacterium | reverse complement strand
TCGGACCCGACGGCACGGTCTATATCCTCGAACGCCAGGGTTCGAGCCTGCGCGCGGTCGACCCCGAGACCGGCATCATCGCGACCATCGCCGGCACCACCGCGCGCGGCTATGCCGGCGACGGCGGCCCGGCGCTTCACGCGGTGTTCGACGCGCCGAAGGAGATGGCGATCGACCGCGACGGCTCGCTCCTGATTGTCGATACCGAGAACCACGCGATCCGCCGCATCGCTGCGCGCACGCGGATCGTCACCAATTTCGCCGGCGGCCGGCAGGGGCCGGGCGGCGACGGCGGCCCGGCGGAACTCGCCGGCCTCGACCGGCCGCACGGCGCGGTCGTCGGCCCCGACGGCGCCATTTATATCGGCGACACCAACAACCACCGCATCCGCAAGGTGGCGCGGGCGTAAAGCGGGAAAATCAGCGCGCCAGCAAACACGCCGCCGGCACTTGCCAAGCTTCATGGAGCTTGTAGGCCTGCTCCATGTTGAGGGGCCGCCTGCGGTTCAGCAGTTCTGAAGCCCTCGAAGGGGACCCCAGCAAGTTGCCGAGGTCCCTTTGCGTGTATCCCTTCATCGTCATGATTTCTCGAATGGCATCGACCGCGCTCGGTGCTTCTACTGTCCAATGCTCATTTTCGTAGGCACCGAGCAGCGCGAGCAGAATCTCAAAACGATCGCCCTCGGCAGTGCCGCGCTTGGGCTCGTTCTCAAAATAGCCTTCCACTTCCGCCAGCGCCGCGTCGTAGTCGGCCTCGGTGTGGATCGGGCGAAGATCGGTCATGGTCGTCTCACGTTAAGCCATGAGTAGCAGGGTCGATATCGTCGTACTCAGCGTGCGTCCCGACAAATTTGACAAGTACCGCCTTGTATTCGTACGAGATATGGGCCACGAGGCGAAACCTGTTCCCGCTTATGTTGAAGATAACCCGGTTATCGCCTACGACATCCGCAGAGCCGAATTCAGCCCTCACATCGGCGGGTCCGGCCCATTTCGCCTGGGACACCATGCTGTGCCACATCCGCAAGAGTATCTCTGCCCGCGGATGCCGTTGCCAAAACAGCTTCAGCGTGCGCAGTGCGACCACCTGCATCGGGAGAATATAGATCTTCCCAATTTGGGAACAAGGTCTATCTTCCCAATTCGGGAAATTCCTTCCGGTAGATTTTAATTCGCCTTGGTCAAAAACCGCTGGAGTTCGGCGACGAGGTCCTTGGGGTTGTCGCCCTGCACGGTGTGGCCGGCCTTGGGCACGGTGACGAACTTCCCGTCGGGCAGGCGCTGCGCGAGGCGTATGCCGTCTTCCTCGTGGAACACGTCGCTTTCGCCGCCGCGCACGATGAGCGTCGGGCAGGTAATGCGCGAAAGCCCGTCGCCGAGCGCGGCGCGTTCGGCGCGGTGCTTCTCCTGGTCGAGCACCTTGAACCGCCTTGTGTCGTATTTCCATTTCCAGGTGCCGTCGGGCTGCTGCCGCAGCGCGTGCATCAGGCTGCGCCGCAGGATTTTCGGGTCGCGGCGCGGGTTGAATTCGAGCGCCTTTTCGATGATCGCCTCGATCGTCACGGTCTCCTGGACCCCGTTGACGAAATCGCGGATGCGGCTCGATCCCGGCCGCCGCATCTCCGGCCCGGCGTCGATGATCACGAGGTTCAACAGCCGCTCGGGATGATTGATCGCGAAAGCGAGCGAGTTGATCGCACCCAACGACATGCCGACGAGGATGAACTTGTCGAGCCCGAGATGGTCGGCAAACCCCAGCGTGTCGGCGAGCTGCGCGCCCATCGTGTAGTCGGCGTCCTCCGCCCAGTCGCTGTCGCCATGGCCGCGCTGGTCGAGCGCGACGCAGTGGTAGTCGTCGCGCAGCGCCAGGCAGACGAGGTCCCAGGTGTGCGCGTTGAGCGCGCCGCCGTGCAGGAAGACGATCGTCGGCTTGTCCTTGTTGCCCCAGTCGAGATAGTGGAACCGCATGCCGCGAAGCCGGAACTCGTGGCTCGTCGGCAGCACCACGCCGGGAAAGCTGAAGCCGGCGCGCACCGCCGTGGTTTCGAGATGCTCGCGGTATTCCTCGGGCGACAGGCTCATGGCGGAAACAGGCTCCTCGAAGCGCTTAGGTCATCCATCATGACCTGAGAGGGTTGCGGCCTGTAATGTTTTCCGCACCTGCGAAACCCGATAGCATTGCATGGCTTATGATCAGCGAGGCTACATGATGACCGAGATCAACCTGCGCCACGGGATTTTCCTGCCGCCGTTCCACCCGAACGAGGAAGACCCGACGCAATGCCTCGAACGCGACCTCGAGCTGATGCAATGGCTCGACAAGCTCGGCTTTCACGAGGCCTGGATCGGCGAGCACCATTCCGCCGGGTTCGAGATCATCTCCAGCCCCGAGATCTTCATCGCCGTCGCCGCCGAGCGCACCCGCCACATCCGCTTTGGCACCGGCGTCATTTCGCTGCCCTACCACCACCCCATGATGGTGGCCGACCGTATCGTCCAGCTCGACCACATGACGCGCGGCCGCATCATGTTCGGCGCCGGCCCGGGCCTTTTGGCATCGGACGCGATCATGATGGGCATCGATCCCGTAACCCAGCGCGACCGCATGGCCGAGTCATTGGACGCGATCCTGCGGCTCTTCAAGGGCGAGATCGTCACCGAGAAGACCGAGTGGTACACGATGGACGGTGCACGGCTGCACCTCTTGCCCTACACCAAGCCCTATCCCGAGGTCGCTGTGGTCAGCGCGGTGACCCCGTCGGGCGGGCGGCTCGCGGGCAAATACGATCTCGGCATGATCTGCGTCGCCGCGACCAACCCGTTCGGCTTTGACGCGCTCGGCTCCAACTGGCAGATCGCCAACGATGTCGCCGCCGAGCACGGCCGCACCATGGACCCCAACCGGCTGCGCCTCGTCGGCCCGATGCACATCGCCGAGACCCGCGCGCAGGCCTATGAGAACGCGCGCTTCGGCTTCGAGAGGTACCTCGGCTACCTCAACAACAACCAGCCGCGCTTTATCGTGCCGGCGGGCAAGGACCCGCTCGAATGGTTTGTCGAGAGCCGCTACGGCGTCTGCGGCACGCCCGACGACGCGATCGCCCTCATCGAGCGCTTGCAGGACAAGCAGGGCCAGTTCGGCGCGATGCTCCATCAGGCGCACAACTGGGCCGATTTCGCGGCGACCAAGCGCTCCTACGAGCTCTACGCGCGCTATGTGATGCCGCATTTCTCAAAGCTGAACCGCAGCCGCGCCGCCTCCTACCAATGGTGCGGCGACAACCGCGACGAGTTCAGCGCCAAGCGCAACGCCGCCGCCAAGGCGATGTTCGACAAGCATGAGGCCGAGCAGCGCGAGAAGCGCGAACTCGCCCCAGCGGGCGCTGAAGCCGGCGCCGGCATCGCCCGCCCGCAGCGCGGCCGGGAGGCTTGGTAATCAGATTTCCTCTTTCGTAAGCGGGAGAGGGTGCCGAGCGCCTTGGGCCAATGCGCGTTCCGGGTTCGACCCTGCGGGTCACCCGCGGAACGACAATCAGGTTCAGATCAGCTCAGATAGTCGAGCTTGAACCCGTCGCCCCAGCGCTTGATGTGGCCGACCGAGGGCGAGGGGAAGTGCATCGTGCAGCACAGCGTGTCGGTGTCGCAGTACTTCTCGAAAAACGCGCGGCGCGTCTTGACCCCCTGGTCGCGGTCGGTGTCGACGCGCATGACAAGCTCTGGGTAGCGCGCCTGGATCGGCGAATGGATGAGGTCGCCGGTGAACACCGCCTGATCCTTGCCCTTGCCGGCGCACACCGCGAAATGATCGGGCGTGTGCCCCGGTGTCGGCAACAGGCGGATATGGTCGTTGAGCGCGTGGTCGCTGGTGACGAGCTCGGCCTTGTTGGCCTCGATCACCGGCAGCACGCTTTCGGTGATCGGGTCGGAGGCGAAACCGGCCGGCACATCGCCGCCGGTCCAGAACTCGTATTCCTTTTTCGAGAAGAGATACCGCGCCTTGGGGAAGGTGGGGACCCAGCGGCCGTTTTCGAGCTTGGTGTTCCAGCCGACATGGTCGCCGTGGAGATGGGTGCACATCACGAAGTCGATGTCCTCGGGCGCCAGCCCGGCGGCCTTCAGCGCGCCCATCCAGCTGCCGTCGCTCTTGTTGTTCCAGGTCGGGCGCAGCGGGAAGGTCTTGTTGTTGCCGATGCAGGCATCGACCAGGATGTTGTGGTGCGGCGTCTTCACCACATAGCTCTGGAAGCATAAGACGACATTGCCGGTGTCGCGCGCATAGCCGCCCGGCGCCAGCCAGGAAAGGTTTTCCTCGAGCTTTTCCTTCGATAACGTTGGAAGGAATTCGAGCATCGGCGTAAAGCCCTGCTCCTGCTCGACGATCCGGTGGATGGTCATGTCGTTGACGCTGTAGGTCGTGCGCATCGCCGTTTGCTCCCGAAAAGACCGGTTGCCGTTGCGGGATCGTAGCGCCCGACCGTGGCAAGGGCAAACCCGTCGGCTTAACCGCGGCCTCAACCCTCTCGGTTCACGACGGCCGGCCGAGGGAAAATGCGCGCGCTCATGTCATTCCGTCGTGCGCCGGTTGGTTGGCGATGTCGAGTTGGACCGCCTTGGCGGCGGCGATGTCGGCGTGCCCGTCGCTCACGCCTCCTGGTCCACGCCGACGATCAGGTGGCACTCGACGACATCGCCGCGCGGGATGCGCAGGTCCTCCGCCGGGTTCAGCTGGCGCAGCACCAGGGTGTCGTCGTTCCAGCCGATGAACTGCTTGATGAGCACCGCCTGGTCCTTTTTGTAGACGACGACGTCGCGCCCGCGGATCGGCGGCTTGAACGGGTTCACATGGAGCAGCCACCCCTGGGTGTACCGCGGCTCCATCGAGTCGCCGACCATGTAGATCGCGTAGGCGTCGCGCACCCCGGCGAGGTTCGCCGGCCGCGGCGTGTAGCCGATCGGGCCGTCCTCGAGAAACATCTGCTGGTCGCTGCCGCCGCGCCCGGCGCTTCTGATCGGCATGTCCTGGCGCAGCGCCGGCGAAAAGCTGCGCGGTGGGCGGCCGCGGCGCGCGGGCTCGGCCGGCGGCGCGTCGGTGTCGCCGGCATGGCGCAGCACGTCCTCCTGGCTGACGTCGAGAAACTGCGCGGTCTGCACTGCCTCCAGCAGCTTCATCTGGCGCTCGCCGCGCAGCATGCGCGACACCGCCGAGGGTGGCAGGCCGAGATGGCGCGCGAGGTCGGCCTGGGTATGGCCGGCTTGTTCGAGCGCCTGATGAAACCAGATCGTATCCATCGCAATATTGCCGTATTGACAAGCCCGGAAACGATGATATATCGCCATTGCGATAATGGCAATAGGTTAGGGGAGAACGATCGTGGATGGCGGGGCATCGCGCGCGTCCGGTATCAAGGGCAGGGGACTGGAGGAGGATGAAGGCTGCGCCTTTATCCTCGATGACGACGCAAAGTGCGGCGCGTGGCGGCGGGAAGGTTCGCCCTATTGCGGACACCACCATGCGCTGTGCCACGTGTCGGAAGACAGCCGCGGAGGGCGGCGTCGGCTGAAGGAGGCGGAAGCGCTGGCGAGCGCGGTCGGCGGACGGACCGGGAAACCGGCGCGCCTGCCGCCCGACCCCGTTCTGCGGCGCCTTGAAAACGTCGCGCGGGGTTTCGCGCGGGCAAATCGTTCACGTTTTGTACAAAAGGGGTGAGCCATGAGCCGACGCAAGCAGACCCGCAGCGCCGTCACGGGCGAAATCATCACCGCCGAGCGGCTGCAACACGGCCTGGTCGAGCCGGTCCCCGCGCTTATCGCCGATGCCGCGGGGCGGCCAGCGCGGCCGTACCGGGCGGTGGACACGCTGACGATGATGGAACGCCGGGGCTCGATCACCGCCGGCATGCGGCAAGCAGGCGAGGATTTTCGCCGCCGTTTCGCGGTGGCCCAGCTCGACCCGCTGCGCGCGCTCGACCTCTCGCGCCTCAGCCTCGGCGACAAGCCGGCGCGGCGCGACGGCTACGCCCCGGGGCATGCGCCGGGGCAGCGGGCGGAGGCGGCGCGCGTCGCCATCTGGCGCGCGGTCCGCGCGGTCGGCGGCATCGCCTCGCCGGCGGGCTCGTGCCTGTGGCATGTCGTCGGCTGGGAGCGCTCGTTGAAGGAATGGGCGCTCGAGCAGGGCTGGGCCGGCCGCCGTGTCAGTCAGGAGGCGGCGTCGGGCATTTTGATCGCCGCGCTCGGCGCGCTCGAAGCCCATTTCCGATAAAATTGCGATTATCGTGATTTTGTTCTTGACAAATCCGGATCGAACCGGTACAAGACGTTCACCCTGGCGGAATTGGGCGCGGCGACGAGCCGCCGCCCCCAGGGCACTAGAAATTCCGGACCGCAAAACATCAGAGCATCGAGCCGTGACCATCAAGTCGCGCTGGCAGGAGCGTCGGCGGCGCTTGGCCGCTCAGGCGACGCTTGAGGAGCAGACCGCGCGCGCCGCGCGGCTCGGCATCACCCCGGAGCGCGTGCTCGAGGAATATCGCCGCATCGCCTTCGCCAATCTCAGCCACATCGTCCATTGGAGCGACGCGGGGATGCAGTTCAAGCCGGATGGCGAGCTCGATCCCGACGATGTCGCGGCGATCGCCGAGATCGTCGAGAGCGCCAAGGAAGGCAAGCCCTACCGGGTCAAGCTCTACGACAAGAAGGCGGCGCTCGACGCCATCGCCCGCTATCTCGGCATGGTGCCGCCGCCGCTCGCCACCCCGAACGAGGATGAGCCGCCGCGTGACGACGGAGAAGACCATCGCGCAGCCCTTATCCTTGAGCTCGATCGCCTCGCTGCCCAAAGGGCCAAGGGACCGCCTGATCGCAAGCCTCAATGCTAAGGCCGCGGGTTGGCTTCGCTATGAATGGGCGATGCGGGCGAGGGACGAGCAAAAGCCGCCGCCGGGCGACTGGCGGGTCTGGCTGCTGCTCGCCGGACGCGGCTTTGGCAAGACGCGCACCGGCGCGGAGATGGTTCGCCGGCTGATCGGGATGCGCACCGCGCGGCATGTCGCGCTGGTCGCGCCGACCGCGGCCGACGCGCGCGATGTCATGGTCGAGGGCGAAAGCGGGCTGCTGGCGATCGCGCCGCCCTGGGACCGCCCGGAATACGAGCCGTCAAAGCGCCGGCTGACCTGGGAGAACGGCGCGATCGCGACGACGTATTCGGCGGACGAGCCGGAGCGGCTGCGCGGGCCGCAGCACGATTTCGCCTGGTGCGACGAGCTGGCGGCATGGCGCTATCCGGAGGCGTGGGACATGCTGATGTTCGGCCTCCGCCTCGGCCAGAACCCGCGCGCCGTGGTGACCACCACCCCGCGGCCGGCCAAGCTTATCAAGGCGCTGGTCGCCGACCCGAAGGTCGTGGTGACGCGCGGCACGACCTACGAGAACTGGGAGAATCTGGCGCCGGCGTTCTTCGACCAGATCGTCCGGCGCTACGACGGAACGCGGCTCGGCCGCCAGGAGCTCGACGCCGAGATCCTCGACGACGTGCCGGGCGCGCTATGGACTCACGGCCTGATCGACGCCACGCGTGTGAACACCGCACCGTCAATGACGCGCATCGTCGTGTCGATCGATCCGGCCGTGAGCTCGCAAGAGCATGCCGACGAGACCGGCATTGTCGTCGCCGGCCGGGATGCGACGGGGCATGGCTACGTGCTGGCCGATCTCAGCGGCCGCTACACGCCGACCGAATGGGCCAAGGCGGCGATCGCCGCCTACCGGGCGCACGCCGCCGACCGCATCGTCGCCGAGGTGAACAATGGCGGCGACCTGGTCGAGGCGACATTGCGCGTCGTCGATCCCGCGGTGCCGTTCGCCGCGGTGCACGCGGCGCGTGGCAAGGTCGCGCGAGCCGAGCCGGTCGCGGCGCTCTACGAGCAGGGGCGGGTGCACCACCTCGGCGCGCTGCCGCGGCTCGAAGACCAGATGTGCTGCTTCGCCCACGACTTCAGCCGCGAGACCGCGGGCTACTCGCCCGACCGGGTCGATGCGCTGGTCTGGGGCTTGAGCGAGTTGCTGGTCACCCAAGTGCCCGGCGAGGGGATTTTCGAGGCCTATCGCCGCCTCGCGCAAAAGGAAAATGACCAACAGGAGCAGGAGACATCATGACGCTGCTCGTCAAGGACGCGAACACCACGATCCAGTCGCTGTCGACCGAAACGGACGGCGCCGGCAACCTCGTGCCGGTGCACGCGCCGGCCTCGGTGAGCCAGGGCGTGGCGAGCCCGGTCGGGCCGGCAAACCCGTTGCCCGTCATCAACACCGCCGCCGTCGTCGCCAGCGACGGCTCGGGCGCGGTCGCGACCGGCGGCAGCCCGCAGACGCTCTTCGGCGGCACGGTGCCGGTCAACGGCTTCCTCGTGCAGAACAATTCCTCGGCCGCGCTGTGGATTTGCGACACCGGCATCGCCTCTGACGGCGGGGCCAGCATCCAGCTCGCGGCCAATGGCGGGCTGTTCGCGACCCCGTCCGGGTACAAACCGGCCGGCGCCGTCAGCCTTTACGGCGCGACGACCGGCCAGGTCTTCGCCGCGCGCCGCTGGTAGCCGGATGAAAGCGATGCGTTGGTTTGATCGTGTCCTCGCGCTGTCGGCGCTCACCGCCTGCGCGCTTATCGCGACCGCGGCGCTGGCGCAGTCGCCGGGGAGCTTTTCGACCCTGTCGACGACCGGCACGGCGACGTTGGGCGGCGCGATGCTGGCGTGCTCCGGCCAGCCCTGGATCGACGTCAAATGTAACGGCGCGACCGGTGACGACAACCATGACGACACCAGCGCGATCCAGACGACGATCGCCACCGCGATCGCCCATGACTGGCCGGTGCACATTCCGGCCGGCACCTACAAGGTGACGAGCGAGTTGACGATCGACTACGCCGGCCAGTCGGCGAGCGGGTTCCGGCTCATTTCGGAGGGCGCGACGCTCGACGGGACGTCGATCGCGTCGGGGCCGGTGCTGCAGGTCCAGTGCTCCGGCGGCACCACCGGCAGCCCGGCTTCGTGCTTCTTCTTCAAGGAGGAGGGCGCGCTCTCGGTCAAGGCCAATACACCCGGCTACGCGGTGGTGATCGGCAAGACCGATTTCTCCGACGCGCACAATTCGCTCAAAGTCGACCACCTGATCGTCAACAACGGCAATACCGCGTCGACCGCCGGCGCTCTGCAGCTCAATTACGTGCTCGACAGCGACATCTACGCGATCGCCGACAGCGCCGGCGGCGCGGCGGGCATCGCGCTCGAACAGACGCAATTCTCGCGGATTTCCGGCGCCGGCTCGGCCTCCGGCACAGGTGGCGCGGCGCTGCTTTTGGAAAACGGCGCGAATTTCGCCAATACGGTTTTCGGCTTCGATTTCGAGGCGGCGCCGACCTGCCTCGCGATCACCGACAATCACGACGGCCAGAACAGCTTTGTGTCGCCGTATTTCGATTGCGCGACCGCGGTGAATGCCACGGCGAGCACCCGCAATCTCCTGATCAACCCGACTTACGCCGGGCTCGTCGCCAATCGCGGCCCGCAATCGACCGGGATCGAGATCGTCGGCACCGGCAGCTGGGCGACCTGGCAGTTTCCTGCCGCCGCCAGCTATACCGCGGGCGGCATCGACGATGGAACGGTGCTCTCGTCCTACAATGCGCCCGGCGCATCATTGGCGGTGACCTTGCCGGCGCCGAGCGCGGTCAATCCCGGCTGGCGGATGGGGTTCGCCACCGACAATGGCAAGGGGATGACGCTGACCGTTCCTTCGGGTGCCATCCTCTCCGGCGGCAAGGCGCTGTCGTCGGTGATCTTGGGCCCCGGCAATTACGAGTTTCTCGAGCTGCAATCAGACGGCAGCAACTTTCGCGTCCTCGCGGGCACGCGCAACACGCTGGCCACCAACGGGCTCGAAAGCCGCGACTGGCCGGGCAATTGGCTCTATCCGTCGACCTCGGGCTATGCGGCCGAATTGGGCGACAACGGCAATGTGGTGTCGAGCTACGCCACCAGCGCGGGACTGACGGTGACTCTGCCATCGACGACGAGCCTTCCGTCCGGCTGGTCGATGGGGTTCGCCAGCGACCAGGGCAAGAGCCTGACGATCGTGGTCAACGGCACGACCGGCGGGCACATCCTCTACCCGCTGGTCAACGCCGCGGCGCAGACCTCGCTGACCCTGGCCGGCAACGAATACGAATACGCGACCCTGCAATATGACGGCAGCGGCAATTTCCGCGTCGAGCAGGTAACCCCGGCGACCGCGCAGCAGCTCGGCATCGCCGGCAGCGGCGGCCTGTCGCGCTGGAGCTTCCCGGCCGCGAGCGCCTATACCGCGACCGTCGCCGACAACGGCAACGCGATCTCGGCCTTCAACAGCCCGGCTTCGTACTTGACCGTGACCTTGCCGCCGGCGAGCGCGCTCAACCCCGGCTGGACGATCGCCATCGCCAACGACAACAACAAGGTCGCGGCGGCGCAGATCGCCTCGGGCGACACCGCGCGCATCCTCTACCCGGGGAGCGGGGCGACGATCGCCTCGCTGCAGCTCGCCGCCGGCAATTACGAGCAGGCCGTGCTGCAGTTTGACGGTTCGAATTTCCGCGTCATGCAGATGACCCCGACTACTGCCGGTTCGCTTGGCGAACCCGGCGCCGGCTGCCCCGCGCGGTGGAATTTTCCCGCGGTCGGCAGCTACAGCGCGACGCTCGCGGATTGCGGCTCGGCGATCTCGGCCTATAACTCGCCGATCGGCGGCCTCACGGTGACCTTGCCCTCGGGTACGGCGATCTCGGCTGGCTGGTCGATGGGGTTCGCGACCGATAACGGCAAGACGCTGACCGTCCAGGTCAACGGCACCGCCGGCGGCCAGATCCTGATGCCCGGCACGCGGGGCGCACAATCATCGCTGACGCTCTATGGGCAGAATTACGAGTATCTGGAGCTCGCCTTCGACGGCTCGAACTTCCGCGTCGCGTCGCTGACCCCGGCCAGCGCTTCGGCCAACGGCATGTTCCCGGCGACCGGCACGCCGTCATCGTCGAGCGCCGCCTGCCAAACCGGCCAGGTCGAAGCCGACAGCAACTACCTC
>DATJSH010000107.1:0-17596 GCA_035504235.1 Allostellaceae bacterium | reverse complement strand
ATAGGCGAAGCGCTGCTTCGCCGGGATGATGACGCGGTTGACCATGCCTTCGGTGAACGGCAGGCGCAGCATCTTGACGGGGTCGTTGCCGGCGACGCAGGCGGCGGTGCCGAGCGCCACCGCGGCGGCGCTGCCGCAGGTAACGATCCCCGATTCGGCGCCGGTCAGCTCGGCGATGCGCTTTGAGGCCGCCGCCATCAGCTCGTCGAGGTTCACGAACTGGCGCGAGGCCGCGTCGATCGCCGCGCGCACCTGCGGCAGCATCAGGCTGCCGCCATGCATCGTGCGCACGCTGCAGCAATTGATGAACGGGCGGACGCCGAGCGCGAGATAGGGATTGGTCGTCATCGGGCCTCCGGTGATGGCGAAACGGGATTATAACAGTGGTATGGCGCGAGTGACCCACGCCGAAGGCGCACTGGTCCTATTTTCCGGCGGGCAGGATTCGACAACCTGCCTGGCCTGGGCCCTGGAACGATTCAGCACGGTCGAGACGATCGGGTTCGATTACCGCCAGCGCCACCGCGTCGAGCTCGACTGCCGCGCGCGGATCGCCGAGCGCCTGCAGCGCGAGTTTCCTCACTGGGCGGGCAAGCTCGGCGAGGATCACCTGGTCGATCTTTCGGTGCTTGGGAGGCTTAGTGATACGGCGCTTACGCGCGAGCGCGCGATCGCCTTTGACGCGAACGGCCTGCCGAGCACTTTTGTGCCCGGGCGCAATCTGCTGTTCTTCACCTTCGCAGCGGCGACCGGGTATCGCCGCGGCCTCAGGCACCTTGTCGGCGGTATGTGCGAGACCGATTACTCCGGCTATCCCGATTGCCGCGACGACACGCTGAAATCGTTGCAGGCGACCTTGTCGCTCGGCATGGATCATCGCTTTGTGATCCACACCCCCTTGATGTGGCGCGACAAGAAGGCGACTTGGGAACTGGCGCTGGATTTAGGCGGGGATGCGCTGGTCGAATTGATCCGCACCGAAAGCCATAGCTGCTATCTCGGCGAGCGCGGCCAGTTGCACGACTGGGGCTACGGTTGCGGTACGTGTCCGGCCTGCGAGCTGCGGCGGAAGGGATGGGAAGGATTTGCGGGCGCATCGCGATGAGCTACGCGGTCAAGGAAATCTTCTACACGTTGCAGGGCGAGGGTGCGATGACCGGTCGGCCCGCGGTGTTCTGCCGCTTTGCCGGCTGCAATTTGTGGTCCGGCCGCGAGGAAGACCGGGCGGAGGCGGCGTGCAGTTTTTGCGACACCGATTTTGTCGGCACCGACGGCACGGAGGGCGGGCGCTATGACGACGCCGATGCGCTCGCTGACAAGGTGGCCGCGCTGTGGCCCGAACGCACGCACGCCAAGTTCGTCGTCTGCACGGGCGGCGAGCCGCTTTTGCAGCTCGACCCGCCGCTGATCGATGCGCTGCACCGACGCGGCTTCGAGGTCGCGATCGAGACCAACGGCACGATTGCGCTGCCCGACGACATCGACTGGGTGTGCGTCAGCCCGAAAGGCAATAACGCACTGGTCGTCACCGAGGGCGACGAGCTGAAGGTGGTGATCCCGCAGCAGGGGCTCGACCCGCTGGCCTTCGCCGAGCTCGGCTTCCGCCGCTTTTCGGTCCAGCCGATGGACGGTCCCGAGCGCGGCCGCAACACCGAGCTGGCGATCGAGTTCTGCCTCAAGCACCCGCAATGGCAACTCAGCCTGCAGACCCACAAGGTGACCGGCATCCGGTAGCCCTCCTACTACTCCGCCCCGGCGGCGGAGATGAGGTGGGGGATTCCAGAGGCGTCGGCGTATTCCCACCTCACCCTCCCGGCGCTCCGCGCTGGGTCCCTCACTCTCCCCCCACTGGGCGGAGAGGGAATTTCAAACCGGCCAGCGGCGATGCAGCCAGAACCATTGCTCGGGCCGCTCGCGGATCCAGGTTTCCAGCGTGCGATTGACTTCGGTCATCAACGCCAGGATGTCGGCGGTGCGGTCGCCGCTATCGAGCCGGGGCAGCTTCGGATAGACCGAAAGACGGAAATGCGTGCCTTTCAGGCGCTCGACCCGAACCGGCAGCACATCGCAATCGAAGCGCAGCGCCAGCATCGCCAGTGCTGGCGCGGTCATCGCCTCGCGGCCGAAAAACGGCACGGCGATGCCGTCATTGAGCTTTTGGTCGACGAGCAGGCTGAGATGGCCGCCCCGCCGCAGTGCCGCGACAGCGCGGCGCGAGGCGACCGCGCCTTTCGGGATCAGTTCGCCGGAATCGCCGCGCAGCCGCGCCAGCATCGTGTCGACCAGCGGGTTGTTGGCGGCGCGGTAGATCTGCGCGATGTCGAGCCCGTATTGTCCGCCGGCGAGCGCGGCGATCTCCCAATTGCCGAGATGGCCGGAAAACATGATGACCCGCCGACCGGCAGCGATGGCGCTTTTGAGATTGTCGAGGCCGCGCACCTCGACCCGGTCGCCGCTGAACACCTTGATCTTCTTGAGGTGCGGGTATTCGTACGCGACGCGGCCAAGATTTTCCCACATCCCGCGAACGATGGTTTCGATCTCCGTGGCGGTCAGCTCCGGGAACGCGGCGCGCAGGTTGAGGCGCGCGCGCTTGGTGATCCCAAGGAAAGGGCCGATCAGCCGGCCGGTGAAGCCGCCAAGCGCAGAGGCCCAACCAAGCGGCAACAGCCCCAGCGCGCCGATCATCAGTGCCGCAAGCCAAGCCTCGATCCGGTAACGCCAAGCGATGTCGGGCGGGGTGGGTTCAGGCGGGAGCGGGATGTCTGTCATCGCCGATCCGCTCGATGAGGGGCGCCAGCAGCATGTCGAGGGCTGCCGGATCACGCCAGCGCAGCGCGACGTCGAGAACCTCGATACCGGCGTGCTCGCTTGCCGGCAGCCGCACCCAATCCTTCCGTGTCGTGACCAGCAGCGCGCCCGCCGCCTTCGCCTCGCGGCGCAGCGCGGCGAGTTCGGCGGCGCGGTAGGCATGATGGTCGGGAAAGCCGCGCTCGGCGACGAACATGACGCCCAGCTCGCGCAGGCTGGCGAAGAATTTCGCCGGCCGGCCGATGCCGGCGAAGGCAATGACGGGAACGCCGGCGAACCGGCCGCCGGCAACCGGCTCCAGTGTAGCATGCAGTACCGGCGTCGAAGCCGGTACGGAGACCTCGCCGTCACCGATCAGCACAATCGCGTCGGCGCGATCGAGGCCGCCGGCGATCCGCTCACGCAGCGGACCGGCGGGGATCAGCCGCCCATTGCCAAAACCGTAAGCGGCGTCGATCGCGATCAGCGACCGGTCCTTGGCGATATGCGGGTTCTGAAAGCCGTCATCGAGAATAATCGCAGCCGCGCCCCGCGCCACCGCCTCGCGCACGCCGGCGGCGCGGTCACGGGCGACCCAGCATGGTGCCTGCGCCGCCGCCAGCAGCGCCTCGTCGCCGACCGCGGTCGCATCGTGACGCCGCAGGTCGACCTGCACGGGTCCGGCGAGACTGCCGCCATAGCCACGCATCACAATCGCCGCGTCGATGCCGCGCGCGGCAAGAATTCCCGCGAGCGACAGCGTCACCGGCGTTTTACCCGAGCCGCCCACGACAAGATTGCCGACGCAGATCACCGGCGCGGGCGCGCGATAGGGGCGAACCACGGCGCGGCGCAGCCGGCCGGCAGCGTCGAGGGCGCTGCCGAGCGGCGTCAGCAACTCGGCGAGGAAGCCGGGTTCCCCGCCCCAGAAATCAGGGGCGCGCATCGCCACGCGCGATCGACGCGCCAATGGGAGCCAGCGGGTCGAGCCACGGCGCCAGGCGGTCGAGCACAGCATCGAGCGTGCCGAGCCCGTTGGACGCGACGCGAGCCGCGCCGATCGCGCGCTTACGGCGCAGCTTCGCATCGTCGAGCAGATGATCGACCGCGGCGGCGAGGGCTTCGGCATCGGCGACCCTCTCGGCCGCGCCGGCGGAGGTCAGCGCCTCGGCCATCGCCGAGCAATTCGCCGTGTGAGGGCCAAGCAGCACCGCGCATTCGAGCCGCGCCGCCTCGAACGGGTTGTGCCCGCCCCTGTCGATCAAGGAGCCGCCCACAAAGGCGATGCCAGCCAGGCTGTACAACAAGCCCAATTCGCCGAACGTGTCGGCGAGGTAGATGTCGGTCGCAGGGACGATCTGCTCGCCGACGGAGCGGCGGGCGACAGCGAGGTTTCGCGCCGCGGCGAGCGCGGCGATCTCATCGCCGCGGGCGGGGTGGCGGGGCGCGATGACCGTCAACAGGCCTGGATGCGCGTCCGCGAGGTGGCGATGCACCGCCATCGCGACCTCTTCTTCGCCTTCATGCGTGCAGGCCGCGAGCCAGCGCGGCCGATCGCCGATCTCGCGGCGCAGCTTGTCGAGTGCCACATCGTCGGCCGGCAGCGTCTTGGCATCGGATTTGAGGTCGCCAACGCTAGCGACCTCAGGGGCGCCGAGCTCGCGGAACCGGTCGCCTTGCGCCTCGTCCTGCGCGAGACATAGCGCGAACGAGCCGAGCATCGGCCGCGCGAGACCGCTCCACCGGCTCCAATTGGCGTGAGAGCGCGCTGACAGCCTGCCGTTCAGGAGCAGCATCGGGATGTTGCGCTCGTGCGTCATCAGCACGAGGTTCGGCCACAGCTCGCTTTCGACCCAGAGCGCCAAATCGGGATGCCAATAATCGAGAAAGCGCGCGACGGGGCCCGGCAAGTCGGCGGGGACGAACTGGTGCCGGGCCCCCCGCGGCAGCCGCGGCTCCAACAGTCGCGCCGCGGCGACAGTGCCGGTGGTGAGCAGGATTTCGAGGCCCTGGCGCTCTTCGAGCAGACGCTCGATCAGCGCCAGCACCGAAGTCGCCTCGCCAATGCTCGCCGCGTGCAGCCAGACGAGCGGCGCGTCGGGCCGCTCGCGCCCCGGCCGGCCGAGCCGCTCGGCAAAGCGCGCGTCGTCCTCCTTGCCGCGCCGCCGCCGCGTGTTGAGATAGGCAATGACAAGCGGGGTCGCTGCGGCGGTGAGGCCGCGGTACAGGCCGGGGAGGATCACCGTTTCTCCCCGCCGGCCAGCTCCGGCGTGCGCGTCCGTTCGTCGGCAGCCTCGGGCCGGGGATCGGCAGTGGACGCGCAGGGCGGAGGCGGCGTCCATTCGCGGCCGACTCGCGCCTCGGCCTCGGCGACCATCTCCAGCATGCGCCGCTCGACTGCAAGGCGCGCCCCCTCGACGCTATCGTCGTCGAGCCGCGCGGCGAAGTCGATCGGCTCGCCCCAGATAAAGACGCCGCGGCCAAAGGGCAGGGCAACCAGCATGCGGTCCCAGCTGCGCGTCACCCGCCGTCGGCTGGTCGCGAAGGTGACCGGCACAATCGGCGCGCGCGCAAGGCGGGCGACATTGACGATGCCGGTGCTGGCGACCATCGCCGGCCCGGCGGGGCCGTCGGGGGTGATGCCGACGCAGTCGCCGGCGGCGAGCGACTTCACCATCGAGCGCAGCGCGGCGCTGCCGCCGCGCCGGGTCGAGCCGGTCACCGTCTGCACCCCGAAATGCGCGACCGCGTCGGCGATGATGCGGCCGTCGCGATGCGCCGAGATGAGCATATGGATCGGCGCGAGGCGCCGCCACGCCATCGGGATCATCATCAGCCGACCATGCCAGAAGGCGAGGATGAACGGCCGCCCGGCGTCGCGCAGCCGGCGTGGATGCTCCGCGCCCTCCACCGTCCAGCGATTGGTGGCGTAGACGAGGCGGATATAAAGATGGATCGCATAGCAGAGTACCCGGCGTAGCCGGTCGCTGCGGACGAACTCGCGGATCAACTCCCTGGGCTTGCGACGCAAGAGCCTCATCCCGCCTGCACCTCGGCGGCGATTGCGGGTTCCTCCGCCGGCGCGAACTGTGTCTCGTAAAGCCGCGCATAGCGGCCGCCCCGCGCGAGTAGTTGGGCATGCTTGCCGCTCTCGACGATGCGGCCGCGATCCATGACGCAGATAAGATCGGCGCCGACGATGGTCGACAGGCGATGGGCGATCACGAGCGTCGTGCGGCCCTGCATCAACCGCTTGAGTGCCGCCTGAACCTGCCGCTCGCTTTCGTTGTCGAGCGCCGAGGTCGCCTCGTCCAGCAGCAGGATCGGCGCGTCCTTCAGCATCGCGCGGGCAATCGCGATACGCTGGCGCTGCCCGCCCGAAAGCCGCGTGCCATGCTCGCCGACCAGCGTGTCGTAGCCCAGCGGCAGCTCGGCGATGAAGCGGTCGGCGCCGGCGGCGGCCGCCGCCGCCGCGATCTCGGCTTCGGTGGCGCTCAAGCGCCCATAGGCGATATTGGCGCGCACCGTGTCGTCGAACAGGCTTGCCTCCTGCGCGACCAGCGCCAGCGGCGCGCGGAGCGACGCCAACGTGACGGTGCGGATGTCCTGGCCGTCGATCGCGATGCTGCCGGCACTGATGTCGTAGAAGCGCGGAATCAAGTTGAGCACGGTCGACTTGCCGGCGCCTGACGGGCCCACCAGCGCCACCGTGCTGCCAGCGGGGATGGTAAAGGTGATGCCGTCGAGTGCGACGGCCGGCGGCTGATAGCCGAAACGGACCTCCTCGAAGCGGATTTCGCCACCGGTGACGCGCAGCGGCCGCGCGTCGGGCAGGTCGCGGATATCGGGTTCGATGTCAAGCACCTCGAAGATACGATGCGCCGCCGCCAACCCCTCCTGCAGCGAGGCATTGAGGTTGGCGAGGCTCTTCAATGGCTGGTAGGCGAGCAATAGCGCGGTCATGAAGGAAAAGAACGCACCCGGCGTGCGCGCGTCGTGGATCACCTGATAGCCGCCATAGGCGATGACCACCGCGACCGCGGCGCCACCCAGCGCCTCCATCATCGGCGAGGCGCGCGAGCGGGTGCGGTTGGCGCGGTCAACGAGCTTGAAGATGCGCTCGAAGAGGGTCGAGGCGCGGCCCTCCTCGTAGGCCTCCATGCCGTAGGCCTTGACGTGCCGCGCGCCCTGAAAAGTCTGGTTGAGCAGCGTCGTCAACTGGCCGATCTCGATCTGGGTATTGGCCGACACGCGCCGCATGCGCCGGCCTATGCCGACCAGCGGGCGTATCGCCAAGGGAAACGCGAAACACGAGAGCAAGGCCAGCAGCCAATCCTGGTAGAACATCAGCGCCATCAGAAAGACGACGGTTACCGCGTCCTTGCCGATCGCCGCGAGCACGTTGGCGGCGGCGTTGCGCAACAGACCGACATCGTTGGTAAAGCGCGAGATCAGGATGCCGCTCGCGTGCGCATTGAAATAGGCGAGATCAGCACGGATCAACCGCGCATAAAGGGCCATCTGCACATCGGTGATGACGCGCTGCCCAACCCGGGTCATCAGCACCGCGACGCCGTAATCGGCGAAGCCTTTGACGATCGCGAGAATCAACGCGGCGCTGGCAATGAGGATCAGCAGGTCCGCCTGATGCCCGACAAAAATGCGATCGAGCATCGGCTGCATCAGCCAGGCGCGCAGCGCCGTGCTGCCGGCGCCGACGCCCATGCAGACAAAGCCCAGCACGATCATGCCGACATGGCGCGAGATGAACTCGCGAGCCAGACGCCGCACCAGAGTGCCGGTCGCCGCTCCCCGATCTGCCGCCGTGCCCGATTTGCCCCGCATCAACCCCTGGCCGTCATGGGTGAAGGCCGTATTATCGGTGACGGCCCCGGTCCGTGGGCTCTATCCCGTCGGCCGCGGCGCCGTCAACGCTGCCGAGTTTATTCGATATTGCCGGCCAGTGGCATCCCTGGTGCGCTGTGCGATTACGCCCCCGCCACGGTGAGGTCGTCCATCCGCAAGGTTGGCGCGTCGGCGCCGGTACGGAATTCAAGGTCGTTGGCGGCGACCATGTGCAAGAACATATCCTTGAGATTGCCGGCGACAGTCATCTCGCTGACCGGGAAGGTGAGTGCGCCGTTCTCGATCCAGAAGCCGGCGGCGCCGCGGCTGTAATCGCCGGTGACGCCGTTGACCCCCATGCCCATCAGCTCGGTGACATAAAAGCCGCTTTTGACGTCGGCATAGAGCTCCGCAGGAGTCTGAGCGCCGGGCTCGATCCAGACATTGGTGGCGGCCGGCGAGGGCGGCGAGGCGGTGCCGCGTGCGGCATGACCCGTGGTCGTCATTTTGAGCTGCCGCGCCGAGCGCAAATCGAGCAGCCAAGTGGTCAGTACGCCCTTGTCGATGATCGCGCGGCGCCGGTTGGCGATGCCCTCGCCATCGAATGGCTTCGAGCGCAGACCGCGCGGCTTGTGCGGGTCTTCGACGATAGTGATGCCCGCGGGGAAGATCTGCTGACCGAACTTGTCTTTGAGGAAACTGGTGCCACGGGCAATCGACGGCCCGGAAATCGGCCCCAGCAGATGCGAAATAAAGCTGCGCGAGACGCGGGGGTCGAAAATCACCGTCACCTTGCCGGTCGGCATTTTTTTTGCCCCGAGCCGCTTGATCGCGCGCTCGGCGGCCTCGCGGCCGATATCCTCGGCGCGGCGCAGGTCGCCGCCGTAAACGGCGCTGGCGAAGTCGTAGTCGCGTTCCATCTGGGTGCCTTCGCCAGCGATCACCGAGGCGCTGACGCCATGGCTCGACCCGGCATAGGAGCCGGCAAACCCGTTCGACGCGACGAGCGCGACGCGCGAGCGGCCCCAGCCGGCGTCGGCGCCCTCGGAATTGGTGATGCCGGGTGTGGCGAGCGCGGTCTCCTCGGCGGCGCGGGCGCGCTCGATGAGCTCCTCGGCTGTCGGCTCGGCGGGGTCGAGCATGTCAAGCGCCGGCCAAGTCTTGGTGATCTGGTCGGGATCGGCGAGGCCGCAGAACGGGTCTTCGGGGATTGTCTTCGCCATCGCCACGGCGCGCGCGACGAGCTCATCAAGCGTCGCCGGCGCGCGGTCGCTCGACGAGACGATCGCCTGCTGCTTGCCGATCAGCACGCGCAGGCCAAGGTCCTGGTGCTCCGAGCGCTCGAGCTTCTCGGTCTTGCCGAGCCGGCGGGTATGCGACAGCGAGGTGCCGACCACGGCGACCGCGTCGGCGGCGTCGGCCCCGGCCTTTTTCGCCTTGGCGACGAGGCCGTGGAGCAGGTCGAGGGCGTTCTGCGCTTCGTTATCGGGCATTCTTTTTCCTAACTGTGCGGGCCGCGAACATTGTCGTCACACCGGCGCAGGCCGGTATCCGCTTATCGGCGTCACGGTCGCTGAAACGGGGTCCCGGCCTTTGCCGGGACGACACATAAGGTGGTCGCTCGCGGTCACGATGTGAACAATGTCATTTCCAGATCGGCTTGCCGCTGCCCGGCAAGCCATAGCTCGGCCATTTGCGGGTCACCTCGTCAATAACGTCCTGAGCCATGCGGATCGGGGTGCCCCATGTCCGCATCGTCTCCGGCGGCAGCTTAGTCGTCGCGTCGAGGCCGATCTTGCCGCCGAGCCCCGATTCGGGGGACGCAAAGTCTAGATAGTCAATCGGGGTGTTCTCGACGAGGGTCACGTCGCGCACCGGGTCCATGCGGGTCGAGAGCGCCCACATCACGTCCTTCCAGTCGCGCGCGTCGATGTCGTCGTCCACGACGATGACGAACTTGGTGTACATGAACTGGCGCAGGAACGACCAGACGCCCATCATCGCGCGCTTTGCCTGACCGGGATAGGTCTTGCGGATCGACACCACCGCGATGCGGTAGGAGCAGCCCTCGGGCGGCAGCCAGAAATCGACGATGTCGGGAAATTGCTGCTGGAGGAGGGGGATGAACACCTCGTTCAGCGCCTCGCCGAGGATCGACGGCTCGTCGGGCGGGCGGCCGGTGAAGGTTGATAGGTAGATCGGGTCGCGCCGCATGGTGATCGCCGAGAGGCGGAACACCGGGAATTGCTCGACCGAATTGTAGAATCCGGTGTGGTCGCCGTAAGGACCTTCATCGCCGTATTCGTCGAGCGAGACATGGCCTTCGAGCACGATCTCGGCCTCGGCCGGGACCTTGAGCGGCACCGTCTTGCAGTTGACGAGGTCGACCCGCTTGCCGCGCAATAGGCCGGCGAACTGGTATTCCGACAGCGTGTCGGGCACCGGCGTCACCGCGGCAAGGATCGTGCCGGGATCGGCGCCGATCACCGCCGCGGCAGGCAGCGGCTCGGCCTTTTCCGTCTTCCAGCGCTGGTGGTGCTGCGCGCCGCCGCGATGCCGCAGCCAGCGCATCAAGGTTGTGTCGCGGCCGGTGACCTGCAGCCGGTAGATGCCGAGGTTGAACCCGTCCTCGCGGCGCGTGCCGGGTCCCTTGGTAACGACGAGCGGCCAGGTGACGAGCGGCGCCGGCTCGCCCGGCCAGCAGGTCTGGATGGGGAATTTGCCGAGGTCGATATCGCCGCCGGTCAGCACGATGTCCTGGCATGGCGCGCTGTTGACGGTATGCGGGCGCATCGCCAGCGCGGTCTTTACCAGCGGCAGCATCTCCCACGCCTCGCGCCAGCCGCCGGGCGGTTCGGGCTGCTTGAGGAAGGCGAGGGTTTCGCCCACCTCACGCAATTGATGTGGCTCGCGGTCCATGCCCCAGGCGACCCGCTCGATGGTGCCGAACAGATTGACCAGCACCGGCATTTCATATTTGCCCCCATTGGTACGATTAGGGGCGTCAATCACGTTCTCGAACAAGACCGCCGGCCCGCCCTCGGCGAGGAGCCGGGTCTGGATCTCGGTCATTTCCAGCACCGGCGACACCGCTTCCTTGACCCGGACGAGACGCTGGCTCGCCTCGAGCCGGGCGATAAAGTCGCGCAGGCTGGCATAGGGCATCGCCCTATATAGGCGCTATTCGGGTTACGGCCAACATCCAACTATCCAATTTTTTCAGCATCTTACCCCTCGATACGCCGAGGAGTATCGGCCTGGTGCCGCGGTAGTGTCCCGACGCTGCGGAGTTTCGCAGCGCTGCAGTTTGGGCCATTCTAGCGCCATGGCGATCGTCGACGATTACGCCGCTATAGCGGCAGAGCTGCGCCGGCTCCGGGCTGAGCGGATTACAGAGCCCCCGACCCCTCTAGCCCAGCCGATCGAGCGGCCTCTTTTGGGCGCGTGGCATCCGATGCGGGCGACGGCCACCGGCGAAGCGCTATATCGGCGGCTGGTGTCTCAGAGAAGGCGGGCAGCCCGGGGCGCGCCCGGTTGAGGCCTCTTATGGAGGCATCGGCGCGGTTTTGCTACGGCAAGCGAGGCCGCGCGCTCGTCTCGATCCGGTGGGCAATGCGTCCTACGCGGGCGGGCAGCGGCCGATTTGAGAATGCGGGCACAGAATGCACTTGAAGTTGAAATAAATGTTCGCTACCGGACAAATAAACCTCCACTCTATCTTGCTTGTTCCGGAGAATATTACCCCCATCTTCTCCGTTGTATCTGGTTAAGTCTTTCTCGAAAGCACCAGGGCCGGAAGCCGCTGCAGCGGCGCTCCTGCTCGATCAGGGGCCATAAGACTATGAAATCCGGCGATAATGCTACGCACTCGGTTGCTTATTACCTGGAACGCGCCGCGTCGTGCGAGCGTTTGGCTGCTGAGGCAACTACCGAAGAAAATAGACAAATCCTGCTCATGGTGGCGGCCCGGTGGCGTCGGTTCGCTGCCGAGGAAAACAGCGAATCACCGCCTGAAAAGGGGTGAGCTTTAACGAGGTACTTCGCCAGATGGCCGACAAGACGGCAGACGAGCTGCGAGCCGAAATCGACCACCTGAGACGACTAGCCCAGCTCGTCACAGATGCGCAGATGCGGGCCGAACTCCAAAAGATGATCGAGGAGCTTGAGCGGCGCTTACGTGAGCTAGAGGGTGCCGCGGCAGGCGCGCCCGGCCCCGGCAAACCGGTCCCGGCCCCGGCTATGGAGCACGTCTAAACGCTCAATTGGGGATATCGTTAATGATCACAGGCCTTTTGGGGGGTTCATAACGTCCACCGATGTCGTTGGCGCTCCCTGTATAGGCGCTGCCACCCGCGGACGCGAGCGAAGCGCGAACAGGGATGCGCAGGCGGCGAGGCACAATCCGGCAGACACCGTGATCGCCGCGGTGCCGATGCGGTCGATCAACAGTCCAAAGAGGAACGGCGCCGAGGATTCGGCAATGCGGGTCGGCACCGCCAAAATACCGGTACGCCTGCCGTAGCCCTGCGGCCCGAAGAGCCCCAGCGGCAGCGTACCGCTGGCGATCGTCAGCATGCCGTTGCCGGCGCCGTGCAGAATTGCGAAGGCGTTGATCCCCGCCGGGCCGAGCAGTGCGAACAGCCCGGCGCCGACCGGGTGCATCAGCGCCGCGACACGCGCCGGGACCAGCGGGTGGAACGAGCGCAACAGCCCGAACTCGAACAGCCGCGCGCCGACCTGCGCCGGGCCGACCAGCGCACCGGCGGCGATTGCCGCGACCTCCGAGGCGCCGGCACCCTCCAGCAATCCCGGGAGGTGCGAAGCGAGGGCGCCGCTGACAAACCGCGTCGCCGCGAAGAAAAAGGCGAGGATCAGCATCGCACCCGGCTGTTGCTGCGGGGCGTCATCGCCATTGCCATTGCCGTTCGCCGAGGCCGCATGCAGCGGCGAGTCGGCTGGTGCGGCCGGGATGAAGAGCGCGTTGACCGGGAGGCAGACGAAGAGGTTCAGCGCGGCCCACACAAAGCAGGCCTCGCGCCAGCCGTAATGCGCCAGCATGAACGCGCTCAACGGCCAGCCGATCGTGCTGGCAAAGCCGGCGAACAGTGTGACCCCGGTGATCGATGGGCGCGCGTCGAAGCCGTAAAGCCGGGTCAACGCGGCGAAGGCCGGCGTGTAAAGCCCCATTGCCGTGCCGACGCCGAGCACCAACCACGCGACGGCCAGGCTGACAAGGCCGTGGGCGAAGCCGAGCATCGTCAGTCCTGCCGCCAGCACCGCGCTCGACGCGGCGAGCACCGGCCGGCCGCCGTACCTGTCGATCCATCGTCCGACGAGCGGCGCCAGGCCGCTCGACAGCAGCAGCGCGGCCGAGAAAATCCCGAAGAACACGCTCTGCTCGAGCCCTAGCGCGGCGGCGATCGGCGCGCCGAGGATCGCCGGCAAATAATAGCTCGACGCCCAGGCGAGCGTCTGGGTCGAGCCGAGCGCGGTGACGACGGTGATGCGGCTCGCGGTCATTCTCTATCAGCCTTCACGGAAGGCCGATTGTCACGCAATGTTCATGATCAGAAAAATTTGTTTGGTCGATGCGATCGATAAGAAGATTTTTGGCTGATGCGCGGCCTCAACCTCGACCAGCTCGAAGCCTTCGCCGCTGTCGCGGAACTCGGCAGCTTCTCGGCCGCCGCGGCGCGGCTCAACCTGACGCAACCGGCGATCAGCTTTCAGATCCGTCAGCTCGAACGCCGGCTCGGCGCGCGGCTCGTGGAGCGCGTGGGCCGGCGCGCTCAGCCGACGGCGGCGGGGCGCGAGCTCTTGCCGCATATAGGCCGCATCGAAACAAGCGTGGCGAGCGCCGTCGAGGCGATGGCCGACCACGCGCAGGGTGTTGCCGGCCGGGTGCGGATCGGCACCGGTGCGACCGCCTGCATCTATCTTCTGCCGCCGGTGTTGAGCGATCTGCGCCGACGGTTTCCGCTTTTGGAGCTCGTGGTGCGAACGGGCAATTCGCTCGACATGCTGCGTGCGCTCGAAGACAACGCGCTCGATGTGGCGCTCGTCACGCTGCCGGCGCCGGGCCGCATGTTCGATGTCGAGAAGCTGATCGACGATGAGATCGTCGCGGTCTTTCCGCCGGACCCTGCGCCGCCCGGAAAGCTCTCGCCCGCTGCGCTCGCTGAGCTGCCGGTGATGCTTTCCGAGCCGGGTAGCACATCGCGGCGGGTGATCGACGACTGGTTTCGGCTGGCCGGAGTGGCGTTGAAGCCGGTCATGGAATTGGGCAGCATGGAAGCGATCAAGCAGCTGGTGGCGGCCGGGCTGGGCTGCGGGCTGATGCCGCGGCTGGCCATGGGCGAGGGCGGCTCGCTTGCAGCGCATTCGCTCGCGCCGCCGCTCCACCGTGAGATCGGCCTCGTCGTGCGTCGCGACAAGGTGCCGGATCGGGGGCTGCGCGAACTGATGCGCAGCCTCGGGGAACTGAAATCTGCCGGTCAGTCGGGCAGCACCTCGAAAACCGCACCTTCTCGGGCCTCGCGGTCTTCGAGCTCACGGCTGACCGGCACCGTATAGCGCGCCAGCTCGATAAGCCCCTCGCGCGGCAGATAGGCCCGTCCGGGATCGCCGAGCAGCGCCAGCCGCCCGCGCGCGGCGATGCGGCGCAGCATGGCGATCATGCGCAACGCCATCGGCGCCTCGTAGCAGACGTCGCCTGCGGTCACGACCGCCCAGCCGGCGGGGCCGCGATCGAGGAGGTCGCGACTTTCGACCTGGATCGAAACACCGTTGAGGGCAGCGTTCATCACGATCGCAGCGGCGGCGAAGGTGTCGATGTCGGCGGCGGTGACGCGGCGAGCGCTGGCCTTGGCGGCGGCGATCGCGACCATGCCCGATCCCGAGGCAAGGTCGAGCACGTCGCGGCCGGCAACGGTCTCGGGGTGATCCAGGATGTAGCGCGCGAGCGCCTGGCCGCCGGCCCAGGCGAAAGCCCAGAACGGCGGCGGCGTGCCGAAGCGCGCCAAGCTCTCCTCGGTCGCTTGCCAGATCGGCGTGACCTCGGTCGCCAGATGGAGACGGATTTCCGGGACGAGCGGCGGCGATCCGACCGCGGTGTTGGCGCGGATGAAAGTTTCAGGATCGGAACTCACACGAAATGCCCGACGGCAATGGCGGCGAGCATTGTCCAGCCGACGACCCGGTTGGCGCGGAAATTCCTGAGACAATCGGCCGGGTCGTCGAACGCCACGCCCTGCGCCTGGCGGTAGAGGAGCATCCCGACATAGGGCAAGAGGATGAAAAAGCCGGTATGGAGAGGGGCGGCGACCCCCGCCGCGCCCCACAACACCACCGCGGCAGCATAGAAGCCATAGAGAAACGGCCGCGTCTTGTCGCCAAGCGCCAAGGCCGAGGATTTGACGCCGATGCGCGCGTCGTCCTCCTTGTCCTGATGCGCATAGATCGTGTCGTAGCCGAGCGTCCAGCATATGCCGCCGAGATAGAGCAACGCCGGCGGCCACCCGAAGCGGCCCGTCACCGCGGTAAAGCCAATAAGGGCGCCCCAATTGAAGTTGAGGCCGAGAAACAGCTGCGGCCAATAGGTGATGCGCTTCATATAAGGGTAGGTGGCGATCAGCCCGAGCACCGCGATACCCAAGATGATGCTGGCGCGATTGAGGCTGAAGAGGATCGCTGCGCCGACCGCGAGCTGCGCGGCCATGAACGCCGCCGCCTGCCGCACCGAAACGCGGCCGCTCGGGATCGGGCGCAGGCGGGTGCGCGCGACCTGGCCGTCGAAGTCGCGGTCGGCGATGTCGTTGAGGGTGCAGCCGGCGCCGCGCATCACCACAGCGCCGATGGCGAACAGCAACATCAGCCACGGGTTCGGCCAGCGCGGTCCGGCCAGTGCGATGCCCCACCAGCCCGGAAACAGCAGCAGCCAGGTGCCAATCGGCCGATCGAGCCGGGCGAGACGCGCATAAGGCTCCGCCCCGCGCGGCAGCCAGCGGTCGACCCAATCGCCGACATGGATGTCGGTCGGGTCGACGGCTTTCCCGGAAACATCGCTCATCGGCTAATCTTGGGCCAAGGACGGTGTCATTGCGAGCGGAGCGAAGCAATCTCGTGCAGAATGCGTATCCGGATCGAGATTGCTTCGTCGCCTTCGGTTTCTCGCAATGACGGGCATGAAAATCGCGACGCGGCTTTATCTGCCGGCGGCGCTCGCCGAGGGCGGCGTGGCCGCGCTCGACGCGGCGCAGACCCATCGCCTGCGTCATGTGCTGCGGCTCGCGGCCGGTGCCGCAGTGGCCGGGTTCAACGCGCGTGACGGCGAGTTTCTCTGCCGCGTTGCCGAGCTGGGCCGCGGTGGCGGCATGCTCGCGGTCGAGCGGCGGCTGCGGGAGCCGGCCTCGGAAGCCGATCTCTGGCTGCTGTTCGCGCCGATCAAGCGGCTGCGGCTCGACTGGCTGATCGAGAAGGGCACCGAGCTCGGCGTCGCCGCGTTTGTCCCGGTGATGACGGCCCGCACCCAGCCCGAACGCCTCAACCAGGAACGGCTTACCGCTCACGCCGTCGCGGCCGCCGAGCAAAGCGAACGCCTGTCGGTGCCGGAGATGCGGCAGCCAGCCCCGCTCGCCGCGACGCTCGCAGCGTGGCCCCACGAACGCCGCCTCGTGGTCTGCGACGAGACAGGCGGCGGCGCGCCGATCGCCGCGGCGCTGGCGGGTCTACCGCCGGGCGCGCCGGCGGCTCTGCTGATCGGGCCGGAAGGTGGGTTCGCCGAGACGGAGCTTGACGCTCTGCGGAAACTTCCTTTTGTTACAACGGTCGGGCTTGGGCCCAGGGTGTTGCGGGCCGAGACTGCGGCGCTCGCCGCCCTGGCGGCGTTTCAGGCAATCGCCGGGGATTGGCGCCACTGACGAGACCGCGCGGTTTTCCGCTCAGGGGGTTGTCGTTCTCCGGTTTTGCCCGATCTATTGTGACGCATCTTGGAGTATCGTCGCTCGATGTCAGCCCCGCCGAAAACGCCCGGAGTTCCGATCACCGACCGGCGGCAGCTCGTCGAATTCCACGAGAACGGCAACAAGCCGCCCGCGGCGTGGCGCGTCGGCACCGAGCACGAGAAATTCGTCTTCCGCCACAAGGATTTGCGCCGCGCGCCCTATGAAGGGCCGGACGGCATCGGGGCGCTGCTGCAAGGGCTGCTGCGCTTTGGCTGGGAGCCGGTACGCGAAGCCGGCAACATCATCGCGCTCGAAAACGACGCGCGATGTTCGATCACCCTCGAACCGGGCGGCCAGTTCGAGCTGTCGGGCGCGCCGCTCGAAACCATCCACCAGACCTGCGACGAGGTGCACGAGCATCTGCGCCAGGTGCGCGAGGTCTGCGACGAGCTGGGGCTCGGCATGCTCGGGCTCGGCTTCGACCCCACATCGCGGCGCGAGGATGTCGGCTGGATGCCGAAGGGCCGCTACCGGATCATGGGCGCGTACATGCCGAAAAAGGGCCGGATGGGCCTCGACATGATGCTGCGCACCTGCACCGTGCAGGCCAATCTCGATTACCAATCCGAAGCCGACATGGTGAAGAAGTTCCGCGTCTCGCTGGCCTTGCAGCCGGTCGCGACGGCGCTGTTCGCCAATTCGCCGTTCACCGAAGGCAAGCCCAACGGCTACCAGAGCTACCGCAGCCTGGTGTGGACCGACACCGATCCCGATCGCTGCGGCACCTTGCCCTTCGTGTTCGAGGGCGGGTTCGGCTTCGAGCGCTATGTCGATTACATGCTCGATGTGCCGATGTATTTCGTCTACCGCGACGGGCAGTACATCGACGCGAGCGGCCAGTCGTTCCGCGACTTCCTGGCCGGCAGGCTGCCGGCATTGCCCGGCGAGATTCCTACCGTCACCGACTGGAACGACCACATCACCACGGCCTTCCCCGAGGTGCGGCTCAAAAGCTTTCT
>DATJSH010000106.1:0-60810 GCA_035504235.1 Allostellaceae bacterium | reverse complement strand
GATGCGGGAAGAAGCTGTCTTCGCCAAAGCGTAGCGGCACTGCGCGCGGTGGCGACATCAGGATCGCGTTCGAGCCAAGATCGTCATGGGCTGGCGCGATTGTAAAGGACGGGGCGGGGCCGTGCGCCGCGATCAGCGCTTCAATCTCCGCGGTCGTGACCAGCGGCAGGTCGCCCGGCAGGGTCAGCAATGTGCCGCGGCCTTGGGCGATCAGATGGCGCGCCCCAGCATTCACCGCGCCGGTGTGGCCGTCTTGCGCGCCTTCGGCCAGCGTCTGCATGCCGTAACGACGCGCTAGGCTTTCGACCTGCGGATCGACCGTCACGAGGATCGCGCCGCCGAGGCCGTTGACGTCGGCGACCGCCTCGAGCACGTCTTCCAGCATCGCCAGCGCCAACGCTTGGCGCAGCGCCGCCGACAGCGCCGGCGACAGGCGTTGCTTGGCATTCTGGGTTTCCTTGACCGGGATAATTGCCCAGACCTCGCCAGGGTCGCTCATTTTCGTGCCCGGTCTGCAGCGGCGAGGACAACGCGGGCGAGTATTTCGCGGTCTTCCGCTATCACCATCAAGGTTGGCGCGAGCTCGACTGGAAGATCGAGACCCGCGACGACGTCGCGGTCCGTCTCGTCGGCGATATAGATATCGAGAAAGTCGCGATAGTGCTGCGCGACGGCGGCCGCGTCGACCGGCAGCCCCAGCTCTTTCATCATCTTCGCGGTCGGACCTTTCACCGCCCTGCCACCGATAATCGGCGATACCGCGATAACCGGCGCGTGGCACGCGCGCAGCGCCTGCCGCACACCGGGCACCGCGAGGATAGGGTCGATGCTGATAAATGGGTTGGACGGGCAGATGATGACCGCCCGCAGCTTGGGGTCGGCCACCGCAGCGAGAAAGCCGGGATGCGGCCGCGCCGTTTCGCTGCCTGCAAACTCGAAGCCGTGCACGACCGGTTCGCAGCGCAGCCGCACGAAATAATCTTGGAAATCGAGCCAGCCGCGGTCGGTGTCGAGCCGCGTGCGCACTTTGTCGTCGCTTGCCGGCAACAGGCGGGCAGCAATGCCGAGCCGTTGGCGGAAATCGTCCATGATTGCCGACAGGCTTTCACCGGCGGTCAGCCGCCGCGTGCGCGCGACATGGGTCGCGAGGTCGCCGTCGCCGAGGCGAAACCAGCTCTCGCCACCGAGCTTTTCGAGGGCGGCCATAAAGGTCCAGGTTTCGTCGCGGCGGCCCCAGCCGAGTTCCGGGTTCGCCTCGCCCGAGAGCGTATAGAGCAGCGTGTCGAGATCGGGGCAGACCGTAAGGCCGAGATGTTCGAAGTCGTCGCCGATATTGGCGACGATCGTCAGCGTATCAGCCGGCAACACGCGGTAGAGGCCAAGCGCGAGCTTGGCGCCGCCGACCCCGCCCGACAACGCCAGCACCGGACGGCTGGCGCTCATCGGAACAGATCGTGCTCCGGCGGCCGCACCAGCGCGGCGCCGTCCGCCTCGGGCGCGGTCCACGACAGGCCGCGCGCCAGCACCATCGGCATCGCCTCGTTTGCCTGGCCCATCACCAGCGACGCGGCGGCGGCGATCTCGTCAGCGAAACCGGTCTCGGTCACTTCGAGCACACGGCCGAACAGATCGGGGTGGCCGCGCCAATCGATGATCGCCGGCAGTCCCGCCGATCCTAGGGCGATGCCGACCGTGCCGCGGCGAAACGGCCGGCCGAAGCTGTCGCTGATGACAACTGCGATCGGTACGCCGTACGACGCGACAAGCTCCTCGCGCAACGCCCGCGCCGAGGCGTCTGGATCGACCGGCAGCAACAGCACGCGCTCATGTCCATCGCCCGGCGCGACATTCGAGTGGTCGATCCCGGCATTCGCCATGACCCAGCCGCGCTTGTGCTCGGCGATGATCAGGTTCTCGCGGTGGCGCACGATGCGCTTTGACTCCGACAGCACGACCTCGCAGAACCGCGCGTCCTTCTTGGTCGCCTTGGCGAGTCTTTTCGCCGCCGCGGACGGGCTGACGCTTTTGACGTCGACAAACCGATTCTCGGCCTTGGAGACGATCTTTTGCGCGACGACAAGCACATCGCCGGCCTCGGGCGCGATCGCGGCGTCAACCAGCGCCGACACCGCGAGCGCGGCGAGGTCGTCGCCGGGCTGCACTATCGGTACGCCCGGCAGCCCGATGATCTCCAGCCGATGGGTCATCGGAAATCCGTCAGCCGAATGCCTTGCGCAACCGAGGCACGACTTGCCCGGCGTAGAGCTTGAGGAACCGCGCCTGGTCGGGGCCGGGGGCGTGGAACACCAGATGCGTGAAGCCCAATTCGACATAGGGACGGATGCGCTCGACCTGCTCGTCCGGATCGCTCGACACGATCCACCGGCTGGCGGCGCGGTCGAGCGGCAGCGCGTCGGCGCGCTTCTCCATCTCGATCGGATCCTCGACCCCCATTTTCTCCTCCGGCGACAGCGCCAGCGCGGCCCAATGCCGGGTCAATTCCTTGGCGTGTTGTGCGTCGGTGTCGAACGACACCTTGACCTCGATCATCTTCTCGAGGCTGGCATGCTCGCGCCCGGCCTTGGCGAGACCCTCGGCGACCTTGCCGCTTAGCTCGGTATAGAGCGCCGGGTTTTTGCCGCTGGTGACGATAAAGCCCTCGGCGATCTGCCCCGCCATCTGCGCCGCTAGCGGGCCCGAAGCCGCGACCCAGATCGGCACCTTCTGCTTGGGCTTGTCATAGATCGTCGCGTCGACGGTCTTGTAGAATTGACCCTCAAAGGTGACGCGATCCTGCGTCCACAGCGTGTTGATGAGGCGGATCGCTTCGCGCAACCGGTCGCGCCGCTCCTTGGCGCCGGGCCACTCCATTGCCGTCGACGGGACCTCGTTCAGCGACTCGCCCGTGCCGACGCCGAGCACGACGCGGCCGGGGAACAGCGACCCCATGGTGCCGAAGGCCTGGGCGACAATTGACGGATGGTAGCGGAACGTGGGTGTCGCGACGCTGGTGCCGATGACGACCCGCCTGGTACTGGCGCCGAGCGCGCCGAGCCAAGCGAGCGAGTTGGGCGCGTGGCCCTCAGTGTGTTTCCACGGCTGGAAATGGTCGCTGACAAAGACGGAGTCGAATCCGACGTTTTCGGCGAGCACCGAGAACTCGAGCAATTCGCGCGGTCCGAACTGCTCGGCCGACGCCTTGTATCCAATCTTCAGCACGAGTCTCTCCTTTAGACCTTGGCCAGCACGTCCTCGCGGAAGCGCCTCATGGTGGCGACGACCTCACCGGCGTTGGCGCCATCAAAGCTGAAATCGACCGCGATCACGCCGAGATCGCGCAGCGCCCGCAGATCGCCGATGATCGCATCGTTATTGCCCGAAAAAAGCCGTCGGTCGCCATTGTCGGCCTTCTCCGGGATCGCCGGGCCACGTTGGGTGACCCGGTAGGCGAGGGCGATCTCCTTCGGATCGCGGCCGGCATTGGCGCAATGGCGGTGCAACCGTTCGATCCCGCCCTTGAAGCGCTCCAGCGTGTCGAGGCGGAATTGCGGGTTGGTGCCGATCGGATACCAGCCATCGCCCAGCTTCGCGGTGCGGCGCAAAGCTGGGCCGCTCTCGCCGCCGACCCAGATCGGCACGTGCTTTTGCACCGGGCGCGGCTGGAAAAAGATATCAGAGAACTTTACATATTTGCCGCTAAAGCTCGGATTTTCGTTGGTCCATAGTTCGCGGCAGGCCAATAGATATTCATCGGTGACGGCGCCGCGCTCGTCAAACGGATCGGTGCCGATCGCCTCGAACTCCTCGCGGCACCACCCGGCGCCGACACCCAGGGTCAGCCGCCCGTCGGACAGCACGTCGATTGTCGCGAGGATCTTCGCGGTCAACACCGCCGGGCGGTGCGGCACCACCATGACCGAGGTCACCAAACGCAACTTCGAGGTCTTGGCGGCGACAAAGGTGACGGCGGTCAACTGCTCGTGGCGGTCGCCGCCGGCGCGGCCGGGAAACTCGCCGGTATCGGAATAGGGGTACTTGTTCTCGAGCTCGCGCGGGATCACGACATGATCGGAGAGGGTACAGTAGTCGTAGCCGATCGCTTCGCCTTCCTGCGTGATGCGGGCCAGATCCTTCGCGCCCGAGAGCGGGCCGCTGACCGGCGCGCCAAAGCCGTATTGCATCGCACCCTCCGGGCTGATCGCGTTTGGCGACTAGGGTAGAACTTAGACCGGGTGGCCGCTAGTGCGTCCTTGCAGTCCTACAGTTCCAGCACGCGACGCAGCCCGTCCTCGACGGCTTTGAGGTCGGGGGCGGAAAGCTGCCCGGCGGTCCGGGTCAGTCGGGCCTTGTCGACGGCGCGCGCCTGATCGCAGATCGCGACCTTGCCTTCGCCGGCGGAAGGGGTAGCGACGACAATCGGTGGGCGCGGCATCGCGCCGGCGGCCAGCGGCACCACGACGACAGTACGCCGCGCACGATTGAGCGCATCCGCAGTGACGATGACTGCGGGGCGCATCGGGCGCATGTCGCCGCTATCGACGGCATCGAAATCGACCCACCAGACCTCGCCGCGGCGCACGGGCTCGCCGCTTGGGGCAGAGGCGGCCATCATTCGCTCCGCCCGCTATCGGCGGGCGCGGCGCCGCCATCAGCGAGCAACAGATCCCAGCTTCCCATCTCGGTGGCGAGCGCCTCGTCCCTTTCGACTTCAAGAGCGGCGAGGTAAAGCGGGTCGCTGTCGCCGACGCCGTCAGGCGGCAGCGCCTGTTCGAGCAGGTCCTGGATGAATTTGCTGCGCTGGCGCGGCGGTACCGCGCGCTTCAGCCTGCGAACCAGTTCATCGGGCAGATGCAACAAAAGCTGCTGCGTCCCCATGGCCGCCCCTTCATAGCGATAGAGATATCAATATCGCCATGAAGAGGTCGATGCAAGCGCGGGTGGCTCAACTGCACCCGCTGGTCGAGCCACAGGTGTCGCATTTGAGGCAGGTGCCGTTGCGCACCAGGGTGAAGTTGCCGCATTCGCCGCAGCTATCGCCCTCATAGCCCTTCATGCGCGCCTCGCGGATTTTCTCGATCCGCGGGTCGGCGGCCAGTGTCGCCAGCGTCGCTAACTCGACGGTCTCGATTCTGTCGGTGGCGACCGCCAGCGATCCGCTCGCGAAAAGGGGCATCTCAGCGCCCGGCGCATCCGCACGCGCGGTTGCCGCGCTGCTGCGCTTGCCGCCGTGCAGCACGGTCAGCTTGTTGCGGACATAGCCGTTGGACGCGACCTTCTGAACGATCGCCGCGACCTCGGCGCCGACCTTGGCCTGCTCCTCGTCGTCGATCTCGCGCAGGTTCGACGACGACTCGGCGACGATCCCCTTGCCGATCGTATCCGGCATCAGGTCGGCGGGCTCGACATGGGCGAGGTCGTTGCGGTCGAGATACGACACCGCCAACTCGCGGAAAATGTAGTCGAGGATCGAGGTCGCCATTTTGATGACGTCGTTGCCCTCGACCATACCCGCCGGCTCGAACCGGGTGAAGGTGAAGGCCTCGACGAATTCCTCGAGCGGCACGCCGTATTGCAGACCGAGCGAGACCGCGATCGCGAAATTATTCATCAGCGAGCGGAAGGCCGAGCCTTCCTTGTGCATGTCGATGAACACTTCGGCGAGTTTGCCGTCTTCATATTCGCCCGTACGCAGATAGACCTTGTGTCCACCGACCACGGCCTTTTGCGTGTAACCCTTGCGCCGGTTCGAGAGCCGTCGCCGCTCGGCACGCGAGACGAAACGCTCGATGACCCGCTCGACAATGCGCTCGGCGACGATCGGCACACGGTCGGCCGGCGATTGCGCCAGCAGCTCCGCAGCCTTGTCCTCGGCATCGTCATCGTCGCCGAACAGGTTCGAGGCGAGCGGCTGCGACAGCTTCGAGCCGTCGCGATAGAGCGCGGTCGCCTTGAGGCCTAATTCCCAGGAGTGCCTATAGGCGTCCTTGCAGTCATCGACCGTCGCCACATTCGGCATATTGATGGTCTTTGAGATCGCGCCGGTGATGAAGGGCTGCGCCGCGGCCATCATTTCAATGTGGCTGTTGACTGACAGGCAGCGTTTGCCCAGCCGCCCGCACGGATTGGCGCAATCAAACACTGGTAGATGCTCAACCTTCAGATGAGGTGCGCCCTCCAAAGTCATTGCACCACAACAATATGTGTTTGCGATATCGATATCGGATCGATTGAAGCCAAGCGCGACGAGCAGATCGAAACTTGGATCGTTGAGCATCTCGGGTGCGATGCCGAGCGTCTCGGTGCAGAACGCCTCGCCGAGTGTCCACTTGTTGAATGCGAACTTGATGTCGAACGCCGAGGCGAGCGCGCCTTCGACCGCGGTGAGCGAAGCCTCGTCAAAACCCCGCTGCGCCAGCGTTTGGTGGTTGATTGCCGGCGCGCCCTTCAACGTACCGTGGCCCAGCGCATAGCGTTCGATATGTTCGATCGCGTGCTCGTCATAGCCGAGAGTGCGCAGCGCGTGCGGCACCATGCGGTTGATGATCTTGAAATACCCGCCGCCGGCGAGCTTCTTGAATTTGACGAGCGCGAAATCGGGCTCAATGCCGGTCGTGTCGCAGTCCATCACTAGGCCGATCGTGCCGGTCGGCGCGAGAACCGTGGTCTGCGCGTTGCGAAAACCATGCTTCTCGCCCAAGGCCAGTGCTGCGTCCCAGGAGGCGGTGGCCGCCTCGACCAGCGGTTTGTCGGGACAACTCGCCGCATCGAGCGGTACCGGATTGACCGCGAGGCTTTCATAGCCCGCCTTGTCGCCATGCGCGGCGCGGCGATGATTGCGAATGACGCGCAGCATGGCGTCGCGGTTCTTGGCATAATGCGGGAACGGGCCAAGCTGCGCCGCCATTTCTGCCGAGGTCGCGTAGGTTGTACCGGTGAGCAGCGCGGTGATCGCGGCGGCGATCGCGCGGCCCTCGTCGCTATCGTAAGGCAGGCCCATCGACATCAACAGGCCGCCCAGATTGGCATAGCCGAGGCCCAGCGTGCGATAAGCGTAAGAAAGGCGGGCAATCTCACGCGATGGGAATTGCGCCATCATCACGCTGATCTCGAGGACGATCGTCCACAACCGCGTCGCATGACGAAAGTCAGCGACATTGAATCCGTCCTCGCCGCGATAGGTCATCAGATTCAGCGAGGCGAGATTGCACGCCGTGTCGTCGAGGAACATGTACTCCGAACACGGGTTCGATGCGTTGATACGGCCGCTTTCGGGGCAGGTGTGCCAATCGTTGATCGTCGTGTCGAACTGCACGCCGGGGTCGGCGGAGGCCCAGGCAGCATAGGCGATGCGATCCCACAATGCGCGGGCGGGAACAGTTTTCGCCACCTTGCCGTCGGTGCGACGGATGAGGTTCCAGTCGGCGCTGTTCTCGACCGCCTCGAGGAAATCGTTGGTGATACGGACCGTGTTGTTGGAGTTCTGACCCGCGACCGTCAGGTAGGATTCGGAATCCCAGTCCGTGTCGTAGGTGCGGAAGTCGATCGATTCAAAGCCCTGGCGCGCGAACTGCATCGCCCGCTGCACGTAGTTTTCCGGGATCATCACCGCACGCGCCGCGCGGATCTCCCGCTTCAGCGCCGGGTTCCGCTTGGGATCGAAGGGGTCTTCGACGCCGGGCTCGCGGCAAGCCGCCATGATCAGATTGAGGTGCCTGGCGCAGAGCTTCGAGCCGGCGACAAGCGCGGCGACCTTCTGCTCCTCGATGACCTTCCAGTCGATGAAGTCCTCGATGTCGGGGTGATCGGTGTCGACGATCACCATTTTCGCGGCGCGCCGGGTGGTGCCGCCCGACTTGATCGCCCCGGCGGCGCGGTCACCGATCTTGAGGAAGCTCATCAGTCCCGACGAACGGCCACCGCCCGACAGTCGCTCACCGTCACCGCGCAACCGCGAAAAATTGGAGCCGGTGCCCGAGCCGTATTTGAACAACCGCGCCTCGCGCACCCAGAGGTCCATGATCCCGCCTTCGTTGACGAGATCGTCGGCGACCGACTGGATAAAGCAGGCGTGCGGCTGCGGGTGCTCGTAGGCGCTTTCCGATGCCTTTACCTTGCCGGTTTTCCAGTCGGCGTAGAAATGCCCCTGCGCCGGCCCGTCGATGCCATAGGCCCAATATAGCCCCGTGTTGAACCATTGCGGCGAGTTAGGCGCGCCCATTTGGCTCGCCAGCATGTAGCGCAGCTCGTCGAAATAGGCGCGGGCGTCTTCTTCGGCGTCAAAATAGCCGCCTCTCCAGCCCCAATAGGTCCACGTGCCGGCGAGCCGGTCAAAGCATTGCTTGGCGCTGGTTTCGCCGGTGGTGCGCTCGTCCTTGGGAACCAAAGCGAGCTTGTTCGAGTCGGCCGTACGCCGCCACAGCCAGGACGGGACGCCCTCGTCCTCGACCGGGGAGAGAATGGTCGGCACACCGGCCTTACGCAGGTATTTCTGCGCGAGGATATCGCACGCCACTTGGCTCCATTCTGCAGGAACCTCAACCCCTTCGGCGGCGAACACGACTGATCCGTCGGGGTTACGAATCTCGCTCGTCGCGATACGAAAAGCGATGCTTTCGTATGGGTCTCGGCCGGCTGTGGTAAAGCGACGCGCGATATGCATAACATCCCCCGGTTTGTTGGGGATTTTCCGGCCAGCGTGCCCGCTAGATCCGGTATCCCTGTTCAACTCAACCACTCGATTATGTGCCTCGGCCTGCGGTCGATCAACATATATCGTATGAATGGACTGATACCACAATATATAGAAAAGAGCTTGACGGGCAGGGCGACTCGCGTTCCACCGGCTCAACTCCTGCGCTGGCGAAGGGGCGGCATCGGCAGCTCTTTACCCAAAGCGATGGGGACGCCATATTTCGCCCGCTCAACGAGATAGAGACGATGACGACCCTCGGGACGCGACTCTTGACTTGGTTGCGCGGCGAGCTGATGGGCTCCGACGCCTATGGCAACCAATATTACCGTCTCAAGCGCGATAACCCCTCGGGGCGCGGCGGCGGCCGTTTCAGCCGTGAGCGTCGTTGGGTTATCTATAGAGGTGAGCCTGAAGGCTCGAAAGTGCCGCCGGAGTGGCACGCTTGGCTGCATCACACTGTCGACGAGGTCCCTGGCGCTTGGCCGCATTACGCCTGGGAGAAGCCGCACGAGCCCAATATGACCGGAACCCCGCAGGCCTACCACCCGCCAGGCTCGGTGCTGCGCGGCGGGCATCGCGCCCGGGCCACGGGCGATTACGAGCCATGGACGCCCGAATGACGGCGCCGAGCCGCCCAATGATGCGCGGAGCCACGAAATGAAAGGCAATGTGATTGAGACCGTGATGGGCGCGGTCGTGCTGGTCGTCGCTGCGCTGTTCCTGTTCTTCGCGTACAACACGAGCCAGCTGCGCTCGGTGAAAGGCTATCAATTAAGCGCCAATTTCGAGCACATTGACGGTATCCGCGATGGCAGCGATGTCAGAATAAGCGGGATCAAAGTGGGCTCGGTGCTGTCGACCACGCTCGATCCGAAGACCTTTCTCGCGACGGTCAAGATGAGCGTCGAGCCTGAGGTGAAATTGCCCGACGATTCGGTCGCCGAGATCGTCTCGTCGAGCCTCCTCGGCGACAAGTACATGTCGCTGGTGCCGGGCGGGTCCGACAAGGACATCCCGCCGGGCGGGCAGATCAAGTACACGCAATCTTCCATCAGCCTCGAACATCTGATCGGCCAAATGATGTTCTCGCCGCCGGGCGGCAAGAAGCCGGGCGAGGGTGATTCCAGCGCCGCTGGCGGCACTTCCGGTGCGGCCTCCGGCTCCTTATCTGGAGGCGGTACGCCAGCACCGCAGAAATAGGGTGGGGCCGCAGATGGCGAAGGATTCCGACGAATTTCCGGTCTGGCACACGCCCGAGGGCGAGCCGGTATCCTGCGTCGAAAAGATCAAGGTGCTGAACGAGAACCTCGCCGAGTTGCGTGAGCTGGCGCAGGACGCGCTCGAGGACGGCGTGCTGATGGGGTGTGACGAGGCCCAGTTGCGCGAGGTTTTGACCGGCATCGTTGCGGGTCTCATCAATCCCTACCGTAAATGAGGCTACCGTTCGCGTTGGCGGCCGGCGGGATTGCCGTAGCGGCCAGCGCCGCTTCGGCGGCGATGATCCCCGAACCGATCGCGATCCTGCAGGGGCTCGACAAGATTTCCGCGCGAACGTCGAAGATCGAAGCGCCGGTTGGCAGCACCGTGCATTTTGGCACGCTGTCCATCGAAGTACGCGACTGCGAGCAGAGCCCGCCCGAGGATTCGCCGGAAAACGCGGCTTTCCTGCAGATATATGAGACGCCGCCGGGCGAGGACACCAAACGGTTGTTCAGCGGATGGATGTTTTCCTCGAGCCCGGCGCTTTCCGAGCTCGAACACCCGGTCTATGACGTGACTCTTCTTGCCTGCAAGGCAGCCAACGCGCTGGCGCCCACACCCGCGGCGCCGCTTCCGGTGCCGAGCCCGCGCGGAAAGACGCAGCGATAGCGCAGCGCCTCGGTGAGCAGGCGACGGTACTGTGCGCGCGGCACCTCGATCGCGCCGAATTGCGCGAGATGCGGCGTCACGAATTGCAGATCGAGCAGCCGGTAGCCGGCAACACGCATCAGCACCACGAGATGCACCAGCGCGACCTTGCTGGCGTCGGCAACGCGGCTGAACATGCTCTCACCAAAGAACGCGCCGCCGATCGATACGCCATAGAGGCCGCCGACCATTGCACCGCCCTGCCAACATTCGACGCTGTGTGCGTTGTCCCGCTCGTGGAGCTCTTTGTAGAGCCGGACGATCTCCGCATTGATCCACGTGCTGGGGCGGTCTTCGGTTGCCTCGGCGCAGGAAGCGAGCGTTCCGGCGAAGTCGCTATCGACGCGGACCTCGAAACGGTCCTGGAGCACGACGCGGCGTAGCCGCCGCGGTACGTGGAATGCATCGAGCGGCAGGATGCCGCGGCGTTCGGGATCGATCCAAAAGAACCCGGGGTCGTCCGCCGACTCGGCCATGGGGAAGATGCCGGCGCGATAAGCGTTGAGCAGCAGCGCCGGCGATACGCAAAACAGCGAGCGCATCGGTCACCCGCCGTAGCCGAGGAAGCGTTCGAGCCAGCCGATATCGTAAGCGCCCTTCTGGAAATCGCCATTGTCCAGCAGGCGTTGGTGCAAGGGGATCGTCGTCTCGATGCCACCGATGACATATTCCTCCGTTGCTCGGCGCAGCCGCCTCAGGCACTCGTCGCGGTCGCCGCCGTAGACGATCAGCTTGGAGATGAGGCTGTCGTAATAAGGTGGCACCTCGTAGCCCTGATAGAGCGCGCTGTCGACGCGGATGCCGGGTCCGCCAGGCGCGTGATAGTCGCTGACCCGGCCGGGCGAGGGGCGGAAATCCTCAGGGCTTTCGGCGTTGATGCGGCATTCGATGGCGTGGCCGCGCAGCTGGATATCGCTCTGCCGGTAGCCTAGCGCCGCGCCGGCGGCGATGCGCAGCTGCTCGCGCACTAGGTCGATGCCAGTGACCATCTCGCTGATCGGGTGCTCGACCTGCAGCCGCGTGTTCATCTCGATGAAAAAGAATTCGCCATTCTCGTACAGGAATTCGAGCGTCCCGGCGCTCTGATAGCCGAATTTTTCGAGCGCATTGACCGCGATGCCGGTGATCTGCTCGCGCGCCGCAGCATCGAGCCCGGGCGAGGGGGTCTCCTCGAGGATTTTCTGGTGGTGGCGCTGTAGCGAACAGTCGCGCTCGCCGAGATGGACGACCCCGCCGCACCCATCGCCCAGCAACTGGATTTCGATGTGGCGCGGCCGGTCGAGAAACCGCTCCAGATAGACAGACGAATCGCCGAATGCCGCCTGCGCCTCGGCTTGGGCGAGCGGCAGCAACGTTTTGAGGTCGGCGTCGTTATGCGCGAGCTTCATGCCGCGTCCTCCGCCGCCCGATACCGCCTTCAACAGTATTGGATAGCCTATCGCGCGTGCCGCATCGACTGCTTCATTTACATCGCGCAGAGCGCCTTCGGAGCCGGGCACGGTCGGGATGCCGAGCGCTTTTGCTGCGGCTTTGGCCTGGACCTTGTCGCCCATAATGCGGATGTGGTCGGGCTTGGGGCCGATAAAGGTGAAGCCATGCTCCAGCACGACCTCGGCGAAGTGCGCGTTTTCCGATAGGAAGCCGATGCCGGGATGGATCGCGTCGGCGCCGGTGATCGCCGCCGCCGAGAGGATCGACGGGATGTTGAGGTAGCTGCCGCGCGCCGGCGGCGGGCCGATGCAGACGCTCTCGTCGGCGAGCCGCACGTTCATCGCGTTGGCATCGGCGGTGGAATGCACCGCGACGGTCTTGATGCCCATGTCGCGGCAGGCACGATGGATGCGCAAGGCGATCTCGCCGCGATTGGCGATGAGGACTTTCTCGAACATGCGGATAAGAAGGCGCCTGTGCGCGCTATTCGATCAGCATCAGCGCCGTTCCGTACTCGACCGGCTCTGCGTCGCTGACATAGACCCGCGATATACGCCCGGCGTGCGGCGCGCGAATCTGGTTCATCACCTTCATTGCCTCGATGATCATCAAGGTCTGGCCTTCAGCCACCGTGTCGCCAATCTTGACGTAGGGCGTCGCGCCCGGCTCAGCGGCTAAATAGGCGATGCCGACCAGCGGCGCCTTCAAGGTGCCGGGATGGTCGTGGCCGTTGGCGCCGGGGTGTCCGGCGCCGTTCGTCCCGGCTGGAGACGGTGGCGCCGGCACGGGCTTTTCTACCGCGGGCGACGTGCCCACGGTAACCGTGCGCGTGCTCGCCTGCTTGGAGACCCGAATGTGCTGATCGCCGGCTGCACACTCGATCTCCGTCAATCCGGTCTCCTCGAGCAGCTTGGCCAGCGAGCGGATCAGATCGGGATCGGGCGCCAGCGCGGGATGGCGGCCACGGAATCTCACCGAGGGGCCTCGCCTGATTTGTCCTCGATTAAGGCGGCGATGGCTTCAAGCGCCAGTTCGTAGCCTTGCGGCCCGAGACCGAAAATTCCGCCGTTCGCCGCCAGGCTTACATAAGAAAGGTGGCGAAAACTCTCGCGCCTGAAAATGTTCGACAGATGCACCTCGATGACTGGCAAATCGGCGGCCTTCAACGCGTCGTGCACCGCGACCGATGTATGGGTCAGCGCCCCGGCATTAAGGATGATGCCGTCGGCTGACTCGCGCGCCTCCTGGATCCAGTCGACGATCTGGCCTTCGTGGTTGGTCTGGCGGAAATCGATCTGCAGGTCGAGGGCCTCGGCGCGCGCCAGACAGCGCTGCTCGACATCGGCGAGCGTGTCATAGCCATAGGTCGCCGGCTCGCGCACGCCGAGCAGGTTCAAGTTCGGCCCATTCAGAATGTAGACGATCGCCAAGCGCGCCTCCGCAGCTTGTGCGCGCCTTATAGCATGAGCGCGCCGAAGGGCAAGGCGACGGGACATCGAGCCGCCTTCCGCCAGGTGCCGTGACGCGCCATAGTGGCGCCACGGCATCAGCGGTACGGAGGTAGGCGTGGCCATCACGATGTATGATCTGGCCGGGATCGAGGCGGATCGCCGGTTCAGCCCGTTCTGTTGGCGCACGAAGATGGCGCTGGCGCACAAAGGCCTCGAGGTCGAGACCGTGCCGTGGCGCTTCACGGAAAAGGACAAGCTCCCGGCGCCCAATGACGGCCGGGTGCCGGTCATCATCGATGGCGACGAGGTCATCCACGATTCCTCGACGATCGCGGACCATCTGGAAGAAAGATACGCCGATCGGCCGAGCCTCTTTCCCGGCGCGGCGGCGCGCGGCCTGTCGAAATTCGTGCAAAACTGGACTGAGACCGTGCTGCAGGCGGGGCTCTTTCGCCTCGTGCTGCTCGATATCCACAAGCATATCGGCCCGAAGGATCAGCAATATTTCCGCCAGTCGCGCGAGGCACGGTTTGGCGGTGCGACGCTTGAAGATATGGTGAAGGACCGCGAGTCGCGGCTGCCCGCTTTTCGCGCCAGCCTCGACCCGCTGCGTCGCACCGTCGAACGCCAGGCCTTTGTCTGCGGCGATGCGCCCGCCTATGCCGACTACATCGTCTTCGGCGCCTTTCAATGGGCGCGGGCGATCAGCGACTTCGAGCTGGTGACGGCCGACGATCCGGTCTTCGCGTGGCGCGGCCGGATGCTCGATCTTTACGGCGGCCTCGCCCGGAAGTCGCCCGGTTACGGTTGCTGAGCGCCGGCGATGGATGACGTCATTGTCCCGTCGATAGCGGCGATCCTGCATACGCTCAGCGCGGTCATCTGGGTGGGCGGGATGTTCTTCGCCTATGTTGTGCTGCGCCCGGCGGCGGGGCCGCTCGACGCGCCGGCGCGTTTGGCGCTCTGGCACCGCGTGTTCTCAGGCTTTTTCCCGTGGGTCTTCGCGGCAGTTATCCTGCTCTTGATCAGCGGCTTCACGCTCTTTCTCGGCGGCTACGCGGCCGGCCCGCATGTTCAAGCGATGATGGCGATTGGCATCGTCATGATCCTGATTTTCCTGCATTTGTATTTCGCGCCGTGGAAGCGCTTTCGGGCGGCGATCACGGCGGGGGACAATGCCGCCGCGGCGGCCCAGCTCAACCAAATCCGCACCCTGGTGCTGGTCAATCTGATCCTCGGCCTGGTCAATGTCGCGATCGGCGGCAGCGGCCGTTATTGGGGGTAGGGATGCTGAGCATTTACGTTGCGCGCAGCGTCAAGGCCGGAAAATGGGCGTCCGATGTTGGGCTCGGCAAGCACGTCTACAAGCTCGGCGTGACCGACGATGACCCGAAACAGGTTGCGGCAGCGGGCTGGGCCGGCGAGACCGACTGGTCTATCGTCAAATCGGAACCAGTCGAGGGGTTGGATGAGCACGAGGCAATCGACCGGCTCGCCGGCAAGGAGCGGATGATCGATCCAAACCTTTACCCAAAGCTCAAAGGTGCGCGCGGAATCTTTCGCCTCAATGAAGTCAAGGTCGAGAACCACATCGTCGTCTCCCGCGCGCTTGCCGGAGAAAGTGAGTTGAAGCTCGTAAAGTTAAAACCTGCGGACTTCGCCGCCTACATGATCGCCAGCGCGAAACGCTAAGCGGTGCTGGGCTTGACCCGCTCGCGCAACTGGGCGAGCGCTTCGGGGGTATCAATATCGATAAGTACCGCGTCGCTGTCCATCTCGATCTCGGCGACCAAATCGGCGTGCTCCTCGATCAGCTGGCGGGCACCCTGATCGCCCTTCAATGCCTGCATCTCAGCGAAGAACTGGCGCGACCAAAGGATCGGGTTACCGCGCTGGCCGCGCCGCGTGGGCACGACGATAGCGCGCCCTTCGAGCGGGTTGAAGGCGGCGATCAACCGTTCGATGTCGCGGCCGGCGACCAGCGGCATGTCGCCGAGGCAGACGACGACGGCGTCGACATCCACCGGGAGCGCGGCCAGACCGCGCTTGAGCGAGGTCGACAAACCGTCGGCGAAATCGGGGTTCGCCACCCGCTCGACCGGCAGCTTGCCAAGCGCCGCATCGACCTTGTCGGCCTGATTGCCGAGGACGGCGACGATCGGCCGTGCTGGCGAGGCGAGCAGGCGTTGCGCAGTGCGTACAACCATCGGTCGTCCGTCCACCTCAACCAGCATCTTATTAATACCCATGCGGCTGGATTTGCCGGCTGCCAGTAGCAAGGCAGCGACGCGCGGGCCTGGGGGCACTTTGGCGACTGACCCAGAGGAAATTGAATCGGCAGGCGCTGACCTGGCTACCTCGCGCTTTAGACCGCGCGCAGGAATTTCCGCGAGCAGCCCGCCAGCACCCATCGACATGATCTCGCGCCTGCCGACCGGCAGCCCAGCGACGAGACGCTCCAGCACCCAGTCGAAGCCGTTGACCTTTGGCGAGCGCGCGCAACCGGGCAGGCCCAGCACCGGCTTGCCCTTGACATGCCCGAGTAACAACAGATTGCCGGGGTCGACCGGCATGCCAAAATGATCGATCGCACCGCCTGCCGCCTCGACCGCGGCGGGGATCACGTCACGCCGGTCGACGATCGCGGATGCGCCGTGGATCAGCAGCATATCGATATCATCGATCGCGGCGGCGATTTCGGCGGCCAGCTCACCCGTCTTGTGCGCGCAGCGCCGCTCCGACGCAAGACTGCAGTCGAGCGCGTCGAGCCGCCCCTCCGTGACCTCACGGGTCTTGTCGAGAATCGTTTCCTTCAATCCAGGCAGCCGCGTCTGTACCATCCCAACCGCCAGCGGGCGGAACTTCGCGACCCGCAGCAGCTTGCCGCCCTCCGCGGCAATATCGGCGCAGCGCGCGACTGCATCCTCGGGCACCGCGAAGGGGATGATCTTAACCGTCGCCACCATCTGCTTTGGCTCGACGACGGCATAGGGCGGCAAGGTGCCGAGCGTCACCGCCTCGTCGACGAGGTTGAGCCGGTCGAGCCGTTCGCGGTCGAAGACCAGCAGACCCTTCCTCTCGGCATACAGGTTAGCGCGGCCGGTAAAGGCTGGTGCGGTCGCGATCTCCGGCCCGGCCACTGCGGAGGCAATCTGCGATGCCGCCAGGTCTTCCCGCACATCGCCCGGCTCAAGGCGTACGACGGTGATCTCGTCGATTCCCGCGGCGGCGAGGTCGGCGATGTCGGCGGCCGACAGGATGCGGCCTTTTTTCAGCGCGGTCTTGCGAAGCCTCAGGCTGTGGACGAGGAGCGCGCCCTCCGCCGTGCCGACCGGAACCTCGCCGAACTGCATCTGGGCTCCTAGGCTTTGCCCTGACGCAGCACCTGCGTCATCTCCGCGACGATCGAGACCGCGACCTCGGCCTGAGACACGCCGCCGATATTGAGGCCGATCGGCCCATGGATGCGTGACAGCTCGTTCTCGCCAAAGCCTGCAGCCGCAAGCCGCTCCAAGCGCTTCGCATGGGTTCGCCTGGAACCCAATGCGCCGATGTAGAAGGCTTCCGAGCGCAGCGCGACGGTAAGTCCGGGGTCATCGATCTTCGGGTCGTGGGTCAATGCGACGACGGCCGAGGCGCGGTCCGGCTTCATGCGCTCCAGCGCCTCATCCGGCCATTCGCTCGACAGCTCGACGCCCGGAAAGCGTGCCTCGGTCGCCCACGCGCCGCGCGGGTCGATGACGATCGGCTTGTAGTCACACGCCTGAAGCATCGGCACGAGAGGTTGGGCGATGTGCACCGCGCCGATCACAAAGCAGCGGCGGGGCGGGCTGAACACCTGGACAAAGACGCGCCCATCCGCCGTATCGAGAGAGATATTGCGGTCGGCGCGCAAAGCCTCACGCATCGCGCTAAGGGATACCTCGTCGAGTTCGAGGTTGCCGTCGCGCTCCTCGCCGTCGAGAAACAGCTGCGCGCCCGAACCCAGCTCCGTCGCGAGCGCGACCGACCGGCCCTCGGCATTGGCGGCGATGACCGCATCGATGTAGCGGCTCTTCATTCGACGCGCTCGACAAAAATCTCGATCTTGCCGCCGCAGGCGAGGCCGACTTCCCACGCCTGCTCGTCGCTCACCCCGAAATCGAGGAGCCGCGGCTTGCCGTCGGCGATCGCCGTCTGCGCCTCTTCGATGACCGCACCTTCGACGCAGCCGCCCGACACCGAGCCGACAAAGGCGCCGTCATCGGCGACCGCGAGCTTGGCGCCGGCGGGTCGCGGCGACGAACCCCAGGTCTTCACCACAGTCGCCAGCGCCACGCCTTTGCCGGCGCTGCGCCATATCGCTGCTTGTTCGAGAATGTCCGTGTGATCGCTCATCGTCGCTCCCTTGGTCAGCTCCCTCAGGCCGCCCGAGCTCCCGGTCGAAGCATCGATGCCGCCGTCAATCGCCGCGGCGCCGGTGCGCTCAGCACCGTCACCAGCCCTTCGAGGCTTTCGAGGTTGTGCACGGGACGGAATTCGTCGACATGCGGCAACATCGCCCTCATCCCTAAAGATTTTGGTTCGAACCCTTCGTAACGCAACAGCGGATTGAGCCAAATCAGCCGCCGGCACGAGCGGTGCAGCCGGTCCATCTCGTGCGCGAGGCCGACGCCGACATCCCGATCGAGGCCATCGGTGATCAACAGCACGACCGCACCCTGGCCCAAAACCCGGCGTGACCACAGCAGGTTGAAGTCGGTGAGGCAGTGGCCGATCCGCGTTCCGCCCGACCAGTCGGCGACGGCTTCCGTGACCTTGTCGAGCGCCAGGTCGACATCCTTGAAGCGCAGATAGCGGGTGATGTTGGTGAGCCGTGTGCCGAAGACAAAGGTGAAGACGCGGTCGCGGTCGTTGGTGATCGCGTGCATGAATTGCAGGAACATGCGGCTGTAGCGGCTCATCGACCCCGATATGTCGCACAGCACGACAACCGGCGGCGGGCGCATGCGGCGGCTTTTGCGCTTCAGCTCGATGACGCCACCCGAGCGCAGCGCGGCGCGCAACGTCGCGCGCATGTCCGCGCGAGCGCCGCGTGGGTCGGGGGCGAAGCGGCGGGTCGGCCGGTCGAGCACCGGCAGCTGGAGCCGGGCGATCGCCGCCTTGGCCCGCGCCAGCTCGTCCAACGACATCTTCTCGAAATCCATCGCCTGAAGCTGCTCGCGGTCGGAGAATGTCATCGCCGCATCGAATTCGAGCTCGGTCTCGCCGGTCTGGCGCGATTCGGGGTGCGGGTGCAGCGCCTCGGCGAGGCGGCGCAGCATCTCGCTCTTTTCGTCTTCCGGCAGGTCGAGGCTCATCTCCGGCAGCACCAGCGACATCATCTTCTTCAAGAGCTCGGGGTTGCGCCAGAAGACGTGGAACGCCTGATCGAACAGCGGACGCTGGTCCGGCCGGTTGACGAACACCGCGTGCAGCGTCCAGTAGAAATCTGCGCGGTTGGTGATGCCCACGGTACGCACGGCGGCGACCGCGTCGATGACCTTGCCCGGCCCGACCGGCAGCCCGGCGGCGCGCAAGGTGCGCGCGAAGTGCATCAGATTGGCGACGAGCCGCCCGTCTTGTTGCGAATCATCCGCCATCATGCGTGCGAGGCGTTGGAAAGCTCGGTCTTCACCTGGTCGAGCAGCCGCGCCGCTTCGCTACCCTGGATACGGGCGATGTCGTCCTGGTACTTCAGCAGCACGCCGAGCGTGTCGTTTATCGCGTTAGGTGTCAGCTCAAGGACGTCGAGTTGCATCAGCGCCTCGGTCCAATCGATCGTCTCGGCGATCCCCGGCAGCTTGAACAAATCCATCTTGCGCAGCTTCTGGACAAAGCCGACGACCGCGCGCGACAGCTCCGGCGCCGCGCCGGGCGCCTTTTTCCCGAGGATTTCGAGCTCGCGCTCGGCATTGGGGTAGTCGACCCAATAGTAAAAGCACCGCCGCTTCAGCGCGTCGTGAATTTCGCGCGTGCGGTTCGAGGTGATGACGACGATGGGCGGGTGCTCGGCGGCGATCGTGCCGATCTCGGGGATCGTTACCTGGAAATCCGACAGCAGTTCGAGCAGGTAAGCCTCGAAAGGCTCGTCGGTGCGATCCAGTTCGTCGATTAACAGCACCGGCGGCCCTTCGATCTCCGGCTCCAGCGCCTGCAGCAGCGGCCGTTTGATCAGAAACCGATCGGAGAAGATCGTGCTTTCGATGTCCTCGCGGCCCTGGTCCCCCGCTTCGGCGAGACGGATCTCGATCATCTGCCGCGCATAATCCCACTCGTAGACCGCTGAGGCGACATCGAGCCCCTCATAGCATTGCAGGCGGATCAGTTTGCGGCCGAGCGCGTTCGCCAGCACCTTGGCAATCTCGGTCTTGCCGACCCCGGCCTCGCCTTCGAGAAATAATGGCCGCTTCAGATGCAGCGACAGATGCACCGCCGTCGCGAGGCTGCGGTCGGCAACGTAATCGGCGCCGCCGAGCATCGTAAGCGTCGCGTCAACCGAGGCGGGCAGAGCAGGGGCTTTCGACTTGGCCATCGAGTATCCGGTTCAAAACAAATCCCTCTCCCACTTGGGGGAGAGGGTGGAGCTTCACCGGATAAATTAGTGCACCAAACGCGACCGCGCTACCTCAGCGCATGGCATCTTATTGCGGTTGCGGGCTTTATTGCGCCGGCTTGACCTCGCCGCCGATCTCGGGCGCCTGCTTGCTGCCGAGCAGCAGCACCCATTCGCCACCCTTGAGTCCATCGATGGCGGCATCCGGCATCTGCAGCTTGACGCTGATCGGGCTCGTCGCCGTTGCCGGCAGTGGGATCGGCAAGGTGCCGGGGTGTCCGCCTTGTTTCTCGGGCGGCGACAAAAACGCGGCCATTTGCGGCGCGGCGACGCCGGTATAGTCGATCGTCCCGGTCAGTGTCTTGCTTGCGGTATCGATCGACAGGTTCGCGGTCCCCTTGCCGGGGCCGCCCTGTTTGGCCGGCTGCAGGTCCACGGTGAATTTCACGGTGTCGGCCAGGGCCGCACCGCCGAGCAGGGTCAGCGCCAATCCGGCCGCGGCGATTGTCCTCAGGCTGCGCACGTCACGTCTCCCCCGATGTCGCGATACATCTTACGTGCGCGGTATGACGACCGTTCCCGCTAGGTGCAAGCCGCCACGGCGCGGCGCGCCATCACATTAACCAGATGCGCGCGGTATTCGGCGCTGGCGTGGATGTCGGAGTTGAGCCCGTCATCGGGGATCGCGATGTCCTTGATCGCGTCGGCCGAAAAGGACTTGGCGAGCGCGGCCTCCATCTCCGGTACACGGAAAACGCAGGGGCCGGCGCCGGTCACCGCGACGCGTACCCCCGATCCCGTCCGCGCCACGAATACGCCGACGATCGCGTAGCGCGACGCCGGGTTACGGAATTTCTGATAGGCTGCGGCCTGCGGCTTCGGAAACTTGACCGCGGTGACGATCTCGTCGGGCGCGAGCGCGGTCTCGAACATGCCGGTGAAAAAATCATCGCCGGCGATCTCACGCTTGGTGGTGACGACGGTACCGCCGAGCCCGACTACAGCGGCTGGATAATCGGCGGCAGGATCGTTGTTGGCGATTGAGCCGCCAATGGTGCCGCGATTGCGCACGGCCGGGTCGCCGATGAGGCCGGCGAGATTGCTGAGGCCCGGGATCACCCGTTTCACCACATCGGAGCGCTGAACTTCGGCATGCCGGGTCATCGCGCCGATTGTCAGCCCGCCGCCCTCTTCCTTGATCCCCTTCAGGCCGGCCACGCTCGCGAGGTCGATGAGATCGGACGGTTTCGCGAGGCGCTGCTTGAGGGTTGGGATTAAGGTCATGCCGCCGGCGACGAGCTTTGCGTCCTCATGACCAGCGAGAAATTTCGCGGCGTCTTCGAGGTTCGCCGCCTTCTGGTAATCGAATTCGTACATCGCTGCTCTCCCTATTCCGCGGCGAGCTGTTGTTGGTGGATCGCGCGCCAGATTTTTTCTGGCGTCGCCGGCATCTCGACGTGGCGCACGCCATGCTCCTTCAGCGCGTCGACGATGGCGTTGGAGATCGCCGCCGGCGCGCCGATCGCTCCGGCCTCGCCGCAGCCTTTGACGCCTAGCGGATTGTGCGTGCACAGCGTCGCGTGGGTCGACAGCGAGAAGGAGGGCAGATCGTCCGCCCGCGGCATCGCGTAGTCGTTGTAGGACGCGGTCAGCAGCTGACCGGTCGTCTTGTCGTAGACGCAGCCCTCCAGCAGCGCCTGGCCGATGCCCTGCGCCAGCCCGCCATGCACCTGGCCCGATACGATCATCGGATTGACGATGCGGCCGAAATCGTCGCTGGCGGTGAAATTGACGATCTCGAGCCGGCCGGTGTCGGGATCGATCTCGACCTCGGCAACGTAGGCCCCGGACGGGAAGGTGAAGTTTTTCGGGTCGTAGAATGCCGTCTCGTCGAGGCCCGGCTCCAGCTCCTCGTGCGGGAAGTTATGCGGCACATAGGCGGTCAATGCGATCTCGCCGATCGACTTGGCACGGTCGGTGCCGGCGACGCTGAACTGACCGTCCTTGAACTCGATATCGGCCTCAGCCGCCTCGAGCAGATGCGCCGCGATCTTCTTGCCCTTGGCGATGATCTTATCCATCGCCTTGATGATCGCGGTGCCGCCGACTGCCAGCGAGCGCGAGCCGTAAGTGCCCATCCCGTAGGGGATCTTAGCGCTGTCGCCGTGCACGATCTCGACCGACTCCATCGGGATGCCGAGTCCGTCGGCGACAAGCTGGGCAAAGGTTGTCTCGTGGCCCTGGCCATGGCTATGCGAGCCGGTCAGGATCGTGACGCTGCCGGTCGGATGGACGCGCACCGTCGCTGCCTCGAAGAGCCCGGCGCGCGCGCCCAAGGAGCCGACAACGGCCGATGGCGCGATGCCGCACGCCTCGATATAGGTTGCGATGCCGATGCCGCGCAGCTTGCCGCGCCTCGCCGCCTCGGCGCGCCGTGCCTCGAACCGCGCGTAATCGGCTGCCTTGGTCGCCAGATCGAGCGTCGAGAAATAATCGCCGCTGTCATATTGCAGCGCGACCGGAGTCTGGTACGGGAAGGCGTCGGTCGGGATGAAGTTCTTGCGGCGCAATTCGGCCGGGTCGACCCCCAGCTCGTCGGCCGCAAGATCGACAATGCGCTCCAGGAGGAACGTCGCCTCCGGCCGGCCGGCGCCGCGATAGGCATCGACCGGAACCGTGTGGGTGAACACCGCCTTGACCTCGGCGTAGATCACCGGCGTCGTGTAGGTGCCGGCAAGCAAGGTCGCGTAGAGGTAGGTCGGGATGCAGGTCGCAAAGGTCGAGAGATAGGCGCCCATATTCGCCAAGGTCGACACCTTTAGTGCGACGAATTTGTTTTGCGCATCAAGGCCAAGTTCGACATGGGTGACGTGGTCGCGGCCATGTGCGTCCGACATGAAGCTCTCGACGCGTTCGGCGGTCCATTTGACCGGCCGCTTCAGCTTGCCGGCCGCCCAGGTGACGATCGCTTCCTCGGCGTAATGATATATCTTCGAGCCGAAGCCGCCGCCGACATCGGGTGCGACGACCCGCAGCTTGGCCTCCGGGATGTGCAGTACAAAAGCGCCCATCAACAGGCGGATGACATGCGGGTTTTGGCTGGTGGTGTAGAGCGTGTGTTCGCCGGTCGCTCGGTCGAAATCGCCGATCGCGGCGCGCGGCTCCATCGCGTTGGGCACGAGCCGGTTGTTGACCAGGTCGAGCTTAACGATTCGTGCAGCGCTCTTGAGCGCAGCATCGATCGCCGCCGGGTCGCCCAAATGCCAGTCGTAGCAGATATTGCCCGGAACGTCCGCATGGACCTGCGGCGCGCCGGATTTTAGCGCCTCGGAAACGTCGGCGACCGCCCCTTCTACGGCGTAATTGATCTGGACCAGCTCGGCGGCGTCGCGTGCCTGTCCCAGGCTCTCGGCGATAATGACCGCGACCGGATCGCCGACATGCCGTACGCGGCCATTGGCGAGCACCGGGTGTGGCGGCTCGAGCATCGGCGAACCGTCCTTCGAGTGGATCTGCCAACCGCAGGGCAGTCCGCCGATGCCGTCGGCCTCCATGTCCTTGCCGGTGAAAATCGCTACAACCCCGGTGGCCTTCGCGGCGGCGCCGGTATCGATGCCGCCGACGCTGGCGCTCGCGTGCGGGCTCCTGAGGATATAGGCGTAAAGCTGGCGCGGCCGGTTGATGTCGTCGGTATAGGTGCCCTGGCCGGTGAGGAACCGATAATCCTCGCGCCGCCTCATGGGAGTCCCGATGGCCGGGGTGCCGATTTCGGTCATGGCCGCTACTCCGCGGCCTGCTTTTCGCCTCTCATGGCGGCAGCTCCGGCTTTGATCGCCAGCACGATGTTGTGATAGCCGGTGCAGCGGCAAAGATTTCCCTCGAGGTATTCGCGGATTTCGCGGTCGGTCGGGTCGGGGTTGTTTTTCACCAGGTCGAGCGCGCTCATGATCATGCCCGGCGTGCAGAAGCCGCATTGCAGCGCGTGATTGTCGCGGAACGCCTCCTGCATCGGGTGCAGCGTGTCGCCGTCGGCGACGTCTTCGATGGTCTTGACCGCGCGCCCCTCGGCCTGGACCGCAAGCAAGGTGCACGACTTCACCGCTTCGCCATCGACATGGACGACGCAAGCGCCGCATTGGCTGGTGTCGCAGCCGACATGCGTGCCGGTGAGCCCGAGCGTTTCGCGCAGCAGCTGCACCAGCAGCGTGCGACCCTCGACCGTCGCCGAAACCGGCTTGCCGTTCACGGTCAGGCTCACCGTCTTCTGCATGGATACCTCCCTTGTCGCGGGTCGGGGACAACCGCCATTCCGGGCGCGAGTTTCCTGCGCCTCAGGCGCCGGGTCAAGGCGCCTGAAGCGTCGCAAAATGCGTTATATACAGTCAGTTATGACGCTGTCGCGTTAGTCGCCGTCGCGGCCGCCGGGCTCATCATATTGACGAACCGATTGAAGAAATCGTCGGCCATCTTGCGCGACGTGGCGTCGATAAGCCGCGAACCGATTTGCGCCAGCTTGCCGCCGACCTGGCCTTGCACGCCGTAACGCAGCACAGTCTCCGCGCCGGCATCATCGAGCGAGACTTTGGCGCTGCCTTTGGCGAAACCCGCGACGCCGCCGGTGCCTTCGCCGGTGATCGTATAGCTTTCCGGCGGCACGAGGTCGGTCAGCGTCACCTTGCCCGAAAAGCTCGCCTTCACCGGGCCGACCCGCGCGACGAGCTTGGCGGTAAACTCGGTGTCCGAGACCTTTTCGACGGTCTCGCAGCCGGGGATGCAGTTTTTGAGTGTCTCGGGGTCGTTGAGCTTTGCCCAGACTTCCGCTCGGGTTGCCGGGATGCGCCGCTCTCCATGCATTTCCATGAATGATTTCCCTTATTTGGCTCGCGGAAGTCTGAGCCGCGGGCCGATGAATTGCAACGCAATCGCGCTCCTATCATCATGAGATAACGGCGATCGCGCTGATTTCGATCAGGTAGTCGGGATGGGTCATCTTGACCACCTCGACCATGGTCGAAGCGGGCAGCGGCTCGCGGAAATATTCGCGGCGCACGCGATGGATCGCGTCGAATTGCTCCATGTTGCGGATATAGACGTCGACTCGGCAGATGTCGTCCATCGTGCCGCCGGCGGCCTCGACCGCGGCCTTGAGGTTCTCGCAGACCTGCCGGGTCTGCGCCTCGATGTCGCCAATGCCGGCGATCGAGTTGTCGGCGCGACGCGAGACCATGCCGGAAATGAACACCAGCCGGCCTTGCGCCTCGATCATCGTCGCGTGAGAAAATACGCCACTCGGTTGGCGCAATCTGTCGGAGCGAATCTGTTGCTTGGGCATGGCGATCTCCGGCGATGGGTGAGCTCAATCTGCCTTGGTGGCGGCGGGGTTCCAAGTGCGCTTGACGATCGGCGATGCGCCCGTGATGGTGCGCCTAGACTCCCTGCAAGGAATTTGAAATGACCGCACAGACCCGGCTAGCCCGGAACCTGCCCGCGCGCATGGAGGACCGGCTCATCGTCGCGCTCGACTTGCCGAGCGTGGACGAGGCGCGGGCGATCGTCAGCCGTCTCGACGGCATCGTGAGCTTCTACAAGGTTGGACTCTGGCTGATCTTCGCGCCGGGTTTCGAGGCGTTTCTCGACGATCTGCTGAAATCCGGCTGCAACGTCTTTCTCGATGCGAAGATGTTCGATATAGGCGAAACCGTGCGGCGTGGCATCGAGCGGGTCGCCGAGCGAGGGGTCAGTTTCGTCACGGTGCACGGCGATGGCGACATCATCCGCGCCGCGGTCGAGGGCCGTGGCGCCGCGGCGCTTAAGCTGCTGGTGGTGCCGGCGCTGACCAGCCTCAACGAGCGCGGCCTGCGCGAGCTCGGCCACACCGGTACGGTCGCCGATTTGATTGCCGAGCGGGCGAAGTTCGCGCTCGATTGCGGTGTCGACGGCATCATTGCCAGCCCGCAGGACAATCCCAATGCCGTCAGGGAGCGGCTGAATACGGAGCGGCTGCTCGTCGTGACGCCGGGCGTCCGGCTCGCCGGCGCCGCGCTCGACGACCACAAGCGATCGGGGACGCCGGCCCAGGCAATTGCCGACGGCGCCGACTATCTTGTCGTCGGCCGGCCGATCGTCCAGGGGAAAGATCCGGCGGCCATGGCGAAGCGCATCGTCGCCGACATGAAAAGCGGCGCCTGAAGCGGCCTGCGCGCTGGAGCGCCACCTTTCGGGCCCGAACAGGCGATCATTGACTATGTGCAGGTCCTCGATCGCCTGCACGCGACGGCGGTCGCATTGCGACGCGAGCTGGCTGAGCGGCCACATCCCCGGCTATGGTGCTTGTTGCACGCCTCCGCGCAACGTGTCCGCAAGCAAAGGCCTGCCTTGATGGTTGCGTCTCACGGTCTGTGATAAGAAGTCCGCGCCGCATGGGCTATCGAGGACGATCACTTGCCTCATAGAGACCAGCTATGCAGCAACGTTGCTAGAACAAACACCGTAGCCATAGCGTAGCTAAATGGGTACCGGATAAATAGCTTGTAGCTAAATGGGTACCGGATAAATAGCTTATTGAAAGAGCCCGTAGCTCAGCCGGTAGAGCAACTGACTTTTAATCAGTAGGTCTCGGGTTCGAATCCCGACGGGCTCACCAAAATTCGCCAGCTATAACAATAGGAACAGTTGATCATGGTCCGCGGTGACCGGCGAGCGTTTGAGTTTTAGACTGCGATGGCGGGGAGCCTGCGGTTGCGGCGGATTCGATCTCAATTCTAATATCGACCCTCACCGCCGTTGATGGCGCCGTGTTGTGTGGCGGGCTGTTGCTTTGCCTGCGCTCGGTCAGGCCCGGAGAAGCGATCGCCGTTTGCTGGCGACAGCGACGCTTACCGCCGTCCATTTGGCTGGCGGTGTTGTGTTCGCGTGGCGGCGGACAGCGCTTGCGTCTTGCCGCCCGCGCTGGAACGGGCGTTCGGGTGCGGCGCTGAGCCGGTCATCGCGCCCTACCGCGGCGTCAGCCCGCTGCGATCAAATCCGCCGCCATCCCATTCATAGGACTGTGTGGGGGTGGGTTGCGTCGCGCGGCCGCTCGAAAGAGGGTTGCTCGGCCCCGGAGGCAGTTGCCGCGAGCCGGCATTGGCGGGCGTACTGCCGCGTAGCACGACCGTTCCTCCTCGTGTGTTCTCGGGCGCTTGCTCTTGCGCAAGGGCAGGTGTCGCCATCAAGAGACCGATAGCGGCGCATGCCAGTATCTTCCCTTGCCTCATCGCGCGGCTCCTCTGATGCTTTCCCTGGTAACGCCGTGTCCGCCGTTTCATCACGCGCTCCGCGCAGGGATGATCTGGTCAGCCGCTCGGCGGCCCGCGGCGGAACCGGTGATTTGTTAACCATGTCGTCATAGCATCGCCCGGTGACGCGATTTGTGCCGAGCGACGATCTCGTGTCGTGGGGCCGCGTGCTCCGGGCGCGGCATGAGGTGGCGCGCCCGCACTGGCGCGACGAGCTGCCGGCGCTTCTCGGCGAAGGCGCGGAAGCCGGCCGCAAGCTGCTGGCGATCGGATTGCGGCGATCCTACGGCGATTGTGGGCTCAACCCGGATGGCGCAGTCATCGACATGGCTGCCCTCGACCGGGCCATCTCCTTCGATCCCGAAACGCGGCTTTTGCGCGCCGAGGCCGGGATATCGCTGGATGCGCTGCTGGCGATATTGGTGCCGCGCGGCTTCTTTCTGCCGGTGACACCGGGCACGCGGTTTGTGACGTTGGGTGGCGCGATCGCCAACGATGTCCACGGCAAGAACCACCATCGCGCCGGCACGCTGGGTCGCTGGGTACGACGGTTGGGGCTGATGCGCTCCGAGGGGGGCACGCTCGAGCTCGGCCCCGACGACAACACGGGCCTTTTTGCCGCGACCGTCGGCGGGCTGGGGCTCACCGGCCTCATTGCCTGGGTCGAGATCGAGGTGATCCCCATCGCGAGCGCGACGATGGAGGTCGAGACCATTCCATTCGCCACCCTGGACGCGTTCTTTCCATTGACCGCGGAGAGTGACGGCGCGTTCGACTACACCGTCGCCTGGATCGATTGTCTGGCTAGAGGCGATGCGCGGGGCCGCGGCCTTTTCAGCCGTGCGCGCCACGCGGCCGAGGGGCCGCTGGTCTTGCAAAAGAAACGGCCGGGCCCGACCGTGCCGCTCGACCTGCCGGGGTTCGCGCTCAACGGCCTCACGGTGAAGGCGTTCAATGAGCTCTGCTACCGCAATGGCCGGCGCAGGGCAGGGCGTGCGGCCGCGCCTTACGAGCCGTTTTTCTACCCGCTCGACCGGATCGGCGGGTGGAGCCGGCTTTACGGCAAGCGCGGGTTTTACCAGTACCAGTCGGTTGTACCGCCCGAAGTGGCGGGCGATGCGACGCGGGCGATGCTGGAGGCGGTCTCGGCGGCGGGAGAGGGGTCGTTTCTCGCCGTGCTGAAGACGTTTGGCGACATGCCGTCGCCGGGGATGCTGTCGTTTCCGCGCCCCGGCACGACCTTGGCGCTCGATTTTGCCAATCGCGGCGCCTCGACCCTCAAGCTGATGGACCGGCTTGACGCTATCGTGCGCGAGGCTGGCGGCCGCCTCTATCCAGCCAAGGACGGCCGTATCTCCGCCGCCATGTTTCGCGCCGGTTATCCGAACTGGGAGGATTTCGCGCGGCATGTCGACCCCCGCTTCTCGTCGAGCTTTTGGCGCCGGGTGAGCCAGGAGGAGGGGCCGTGAAGATCATCATCCTCGGCGCGACCTCGGCGATCGCCGAGGCGACCGCGCGGCTCTACGCCGGCGAGGGCGCGGAGCTGCTGCTCGTCGCGCGGCAGCCCGAGCGGCTCGCCGCGATCGCCGCCGACCTCAAGCTGCGCGGCGCGGCGCGGGTCGAAACCGCGACGCGAGACCTGGCCGACACGGACGGCGTCGCCGACGCGTTTGCCGGGTTTGTCGCCACGCTGGGCGGGGTGGATCACGTGCTGCTCGCCTATGGTGTGCTGGGCGATCAGAAATCGATCGAGCATGATCCGGCAGCGGCGCAGACCAGCCTCACGGTCAATTTCACCTCCGCCGCTGCCTGGGCGCTCGTCGCGGCCGAAGCGCTGGAACGGCAAGGGCGCGGGTCGCTGGTCGTGTTGGGCTCGGTTGCGGGCGACCGCGGGCGGCGCGCCAATTTTATCTACGGCGCGGCCAAGGCGGGACTCGCGACCCTGGTCGAGGGTATCGCCCATCGCTTCGCTACTTCCGGGCCGAGGGCCGTGATCGTCAAACCTGGGCCGGTCATCACGCCGATGACCGAAGCGTTCGCCAACCGCAAAGGCTCGATGTGGTCGATGCCCGACGCGGTTGCTTCCATCGTGCGGCGGGCGGCCGACAGCGGCGGCCCGGTGATCTACGCGCCGCGGTTCTGGCGCTGGATCATGCTAGTGATCCGTTCCCTGCCGTCGGCGCTCTTCAACCGGCTCGAGATCTAGCCGCCGATCTTCATCCCCGCGAGCCGGATCAGCCCGTCGGGGTTGGGCACGAAGCCGGTAACCTTGCGGGAGAGGCCCCACATCCATTTGAAGTGATAGAGCACCAGTGCGGGCCGGTCGGCGAGGTAGATGTCCGCGGCCTCGGCGTAGAGCTTGGCGCGCGCGGCGGGATCGGTGGTGGTGCGCGCGGCGGCGAGGTTCTTGTCGAGATCGGCGTTGCAGTATTTGCCCCAATTGAGAAACCCGTCGCAGGCGATCCAGATCGCGATGTTGCCATCCGGGTCGGGGCGGCCGCTCCAGATCGCAAGCCCCGCCTGATAATCGCCGGCGCTGTTCTTCTGCACCATCGTCGCCGCTTCGGTCGCCTGGATTTTCGCGTCGAACCCCGCTTCCGCCGCCATCGCCTGCAAGGTCTGCGCGACCTGAAGGTCGGTGGTGCCGGTACCGGCGGTGAGGGTGAAGGCGGGGTGCGGCGCCCCGGCCTCGGCCAGCAGCTTTTTGGCCGCCACCACGTCGCGCGCCGGCACAGGGTGCGCCGCGTCCCAATAGCGCGAGCCGGGCGCCTCGAACTGGTTGGACGGCACGAACTTTCCGTCGAACACGACATCGTTGAGGATTTTGCGGTCGATCGACAGCTCGAGCGCCTCGCGCACCCGCTTGTCCTTGGCCAATGGGTTGTCGGCGGCGGGGCCGTTGGCGATGTTGATCGACATCAGGTAATAGCCGAGCGCGGTGATCTCGACATAACTCAGGGAAGGATCGGATTTCACCGCGTCGACATCGTGCGTCGCCAGCCGGTCGATCATGTCGAACCCGCCCGAGCGCAGTCCGGCAAGCCGCACCGTTGCGTCCGGCACGGGCGTATAGGTGATGCGGTCGATGGCGTAGGGGCCGGGGTTCCAGTATTTGTCAAAGCGCTCCAGCACGATGTGTTCCTGCGGCACCCGCTCGACGAATTTGTAGGGGCCGGCGCAGACCGGCTTGGTCGCGATCTTGTCGCCAAGCGCGGCGAGCGCTGTCGGCGACATCATCATACCGGCGCGGTCGGCAAGCACCGCTAGCAATGGGGCGTAGGGCGCCGACAGCTCGATGCGCACGGTCAGCGGATCGGCCACGACGACATTGGCGACTGGCTTCAGCTCGGCCTTGCGCTTCGATTCCGGCGCCATGCGGTAGCGGTCGAGGTTAGCCTTAACCGCGTCGGCATCGAGTTTCGTGCCGTCCTGAAACAGCACGCCGTCGCGGATTTTGAGGGTCAGCGACTTGCTGTCGTCCGACCACGTCCATGCGGTCGCGAGCTGCGGCACAAAACTCATATCGGGCGCGATATCGACGAGCTTGTCGCACATCGCGGCAAAGACATCGCGGCCGACAAAGCTGGTGCCTTGCGCCGGGTCGAGCAGGTCGGGGTCTTCGGCGAGCGCGATGCGCAGCTCCGAGCCATTCGCGGCGGTAGTCAGTGCCAGTATTGTCAGTGTCAACGCGACAGCGAATTTCATCGAACCCCCTTGCGTCATCCCGGCGGAGGCCGGGGCCCAGACCCGCTTTGGATACCGGCCTTCGCCGGTGTGACGAGAGAAGTGAGACGTGAATTATAATCCAACCAATTTCGCACTTTCTTTCCACACCGCTTCGGCGAGGCTGTCGTCGCGCGCCGCGGTATCGGGCTCGGCGATTTTTTTGCCAATCACATAAGCGCCGTGAAACGGCGTCGGATCGGCGACAGTCGCGAGGTAGATAGAGGTCTCGGCGCCCTTGTCCGGGCCGGGCAAGAACATCTTGGCGAACCGCCAGCCGAGCCCGGCGACGATCCCCGCGTTGTTGCCGATCTGCGTGGCGATGACCCCGGGGTGCAGGCAGGTCGCGGTGACGATCCGCGGGTCGAGCCGGCCCGCCAGCAACCGGGTGAAAAGGATGTTGGCGAGCTTTGAGCGGCCATAGGCGGAAAGCGGGCTCCACACCGCCGGCCAGGGGAGCTTCGCCGGGTCGAGCCGGGTGCCGCGATGCGCCTGCGAGGCGACGGTGACGATCCTCGTTGGTTTATCCGCTTGGGCCGTTTCCTTGAGCCGGTCGAGCAGCAGATGGGTCAAGAGGAACGGCGCGAGGTGGTTGACCGCGACGGTGATCTCATAGCCGTCGGCGGAAAATCCCGGCCTTGACGCGATCATCCCGGCATTGTTGACCAGCACATCGATCCGCTCGCACTGCGCGAGCAGCTTTGCCGCGAGCCCACGCACTTCGTCGAGGCTGGAAAAATCCGCGAGCATGGTTTCGGGTTCGCCGCCGGGCGCGCGCTCGGCAACAAGTTGTTGCGCCGCCGCGGTGCGATCGTGGTCGCGCCCGACCATGACGACCCGCATCCCGGCGCGGGCCAGGCCGAGCGCGGTATAAAGCCCGATCCCGGCGCTGGCGCCGGTGACGATGGCGACCTTCGCGCCGCTAGCGGCCATCGCCGGGGACAAGCACAAATGCGGCGAGCAAGAAAAGCCGCTGCATCCGCGTTTCCTAAATCTCGTCCAGCCCGTTCGACCAGCGGCGGCAGAGATGGTGCGCGATCGCCAAAGGCTGCGGGATCGAAATCTTCTCCGGATCGTCCTCGCCGGCGGCGGCGCGCGCGACCATCTCGCGAATTTCGCCGCGCGAGAACCAGCGCGCCTCGGCGATCTCCTCGGGGTCGATGGTGATGTCCTCGCTGATCCCCTCGGCGAGAAAGCCCATCATCAGGGTCGAGGGGAAGGGCCAAGGCTGCGCCGCGAGGTATTTGACCCGGCCGACCTTGACCCCGCTTTCCTCGCGCACCTCGCGGCGCACCGCCTCTTCCGGCGTCTCGCCCGGCTCCATGAACCCGGCAAGACAGGAGAACCGTTGCCCAGGTCGCCGCTTGTTGCGGCCCAAGAGCGCCTGTTCGCCGCGCACGACGAGCATGATCGTCACCGGGTCGGAGCGCGGATAGTGGCTCGCCCGGCAATTGGGGCAGCGCCGTGTCCACCCCGCCGACGACACCGCGGTCGGCGTGCCGCATTGCGCGCAGTAACTGTGCCGCGTGTGCCAATCGATCAGCGAGCGCGCCTCGGCGAGGATCGCCGCTTCGCCTGAGGACACGAGCGGCGCCAGGGTGCGGACATCGACATTCTCGGCGCTGGCGTTGGAGGCGCTATCGACGCCCGTCGCGTCGATGGCGAAGCGGGCGCGGCCATCCTCGCCGATGCCGAGAAAGATGCAGGTGGCGCCGGCGGCGATGCGCTCCTGCCAGGGCTCGAGCTGCTGCCATTCGAGCGCCGGATTTGCCATATCGTGGATCGCTGGCTTCAGATCGTAGAGCGGCAGGATGCGGCTGTCGGGCGCCGCGAGCAGCGAAGCGATCCAGTCTCGGTCGCGCCGGCGCTCGCTGACGCGATCGAGCGGGTTGCCGGCAAAGCAATAGATGTCTTCCATCCGCCGGATGTTAGTGCATTTCGCGCGAGGCTACAGCCCGCGGTGTGGCCGATGTTATTGCTTCGGCTTTGGCGCGCCGGCGGCCTCGGCGAGTAGCGAGACCTTGGCGAAGCCGGCGCTGTTCACCTCGTCGAGCAGATCCATCAACGTCCCGTATTCGATGTCTCGATCGCCGCGGACATAGACGATGCGGGTTGGGTCCTGCGTCGCCAGCTCGCCAAGCTGCGTCTTGAGGTCGGCGCCGATGACCTTGTCGTCGCCGATGAAGGTCTCGCCGTCCTTGTTGATCGATACGACGAGCGGCTGTTGCGGCTCGGTGACTTGTGCCGCGCTGGACTTTGGCAGGTTCACCGGCACCCCGACGGTGAGGAGCGGCGCCGCCACCATGAAGATCACCAAAAGCACCAGCATGACGTCGACCATCGGCGTCACGTTGATCTCGGCAAGCGGCGTGTAGCTGTCCTCGCCGGGTTCGCCGGAAGGCGGAAGCCGGATCGCCATCTATTCGCCTTCCACCACCGCGGCGCGGCTGAGGAGGCCGCTGCTGCGGCCGATAAGGCCGTGCATCGTGCCCGCGAAACGGCCGATCTCGACGGTGAACTTGTTGTAGGCTACGACCGCCGGGATCGCTGCGGCGAGCCCCATCGCGGTCGCGAACAGCGCGTCGGCGATGCCTGGCGCGACGACCGCGAGGCTGGTGTTGTTGGCGGCGGCGATCGCGTTGAAGCTGCGCATGATCCCCCAGACCGTGCCGAACAACCCGATGAATGGTGCGGCCGAGCCGAGCGTTGCGAGAAACGGCAGCCGCAATTCGAGATGCCGCAACTGCGCACTCAGGGCGAGCCGCATCGCTCGATCGATGCGCTCGCGCCGCTCGGCCATCGATTCCACCGTGTCGTCGGCGAAGGCGACGCATTCCTCGACCCCGGCGGCCAGCACTGCAGCGGCGGGGTGATCGGCCTCGGTGCCGTAGCGCTCGCCCACCAATTCCCCGGCGGTGCGCGCCTCGGCCGCGCGCAAGGCCCAGCCCGCGGCCGATTGACGGGCGGCGCGCAGGCGCAGGATTTTGTCGACGATTACCGCCCAGCTCCACACCGAGCCGGCGAGCAACAGCAGCAATACGATCTTCACGACGATATCGGCATTGAGGAACAGCGCGATGATCGACAGGGTGGCAGGGTCAGTCACGGAGGATTTTCCCTCTAGGCGGGAGGCATTCGGGCTCGGCGGCCGCACCATATCGCATAACGCAAGTTATTTGCAGCAAAAGGGAAAGCCATCCCTCGCGACGGATCGTCACCGCGACCGGCGGCTACTTTCCGTCGCGTTCAAGCGCCGCTTTGACATCGGCCATCGGCACTTTGATCGTCACGCCAGCGCGTTCTTTTTGCAGCTCCATGGCGACACGCGAGTCGCGGCCATCCCAGCCCCGGTTGAGCGCGGAGGTGAGCTCCATCAGCGCCAGATTGGCCATCGGCATCGGCACCTTCATTTCGCGCGCCAGCTCGGTGGCGAGCGTCACGTCCTTGTGCGCGAGGCGCAGCGCGAAATCGGGCGGGTCGTAATAGTCGGAAAGGAAATGGTCGCCCAGCGAATCGAAGGTGCGACGCCGGCCGCCGGCGCCCTGCCGCACCGCCTCCCACAGCGCCAACGGCTCGACACCGGCCTTGACCCCCATGGTGAATACCTCGGCGAGACAGGTCTGGATCGCGTAGCCGGCGCAATTATGCACCAGCTTGGCGACCGAGCCGGCGCCGATCGGGCCGATGTAGCGCGCGGCGTCGCCGATCGCGTCGAGCACCTTCTTGTGCCGGTTGAATTGCTGCTCGTCGCCGCCGATCCACAGCGCGAGGCGTCCCGAGGCGGCGCCCTTTGGCCCGCCGCTCACCGGCGCGTCGAGCATGTAGACATTCTTCTCCGCGAAAGCCGCGTTGATTCGGCGCACCACCGTCGGCGAGTTGGTCGACAGGTCGAAATAGGCGGTATCGGGCCTCATCCCGGCGAGAAGGCCGTTGGGGCCGAGCGCGACCGCCTCGACCTCCGGCGGACCGGGCAGCGAGGTGAAGATGACGTCGCATTGCTCGGCGAGCGCCTTCGGCGTGTCGGCCCACAACGCGCCCGCCGCCAGGAAGCGTTCGGCCGCCGCGCGGCGAATGTCGTGGACGACCAGCTCGTAGCCGGCCTTCTGCAGGTTGCCCGCCATGCCGTTGCCCATGGTGCCGAGGCCGATGAAACCGACTTTCATTGCAGTTCCTCCAAACAGAAATCTCCCTCTCCCCGCACGCGGAGAGAGGGGCATGGTGGGGCAGCAGCCCGCTCAGTGTTTCTCGAACACATCCTTGGCGACGAGCGCCGCGGTCATCGCCGCCGGCCAGCCGGCGTAAAAGGCGAGATGGGTGATGACTTCGGAAAGCTCGGTCTTGCTGAGCCCGTTGTTGAGCGCGCGTTCGAGATGGCCGACAAGCTGTTTCTCGCGGCCGAGCGCAATCAACGTCGCGACGACAATCAGGCTGCGGTCGCGCTTCGACAGCTGCGGTCGCTCCCAGACCTCGCCGAACAGCCACTTTTCCGTATAGCCGATAAGGTCCGGAACGACGTTGCGCACCGCGTCGCGCGCGGAACTGGGCTGGGACTGAGCCATGGGATTTTCCTCCGATGGGGGTTGGGGATCAGGATCGGTTCTCACGGTATCGTAGTTTCCGCTGTCGCGGGAAGCGTTCCCGGCCGGTGCGATGTGCCGCACGCAAAAGGACTTTGAGCGCGGCTTATTAACGACACGGCGCGCTGCTGCTTGCGAGGGCCACGGCCATCCCGGCATATTGGCGCGCCCATGCCGACCAGCCAGGAGTGCTCTGATGTCGATCCGCCTTGCCGCATCCGCCGCGGCGATCGGGTTTCTTGCGTTTGTCGCCTCGCCGGCGCTCGCCCAGCAAGGCACCGCGCCCGCGCCCGCTGCTGCTTCGCCAGAGGGCAAGACCGTCCAGCTCCCCGATGGGCTCAAATACATCGACACCAAGGTCGGCGACGGGGCCGAGGCAAAAAAAGGCAGCATTGTTTCGATGCAATATACTGGCTGGCTCTACACCAAAAGCGGCCAGAAGGGCGCCAAGTTCGACAGCTCGCTCGACCGCGATAAGCCGTTCAACTTCACCCTCGGCCAAAAACAGGTCATCCCCGGCTGGGACGAGGGGATTGTCGGAATGAAGGTCGGCGGCAAGCGCACGCTCATCATCCCGCCCGACCTCGCCTATGGCAGCACCGGCGCCGCCGGCGTCATCCCGCCGAATGCGACGCTGATCTTCGACGTCGAACTGCTCAGCGTGTTCTAGTTCTTCTCGCTATTGCGCGGAGTGCGCGACGCGTCAATCTCTCTCCGTGGAGGGCCAAGGCGGCTGGAGATTGCTTCACTACCTTCGCAATAATGCGATCTTTAACCCGCCAGCGCTTCGTCGAGGTCGCGGATCAGATCGTCCGCGGTTTCGAGGCCGATCGACAGGCGGATGACATCGTCGCCCGCACCGGCCGCGGCGCGTTGCTCGTCGGTCAGCTGGCGATGGGTCGTCGAAGCCGGATGCAGGATCAGGCTGCGCGTGTCGCCGATATTGGCGAGGTGCGAGAACAGCCGGGCATTCTCGACCAGCTTGACGCCGGCGGCATAGCCGCCCTTGACGCCAAAGGTGAAGACCGCACCGGCGCCCTTCGGCAGGTATTTGCGCGCCAGCTCGACATAGGGGCTGTCCTTGAGGCCGGCATAGGACACCCAGGCCACCTTCCGGTGCACGGCGAGAAACTCGGCGACCTTCTTCGCATTCTCCACATGGCGCTCCATTCGCACATGCAGGCTTTCGACCCCGGTGATCGTGAGAAACGCATTCATCGGCGACAGCGACGGGCCGAAGTCGCGCAGCGCCACTGCACGCGCTTTGGTGGTGAAAGCGAAATCACCGAAATTCTCGAAGAATTTGAGCCCGTGATACGCCGGTTCCGGCTCGGTCAACGAGGGAAATTTGCCGCCTTGCGACCAGTCGAATTTGCCCGACTCAACCACGATGCCGCCGAGCGCGTTGCCGTGACCGGAGAGGAACTTCGTCGTCGAATGGACGATCAGGTCGGCGCCGTATTCGAACGGCCGGCACAGATAGGGCGTCGCCAGCGTGTTGTCGACGATCAGCGGGATGCCGGCTTCGTGCGCGATCGCCGCGACGCGCTCGATATCGACGATGATCCCGCCCGGGTTGGCGAGGAGTTCGAGGAAGATCGCCTTGGCTTTCGGGGTCAGCGCCTTGCGGAAATTCTCGGGGTCGAGCGGGTCGACGAAATGGCAGGTCCAACCAAGCTTCTTGAACGACAGCCCGAACTGGGTCAGCGACCCGCCGTAGAGGTTGCGCGAGGCGATGAACTCGTCGCCCGGCTCCATCATCGTTGCGAAGACAAGAAACTGCGCCGCATGGCCCGAGGCCGCGGCGACCGCCGCGCGGCCGCCTTCGAGGCTGGCGATGCGCTCTTCCAGCACCGCGACGGTGGGGTTGGTCAGGCGCGAATAGATGTAGCCGAAATTATGCAGGTTGAAGAGCGAGGCGGCGTGGTCGACATCGTCGAAGACATAGGCCGTCGTCTGGTAGATCGGCGTCGACCGCGCGCCGGTCGTCGGGTCGGGCGCGGCGCCGGCATGGATTGCCCGCGTTTCGAAACCGTAGGTGAGATTGGCCGAAGCGGCCGGGCGGTCTTTGACCTGGCGCGGACGCGGCGCCTGCGGCGCCCGGTTTTGGATGATGCCGCTATTGACCCCGCTCCACGACAATTCGCCGCCGAGGCGCCCGAACTCGATCTTCGGGCAGCGGTTCATGATGATCTCGAGCCCGGCGGCTTCGCCCGCCGCGGCCGCCTCGTCGTTGCGGATGCCCAATTGCATCCACACGATTTTGGCGCCGATCGCAATGGCGTCGGCGACGACACCAGGCGCCTCCCTCGCGGCGCGGAACATGTCGATCATGTCGACTTTGTCGGGGATGTCCCCGAGCGAGGCATAGATCTTCTCGCCGAGCAGGGTCTGCCCCGCGGCGGTCGGGTTGACCGGGATCACGCGGTAGCCCTTGCCCTGGAGATACTTCATCACAAAGTAGCTGGGCCGGTTCCAATTGGTCGACGCGCCGACCATCGCGATCGTCCGCACGCTGCTCAAGATGCGGCGGATTTGCTGATCGGAATAGGGGATGGGCTCAAGATCGGCCATCTCGGCTCCTCTGCTGGGTCGGCCCATCTTGGCCCTTTTGCGCTGGGCTCGCCATCAAACGAAAAGGCCGGCCGAAGGGGGCCTGAGGACGAGTGTGAAACGCAGTGATCCCAATGTCTTGCGCAGCCGGTCGGATAATGCACAGTTGCTCCATGCGCAACCGCTTCCGCGATTCCCGAAATTCGGAGCGAGGGTTTACCCTCCTCGAACTCCTTGTCGTGCTTGCCATCCTTGGCTTGCTGATCGGTTTGGTGGCGCCGGCGGTGATGCGCCAATTCGGCGCCGCCAAGGAAAAAATCGCCGCGCAATCGGTCGAGCGTCTGGCGACGGTGCTCGATATGTACAAGCTCGATGTCGGAGCCTATCCCACGACAAGTCAAGGGCTGCAGGCATTGCTGACACAGCCCCAAGGCGTGGCGCACTGGGATGGGCCCTACCTCAAAGGCGACAAACTGCCCGAGGACCCGTGGGGACACCCCTTCGCCTATCGCAGCCCGAGCGACCGGCCGGGCCATGAGTTCGATCTGTACTCGCTCGGACCGACAGGCCAGGCGACGGGACCGCAAGACCCCTCGGCGATCGCCAGTCAATAGCGGGAGCCCGCCTCACCGGGTGAGGCGGCTTCGGCCAAATGCCTGGGCTAAAGCTTCCAGCCCAGCCAGTCGCACACCGCGCGGCCCATCACCATTTCGAGGTCGCGGCCTTTGAGCCACGGCATCTCCTCGGTAAACATCGTCACGCACTCTTTCCACGAACACGGCATGCGGGTGATGTCGGTGCCCCAGAAGCTGCGCTCCGGGCCGAACGCCTCGACGATCTGCTGGGTGAATTTGTGGATGTTCCTATAGGGATAGGCCGCGCTCGAATTGCCGGGCGCGCCGGTACACTTGACCGCGACATTCTTGTGCTTGGCGAGCGCCAGCAGTTGAGGTTGGTTGCCGTGCGCGGCATCGTCCGAGCCGCCGCGCACCCGCGCATAATGGTCGATGAGGAGCTTGAGGCCGGGATGCTTCTCGGCGATCTGGCCGACCAGCGGCAGATAGTTCGACGCCATCAGCGCGATCGGGATGCCGGCTCTCTCCGCCGCCGGCCACAGCCAGTCCATCGTGCCGTCAGTCATCCAGTTCGCCTGGTGTGGCGCGGTGAACGCGTAGCGCAGCCCGAGCATGCCAGGCCGCTTCTTCCACCCATCGATGAGACCGCGGTTCTCCGGTTTGTCGAGCGGGAAGTTGCCGAGAATACCAAATCGCGTCGGGTATTTCGCCGCCGCTTCCTCGGAGATTTTGCCTGAGTTCGGGTCCCAGCCCGGCGGATGCAAGAGGCAGGCGCTGACCCCGGCCGCGTCCATGTCGCGGATGCATTCCTCCGCCGTGTACGAGTTGACCTGGCGGTGGGCGGCATTGCTCGGCGGGCCGGCGGACCAGATGTGGACCTGTGCGTCGACGATCAGCATGGCGTTTCCCCTGTTTCGGCGGTTGTGCGGCCATGCTAAGCGATGGCCCAACACCGATCAAATTGAAGGTCGATCAAACCGGGAGCTGATTCATGGCCGCAGCGACTGACAGCGTGAAGATCGTGACCGTCGCGAGCTGCTCGAACTTGCGCGAGGAGCATCGCTTGCAGGTCGCCGTCTCGGGTTCCTATGGCGGGCGGTACAATGCTTACAACGCCGCGAAGTGGCCGGTGCGCGCCGTGATCATGAACGATGCCGGGATTGGCAAGGACGATGCCGGCATCGTCGGGCTCGAATTCCTCGACCGGATCGCCATGGCCGCGGCGACCGCCGACGCGATGACCTGCCATATCGGCGATGGCGACCACATGCTCGCGCATGGCGTCATCAGTCATGTCAACAAGACCGCCGCGGCGCTCGGCTGCAAGGTCGGTCAGAGCGTGCGCGAATGTGCCGAGTTGATGCGCGGGGCGGTTCCGCCCAGCGAGAAGCCGCCGGCGATCACCGACGGCGCCCGTTATATCTTGCGCGAGGGCCAGCCGGGGCTCGTCTGCGCCGACTCGATCGGGATGATCGTGCCGGACGACGAGGGCAAGATCGTCGTCACCGCGTCGCATGGCGCGCTGTCGGGCGGGCGCCCTGACAACGCGGTGGCGCCGGAAGTTTACGCCTGCTTCTTCAGCGACGGCGGCTTCGGGATGGACGGCGCCGGCATCGCCCGCCTCGCGCCGCTCGACGCGCGCAACATTCCGGCCGGTGCGGTCTCCGCCGACAGCGCGCCGATCGGCGATGCCCGCGCGCTTTACCACGATGGCGTGCTGTCGCATGTCAACCGCGCTGCCGAGCGGGCCGGCGCGCGGCCCGGGATGCCGCTCAGGGCCTTTGTCGCAATGCTGACAGCGGCGGGGCGCGATGCCCGCTAGCAATGCGTTTACCAAATATCGCCACGATAACGCCTTCGAAAGAAGGCATCTTCGTGTACGACATCGCCGAACGCTTGGGACCGATCGCGCGCGATCTGCTGACCGCCTGGTCAGGCCTGCCGAGGGAAGGGCTTATCCCGGATCGGCGAAGCTTCGACCCGATGACGATCGCCCGCATCCTGCCGGTGATCAGCGTCATCGAGCGGGACGACGAAGACAAATGGCGATACCGTCTGGTCGGCACCGAGATCGAGCGGCGCTGGGGACGCGTCATCACCGGCACCGATTGCTTTGAGGGCGTGTCGCCCTCGGCAGCCGCGGTGATGCGCCGCGAGCTCAAAACCGTTGTCGATTGGCCATGCGGGTCCCGGTCGCAGCGCCGCGTCGAGTTGCTCTCGGGCCGGGCGGCGGCGATCGAGACGCTGCGCCTGCCGCTGCGCGGCAAGGACGGCAGCGTCGACCAGATCCTGAGCTGCAGCGGCGAGCTCGGCGCCACGCCCCTTCTAGCAAGCGCCGACCCGACACGCGAGATCATCAGGATCGTCGAGCAGGAATATTTCGATATCGGTGCCGGGCTACCCGCCGAGGGCGCGATCGTCTAGCAAGCTGAGCCTCGAGACTTGCATTCAGCGCCCGAGGCTCGGCCCGATATTAGACTAGCGCGCCAGACCTTCGGCGCCTGCCGGGACGTCGTAAAAGGCGAGCGTCATCGATACGCTCGAGTAGAAGCCCATGAGGCAGGTCACGTCGGTGATGCCTTCGTGCCCGAGCGCCTTGACCGCGCGGTCATAGAGCCCCTTCGACACCCAGCGCGAATTGATGAGCGTCACCGCCATCTCGTAGACCACCTGCTCGCGCTCGTCATTGAACGAGGTCGGCTGTCCCGCGAGCATCGCCTCGACCTTGTCCGCCGGCAGCCCGGCCGCCTTGCCGGCGCGCTCATGCGCGTTGGTCGGGTAGGCGGAGTGGAAATGCGCGTTGGTGATGACGACCGCGATCTCGCGCTCGCGCTCCGACAAGGAGTAGCCGGTGCGGAAATAGGCGCCGAGCGGTCCCATCACCTTCACCAGCTTGGGATTATGAACATAGATCTTGTTGGGGCCGGGGAGCCGCCCGCGCGTCTCCAGCAGCGAGTGGTAGCCTTCCTTCTGCTCCGGCGTCATCTCGTCATAGGGAATTTCGGCGTAGCGGCCAAAGGTGGGGGTCTCGGCCATCGGCGGTGCTCCTCCTGTTTTGCGGCTTGAGGCGGGATGTTGATTGCGTCTCACAATAGCCGCTGGCGCCCCGTCGCGCGAGACGCCGATCCGGCATAGATCACCCCATCGTTCGCGGCATGGCTGATGCGCTTAAGAGTGATGTTGCGAAGCATTCGCAGTCTGGCTAGATGTACGTCAATTCCAGCCGAGGATGGCATGTATATCTGTCTGTGCAATGCCCTGACTGACCGCGATGTCCGTGCTTCGTGCGAAAACGGCTGCTCGGTATCGATGGTGTACCGTACGCTCGGCTGCGAGCCGCAATGCGGCAAGTGCGTTCCCTTCGTCCGCCAGATGCTGCGCGAGCAGGATGCCGCGGTCGACATCGGCAGCGACGACTAATCATTTACCTGCAACAGTTCGCCGGCTTTTCGCGTTAAGCTCCTGCGGCCCAACGCGGGAGGCGAGTCATGCAAGGCGATCCGACCGTCATTCAGCACCTCAACGCGGTGCTCAAAAACGAACTGACCGCGATCAACCAGTATTTTCTGCACGCCCGGATGCTCAGGCATTGGGGCGTCACCAAGCTCGGCGACTTCGAGTACAAGGAGTCGCTCGACGAGATGAAGCACGCCGACCGGCTTATCAACCGCGTCCTGTTCCTCGAAGGGCTGCCAAACCTGCAGGACCTCGGTAAGCTGCTTATCGGCGAGGACGTGAAGGAGCTGCTTGAATCCGATCTGAGGCTCGAGCAGGCGGCGATGCCGCGGCTGCGCGAGGCGATCGCCTATTGCGAGACGGTCAATGACTACATCAGCCGCGAGCTGTTCGAGGAGATCCTCGAAAGCGAGGAAGAACATGTCGATTTCCTCGAAACTCAGCTCGGCCTGATCCAGAAGATCGGCATCGAGAACTACATCCAGCTGCAATCCGAGCACGCCGAGTAGGCGCGCCGTCATTTCGCCACGGTCAGCTCCTGCGCCCGCTGCCTCGGCGGCGCGATCACCCCCGAGAATGCCAGTGTAAAGACCGCGCCGCCGCCGGGCCGGTCGCCGATCGACACCGTTCCGCCATGCAACTCGGCGATGCGCGCCACGATCGACAGCCCGAGGCCCGCGCTTCCCTGCCGCCTGCGGTCGCGCCGCCAGAAGCGCCGGAAGATATGATCGCGGTCGGCAGCCGGTACCCCCGGTCCACGATCGCTGACATGGATCGTGGCGGGCGGATCGACCGCGATCTCAACCGCCGTCTTCGCTGGCGCGTGGGCGAGCGCATTCTCCACCAGATTTCGCAGGGCGCGGCCGAGCATGTCGGCGTTGCCGCGCACCAGCATCGGCGTCTCGGCAGCGATGACCGCGACGCGCTTGTCGTTGGCGAGGGCGATTGGCGCCAGGAAAGCCGCGACTTCGGCCGCTACCGCGACGAGGTCCGAGGTCTCGTCGCGGCCGATGACAAAGGTTTCGAGCTCGGCCATTTCGAGCAGCTGGTTGACCAGCCGGCTCATATTCTCGACATCCTGGCGCAACGTGCGCGCCAACTCGCGGTCGGCGATCATGTCGATCTGGGTGCGTAGGATGGCGAGAGGCGTGCGCAGCTCGTGCGCCGCGTCGGCGGTGAACTCGCGCTGGCCGCGGAAGCCTTCCTCCAGACGGTCGAGCGCTTGGTTGACAGCACGCACCAGCGGCTGCACTTCGAGCGGCATGCCGTTTTCGGGCAGCCGCAATTCAGTGCGCAGCGGCCCGATGCGCTCGGCGAGGTTCGAGGCGGCGATCACCGGGCGCATCGCGCGCCGGATGATCGCGACGTCGATTGCCAGCAGCAGAAAGAGGATCGGCGCGGTGATCCAGCCGACCCGGGTGAAGAAATCGGCGACGATGTCGTCGATCAGCACATCGCGGTGGGCGAGATCCTGCGATACTTGGACAATCAGATCGCGGCCGTGGAATTGCACCGGCAGGCTGACGCCGTAAAGCGTCGCTGCGCCCCGATGCTCGGTGAAATAGACGGGCTGGTCGCCGCGTGTCGCCGGTTCTTTGATCGGCGCCTTGTTGGTCAGCGACGAAAACAGCACCTTGCCGTCGGCGCCGAGGACGGCGAAGGCATAGCGGCCATAGGCTTCCGAATAGAGCGCGGCGATTTGGCCCGGCATGTTGAACCGAAAACTGCCGTCAGGTGCCGGTTCGACATAGCCGAGAATTTCATCGGCCTGCTCGCGCAGCGCGGCGTTCTGCAGGTCGAGCGCGGTGCGGTTGAGCATCAGATAGAGCGCCAGCGGCATCAGGATCGATGTGGCGACGATCGCCACCAGATGCAGCGCGATCGTGCGGGCGACGATCGAGCGGAAGCGGAACAAGCTATTTGCCCCAGCCGCTCACGCAGCCGGCTCCTGGCCCTCGCCGATCATGTAGCCGACGCCGCGTACCGTATGCACCTGCACCGTGGCGCCGGTCTCGACCAGATGCCGGCGCAGCCGATGGACATGCACCTCGACGGCGTTCGAGCCGACCTCCTGCGCCGGCCCGTAGAGATTGCTTTCGAGCAGCGACTTGGCGACCACCCTCCCGCTGCGCCGCAACAGATGCTCGAGCACCGCGATCTCGCGGGCCGAAAAGGCGATCGGCCGCTCGTCGACAAAAACCTGACGAGCGACCGTGTCGAGCGTCAGGTTGCCGAGCCGCAGCGCCAAGCCGAGCAGGTTGCCTGGCCGGCGCAAGAGCGCCTGCAGCCTTGCGATCAGCTCTTCGAGCGCGAACGGTTTGACGAGATAGTCGTCGGCGCCTGATTGCAGCCCGGTGACACGATCCTTAAGGCTGCCATGCGCGGTGAGGATGAGCACCGGGGTGGTATCGGCGCGCCGGCGCATCTCGGCCAGCACATCGAGCCCGTCGCCATCAGGCAGGCCACGATCCAGCACGACAATGTCCCAGCGGCCGACTTCAAGTCCGGCCGAGGCATCCCTGGCTGTCCCCACGACGTCGACGGCGAAGCCCGCATTGGCGAGCCCTTGCTTCAACAGCGTCGCGAAGCGTTCATTGTCTTCGATCAACAGCAGTCGCACGGTCGACCCTCCATTCGGTCGCCGAGCGGGATTATAGCCTAACCCGGTGCAGAGAAGTCCTAGATCGCGTCGAGCTGCCAGGCCACATCGTTGGCGATGCCCCACAAGTAGCCGATCTCGCTCTGCCCGACGAGCACCGACGCGCGGCCCTGATGCCGCCAGTAGAGCAGGTTCAGATCCTGCCGCCTCTCGAAGGTCGGCGCGATGTCCGGCTGCTTGGTCGAGCCGATGATCAGCGCCAAGGGCCCGATCGCCTTGTTGTCGGTGGTGTAGACAAGCTGCGCCGCCGGGCGTCCTTCGAGTACGACGAGCCGCGCTCCCTTGAAGGTGAGCCCCCAGGGCTGCAGATTGGGCAGGCGCACCGGCTGCGGCAGACTCTGGCTGACCTTTTGGATTACGTCGCCATTGTCGCCGCTCGCCGGCACATCGACGAGGCTGTCGCCGGTGCTGACCATTAGCTTGTAGTCGCCCGCGGCGTTGTCGAGCCAGCCATTGATCGACGCGGCCTGGAGCTGACGCTCGACCGGCACGTGCGACGGCGTCACCCATGAGTTGCCGACATAGCCCACGCCGCCGCCGACCACGAGGCCGAACAACCCGGCCGCCGTGGCGAGCTGGATGTACCAGCGGCCCGAGGGCGGCGGCACCGGGTTCGCCTGCGGTGGCCGCAGCACGACGATTTCCGCGTCGGTCTCCGCGGCGGTCTCGCCACGCGCCGCGGCGATCAGCCGTTCCGGCACTGGCTCGGAGACAAAATCGGCGAAGGCGTTGCGCAGCAGGGTCGCCGAATCGGCCAACGTGAGCAGCCGGTCGCGCACCGCCGGATCGGCGTCAAGCCACGCTTCGACATGCGCGCGCTCGTCGGCGTCGAGTTCGCCATCGAGATAAGCCACCAGGGCTTCGTCGCTATGCTTCTGCATCTCTTGCGCTCCTGCGCTCGACCGCACCCTTCTCCAGCAATTGCTGGAGCGCGATGCGCGCGCGGGCAAGGCGGCTCATGATGGTGCCCACCGGCACGCCGGTGGCCTCTGCCGCCTGCTTGTAGCTGAGGCCTTCGACCGTCACGAGCATCAGCGTCAACCGCTGGTCAGGCGGCAGCAGCGTGACCGCCCGCCGCACTTCCGACAACGCGAGCCGCGCTTCCACGCGCCGCACCGGCTCATCCGACCCGAGTCGCTCCTCGGCAACGTCTCCATCCTCCTTGCGAATATCGCGCGCCCGAAGCTGGTCGATCCAGATCGTCTGAACGATGCGGAACATCCAGCTGTCGAACCGCGTTCCCTCCTGGAACTGATGCTCTCGCGCCAACGCCCTTTCACAAGCCGCCTGAACCAGATCGTCGGCTTCACTCGCCGATCGGGAGAGGCCGGCTGCGAAACGCCGCAACCGCGGCAGCACCGCGATCAATTGATCGCTGAACCGCTTGCTCACCGGTTCGACGCGGGACGCCGCGTGTTCCGACGCTGCTCCAAACTTCCACGGGAAAGACAACGCGGGGGCCTCGAGTTTATTCCGGACACGAATTCACGCGCACTGCGCCCACTACGATCCTACAAACCGCGGATCGCGGCGGCGGTTCAACTCTGCGACCGCACGCCGCCGATCGATCCGAGGCAAACGGCTGCAGACCTTACCATGCAGATGAATTACGTCGGAAGCGTGGCAGCCTTCCGGCTGTCGCACTTCACAATCAACACGCGCCGCGGCATTGTGCGGCCTTGCCAGCGCCACCGCCGATAGAGGACCGTCGCACGCGATGAAGGTCGCCATCGTCAAGGAAAGACGCGTGTTCGAGCGGCGGGTCGCGGCCTCGCCGGACACGGTCAAGCAACTGCGCGGGCAGGGGCTCGAGGTCGCCGTCGAGACTGGCGCCGGCGCGGGCGCCTTTTTTGTCGACAGCACTTACGAGGCGGCCGGCGCGACGATCGCCGCCGACGAGGCCGCCGCGCTCGACGGCGCCGATATCGTCCTCAAGGTGCAGCGCCCGGAACCCGACGAACTCAAGCTGATGAAAAGGGGCGCGGTGCTGGTGGGCCTCCTGGCGCCGCTCGATCACAAGGACGAGGTCGAAGCCTACGCCCAGGCCGGAGTCACGGCGATCTCGATGGAGCTCGTGCCGCGCATCACCCGCGCGCAGGCGATGGACGTGCTGTCGTCGCAGGCCAACCTCGCCGGCTACAAGGCCGCGGTCGACGCCGCCGCCGAATTCGGCCGCGCCATGCCGATGATGATGACCGCGGCGGGCACGATCAAGGCGGCGCGGGTGTTGGTGATGGGCGCAGGAGTGGCCGGGCTGCAGGCAATCGCCACCGCGCGCCGGCTCGGCGGGGTCGTGTTCGCGACCGATGTGCGCGCCGCCGCGAAGGAGCAGGTCGAGAGCCTCGGCGCCTCGTTCCTGATGGTCGACGAGGAGGCGATGAAGAGCGCCGAGACCGCGGGCGGCTATGCGCGCGAGATGGGCGAAGATTTTCAGCGCCGCCAGCGGCAGATGATCACCGACGCGCTGAAGCGCATCGACATCGTGATTTGTACCGCGCTGATCCCCGGCCGCAAGGCCCCGATCCTGTTGACCGGCGAGATGCTGGGCGCGATGGCGCCGGGCTCGGTGGTCGCCGATATCGCCGTCGAGGCGGGTGGCAATGTCGAGGGCAGCAAACCCGAAGAGACGGTCACCACGCCCGGCGGGGTCAGGATCATCGGCTACGCCAACGCGCCGGCGCATATCCCGGTCGATGCGAGCCTGCTCTATGCTCGCAACTTGTCGGCGTTCCTCGCGCTCATCGTCGACAAGGAAAAGGGGCTGACGATCGACACCGCCGACGAGATTATCAAGGCCTCGCTGCTGACGATCGATGGGGTGGTGGTCAACCCGGCCCTGTTGCCATCATCGGCGCCGGCGCTAATGGTGGCGCCAGGGCCGGCGGCCGGCTAACGGAGGACATATGGCGGATCCCGCCTCGCTCGCACAAGCCGCCGGCGAGCTCGCTGGCAATGCCAAGGCATTGGCGCAAAACCTCGACCGGCTCGCGCAGCAATTGTCGTCGCTACCGCCGCCCGTAACGTCTGCCGGCCCGCCCTTCGTCTTCGAGCTGACGGTGTTCGTGCTGGCGGTATTCGTTGGCTATTACGTCGTCTGGCGTGTCACGCCGGCGCTCCATTCGCCGCTGATGAGCGTCACCAACGCGATTTCGAGCGTCATCATCGTCGGCGCCCTGATTGCCGCTGGGCCGCACGGCATCAGCTTTGCGAAGATCATGGGGTTCGTCGCGGTCGCGTTGGCCGCAGTCAACATCTTCGGTGGCTTTATCGTCACCCAGCGCATGCTGCAGATGTTCCAGCGCAAGAAATAACGGACAGAAAGAAGAATCCGTGGGCGAAAGCTATTCCGCCTTTCTCTACCTGATCGCGTCGATCTGTTTCATCATGGCGCTGCGCGGTCTGTCGTCGCCGGAAACGGCGCGCGGCGGCAACCTGTACGGTATAGCCGGCATGGTGATCGCGATCCTGACCACGCTGGCGACGCCGCAGGTGGTCAGCTACTGGCTGATTATCCTCGGCCTCGTCATCGGCGGCGCGATCGGCACCGCGATTTCGTGGCGCATCCGCATGACGGCGCTGCCTCAATTGGTGGCGGCATTCCACAGCCTGGTCGGTCTTGCCGCCGTCTGCGTTGCCTGCGCCGCGTTCGCCGACCCGCAGGCCTATGGCATCGGCATCAAGGGCAACATCCACGTCGAAAGCCTGATCGAGATGGCGATCGGCCTGGCGATCGGCGCGATCACCTTTACCGGCGCGGTCGTCGCCTTCGCCAAGCTGCAGGGTCTCGTTTCCGGCGCACCGCTGGTCTTCACCGGACAGCATCTGCTCAACGCCGTGCTTGCGGCGGTGCTGATCTTTCTGGTCGTGATCTTCGTCGCGGGCGAAAGCCCGGTCGTCTTCGCGCTGTTGGTGCTGCTGTCCTTTGCGTTCGGCTTTCTCTTGATCCTGCCGATCGGCGGCGCCGACATGCCGGTGGTCATCTCGATGCTGAATTCGTATTCCGGCTGGGCGGCCTGCGGCATCGGCTTCACGCTGTCGAACAGCCTATTGATCATCACCGGCGGTCTCGTCGGCTCGTCGGGTGCGATCCTCAGCTACATCATGTGCAAGGGGATGAACCGCTCGATCGTCAACGTGATCCTTGGCGGGTTCGGCGGTGAGGGCGTCGCGGCGGCCGCGGGCGGGCCGGGCGTCGGCGACCGCATGGTCAAGTCGGGCAGCGCCGAGGATGCTGCGTTCATCATGAAGAATGCCGGGTCGGTGATCATCGTGCCGGGCTATGGCATGGCGGTGGCGCAGGCGCAGCACGCGCTAAAGGCGATGGCCGATCTGTTGAAGAAGGACGGGGTCAAGGTGGAGTACGCGATCCACCCGGTGGCGGGCCGCATGCCGGGCCACATGAATGTGCTCCTCGCCGAGGCCAACGTGCCCTACGACGACGTCAAAGAGCTCGAGGAAATCAACCGCGACTTCGCCTCGACCGATGTCGCCTTTGTCATCGGCGCCAACGACGTCACCAACCCAGCGGCCAAGACCGACCCCGCGTCGCCGATCTACGGCATGCCGATCCTCGATGTCGAGCGCGCGCGCACCGTGCTCTTCGTCAAGCGCTCGATGGCATCGGGCTATGCCGGGGTCGACAACGAGCTGTTCTTCCGCGACAACACGATGATGCTGTTCGGCGACGCCAAAAAGATGTGCGACGAGATCGTCAAGTCGCTGGAGTAGCGCCAGGTAGGCAAGCGCTTTTATAACGAGGGATACAATCCCGGCGATTGCCAGGCCGAACATCCATTTGAGTACCGGGAGGCCGGTTCAATCCTTACAAACCGACTTTCGTAGCCTGCGAGTTCTTCGGCGGCAGCGCGCGCCTTAGCTTCCGGTGTGCCGGCTGCGACTAGCGCGTCATACGTTTGGGATAGCACCACGGCCATCGATTAGCTTCCTTGGCATAATAGATGTCGTGAGCCAAGGGCCGCCTTCCCAATATGGAGACCCCGTGCGGGACTAATACCCCTCGCGCTCCATGCGCTTGCGCAAGAGCTTGCGGTAGCGGCGCACCGCCTCGGCCTTCTCGCGCGCGCGGCGCTCTGACGGCTTCTCGTAATTGCGGCGAAGCTTCATCTCCCGGAACACGCCCTCGCGTTGCATTTTCTTTTTCAGGGCTCGCAGAGCCTGATCGACATTGTTGTCGCGAACGAGGACTTGCACGGGCGCATTACTCCGCAGTTGAGCCGGTTAGGGGCGCGCACCCTAGCACCTCGGCGGGTTTCTGTGAACCCTCGCCGCCGCTTCCGTGCCGCGTTTGTCATAGGGCCATGCGCGAAGATCGGTTGCCAAGCAGACCCGTTCGCCGGAAACTAGTATCGCTGGCTTACGAATTTCGCCGAGGAAAACATGGCCGCCGCCATCCACGCATCCGGAGCGCAGGCTGACCCCGAATTTGACGCGATCGTCATCGGCGCCGGCGTTTCCGGCCTCTACCAGCTCTACAAGCTGCGCCAATTGGGGATCAAGGTGCGCGTGTTCGAGGCGGGCAGCGGCGTCGGCGGCACCTGGTACTGGAACCGCTATCCCGGCGCGCGCTTCGACTCCGAAAGCTACACGTACGGCTATTCCTTTTCGCCGGAACTGCTCGACGAGTGGAACTGGCAGGAGCGCTTTGCCGCCCAGCCCGAGACCGAACGCTATCTCAACCATGTCGCCGACAAGTTCGACCTGCGCCGCGACATCGAATTCAGCTGCACTGTCGCCGCCGCGCATTTCCATGCCGAGACCCGGCGCTGGGATGTCGCGCTCGAAGACGGGCGCAGCTTCACGACCCGCTTCCTGATCACCGCGATCGGTGTGCTCTCGGCGCCGACGATGCCGACGATCCCCGGCGTCGACAGCTTCCGGGGCCAGGCCTGCCACACGCATTTCTGGCCGAAAGAAGGGATAGAATACGTCGGCAAGCGCGTCGGCATCATCGGCACCGGCGCCACCGCGATCCAGACGATCCAGACAATCGCCGAGGACGTCGGCTCGCTGACCGTGTTCCAGCGCACGCCGAATTGGGCCGCGCCGCTGCACAACGCCCGGATCGGCGAAGACGAGATGCACGACATCCGCGCACGCTTTGACGAGATTTTTGCGCTCTGCGCTGAAAGCCCCGGCTGCTTCATTCACCTTCCCGACCCGCGCAAGGCGACCGAGGTGACTGCGGAGGAACGCGAGGCGCTGTTCGAAAAGCTTTACGCCGAGCCGGGCTTTGGCATCTGGCAGGGCAATTTCAGCGACATCCTGTCCGACCGGAAGGCCAACGCGCTGATCTCCGACTTTGTTGCGCGCAAGATCCGCGAGCGGGTCAAGGACCCGGCGATTGCGGAAAAGCTGATCCCGAAGAACCATGGCTTCGGCACTCGCCGCGTGCCGCTTGAGACCCATTATTTCGAGGTCTACAATCAGCCCAATGTCAAACTCGTCGACATCAACGAGACTCCGATTGAGCGCATCACCCCGGCCGGCATCAAGACCAGCGACCGGGAATATGAGTTCGACATCATCATCTACGCGACCGGGTTCGACGCGATCACCGGCGCCTTCGACCGCATCGATATCACCGGCCTCGACGGGCAGAAGCTCAAGGACAAGTGGAAGGACGGGCCGCAGACTTATCTTGGCGTGTTTGTCGAGGGCTTCCCGAATTTCCTGATGGTCGTCGGACCGCATGGCGGCCTCGGCAATTTCCCGCGCGTCGCCGAATACAGTGTCGAATGGGTGACGCAGCTTGTCGCTCACACACGCAAGAACGGCATCACCTGCGTCGAGGCCACTACCGCCGGCACCGCCGAGTGGACCGAGCATGTCATGTCGCTCGGCGAGGGGCTCTTGATGAACGAGATCGACTCGTGGATGACCGGGATCAACCGCAACGTCGAGGGTAAGACCACTCGCAAGATCATGCGCTACAGCGGCGGCCATCCCGCGTTCCGCGAGCATTGCGACGCGGTCGTCGCCGACGGCTATCGCAATCTGGCGATGAGCTGAACAAGGCGGCTGTCACTGCTTAACCGACGGAAAGTCAGGGGCAGCGTTCCTCGATCTTGGTCTCGAAACACATTCCCGGCAGGTTGCCGAGGCTGGCATTTCCCGCTTCGCAGTCGTCGCCCTTGGCATCGCTTATGTCGAGCGCGATCGGCTCTCCAGGCTCCATGATGACCGCTTGCAGAAAGTGGTCGTTCACGATGGTGGGGTAGATAAACGAAGAAGCGTCGGCGTAGCGGGACAGATCGATCGAGATTTTGGCTGCTTTTGTCGGTGGGATCAGCAGATGAAGCCGGTAGTCGCAGGCGGGATTGTAACCGCTTTTGCCGGCAACGGGCCGCCAACTCGCAGCCGAGGTCGTGGCCGGATGCGAGGAAGACACGGCGGCGGGCTGCTCAGGTGTAACGCTGCCGAGCGCTCGAACGAACCCGCCATGAGAGCTCGAATTCCACGCCAACCCGATCGCGAAGACGATCGCCGCCCCGACCATCCCGGCGATGAGCGACATCAGGTATGCTCGCCAAGTCATTTGCTTCCCCTACACGCCGCCTCTTTGCGCCGTTCCCGCGCAAATACGCATGTTCGGCGGGAACCGATCCATCCTCGCTTTCTGGGGCTGGGGGATCGTGGCTTTACTGCTGGCCTGCCGCGTCTCATATAAAGCAGATGGCTTTGCTGAAGATCGCCAAGATGGGCAATCCCATCCTGCGCGCCCGCGCCGCGGAGGTCGAGGACCCCGCCGCGCCCTGGGTCAAGAAGCTCGTTGAGGACATGCTGGAGACAATGGCCGATTCGGGCGGCACCGGCATCGCCGCGCCGCAGGTCCACGCCTCGCACCGCATCGTGACGTTCTTTGTGGCCGGCGAGCGCACCACCGATCTGCCCGGCGACGGTGAGCAGCCGCTGACCGTGCTGATCAACCCGGTGATCGAGCCGATCGGCAACGAGATGGCGCTTGGCTGGGAGGGATGCCTCTCTGTGCCGGGGCTGCGCGGCGCGGTACCGCGCCATCTGCGCGTGCGTTACCGCGGCGTGGGGCTCGACGGCAACCCGATCGAGCGCGAGGCGGCCGGCTTCCACGCGCGGGTCGTGCAGCACGAATGCGACCATCTCGACGGCATCCTCTACCCGCAGCGAATGACCGATCTCCGGCTCCTGGTGTTCGGTGACGAAGTCCAACGCCACCCGATCGATCTCGCCGAATTCCTCGCGCAATCCCGCGAGGGCGACGAAACATGAAGAGCCCCTTGGCCGAACAGGAGCGCGATCGCCTGATCGAGGCGATGCTGCCGAATGTCGCGTTTGACGGCTGGTCGCATGGCGCGTTGCGCGCCGCCGCGCGCCAGCTCGACATGCCGGCCGAAGAGGCGTTGGCGCTGTTCCAGCGCGGCGCGCCCGACCTCGTCGCCGGTTTCAGCGCCTGGGCCGACCGGCGGATGCTCGACTGGTACGAAGCGGCGCCGCCCGAGGAAGGCGGCACGACGGCGCGCATCCGGCGGGCGCTGGGGCTGCGGTTTGAGGTCGTCGCGCCGTGGCGCGAGGCCGTCCGCCGCGCTTTGTCTGTGGTCGCCTTGCCGCCACACGCGCTGCTAGGCGCGCGCCTGCTCTACGACACGGTCGACGGCATCTGGTATGCGGCCGGCGACGCCTCGACCGATTTTAGCTTCTATACGAAGCGCGCGACGCTGGCCGCGATCTACACCGCTTGCCTGATGTACTGGCTCGAAGACCGCTCCGAGGGTTTCGCCGACACGCGCGCCTTTATCGATCGCCGACTCGCCGATGTCGCGCGGCTGGGCGAAGCGCGCGCCCGCTTCGAGGCCGGGCTCGAACGCCTGCCGAACCCGTTCCGGCTGTTCAGGCCGGTCAGGTAGCGATCTGTCGTCGTCTTTCAGGGCGAAGGCCGGAATCCAGATGTGTCCGTCGCTTGAGCCGCTGAACCCTGGGCCCCGGCCTCCGCCGGGGTGACGAAGGCGAGCTCAGTGGAAAAACCCGCTGTGCTTCAGCGGCACCTTGGCGACACAGCGCGGGACGGCGGAGTCGCGCTCGTGCACTTCGATCTCGTCGATGCGCCCGGCGATCGCCAAGTCCTTGGCGTTGAGCACCGCCATGGTCTGCCGCGCCGCGTCGAACGCCTGCATGCTGGCGACCGTCACATGCGGGATATAGGGCGCGTCCGGGCGCAAGCAGCATTTGAGCGGCCCGGTATGCAACCGCTCGTGCAGGCGGATGATCGCGCCAAAGCCTTCGTCGGGCACCAGGAAGATATGGAAAAACCCCATCTTCCCCTCCGGCACGATCATCGCCGAACGCAGACAGAAGTGGATGCGTGCGGTAGCCGCGCAGGTCGCCTGAACCTGCTTGATGACTTCGTCGACCGAATGGGCGCCGGGAAAGACCAGGGTGAAGGCAGGAGCTCCGGGGCTATGCGCCCGTGTATAGCGAAGGTGGGTCAGCCAATCGAGTTCCGCTTTGCCGAATTCCGGCTTGGCAACGACCTCTAGCGCACTCATTGTCCCACTTCCGATGACAATATCGCCGAACGGTCGAGAAGGTTTGCGCCGGAAACCCGCGCTTCAAGGGCCGGCCCGGTACAATCGTCGCTAACAAACCGTAAAGTTCTACAGAGTTTTGATCCCAAGACGCGGCTCAGAATCCGGCTGGGCGCGTCACCTGGACGCTTTGGCGTTCCTCCATCCGGCTGGCCCAGGCGGCGAGTGCCGGCAACTCGGCGAGCTGGGCTGCGCCTTCGGGCAATCGTTTGAAGTAATAGAGTTGTGGGATGACCATCAGATCGGCAAGGCTCAGCGCCTCCCCGGCGAGGAAGGGCTGATCGCCGGCCAGGCGGGCGATTTCGCCGATGCAATGCCGCACCCGCGGCAACGCCTCGGTGACCGCCGTTTCATCGCAGGTGCGCCCGATCAGCGGCGCGACAAAACGCTGGAACAGCACGCCCGCTAGCAGAGAGGGAGTGAGATAGGAATCGACGATCCCCATGAACTGGTTCATCCGCGCGAATGGGTGCAGCTCGATCGGCTGCAGCGGCGTTGCCGGAAAGGCCTCGTCGACGTAACGCATGATTGCTTGCGTCTCGTAAAGCATGAACCCGTCATGCTCGAACGCCGGGATCCGCCCGAACGGGTGGCGCGAGAGGTGCGGCTCGGTGCGGAATTCGCTGATCCCCACGCTGACCAGTTCGTGCGCGACGCCCTTTTCGGCAAGCGCCAGCCGGGCGCTCCACACGTAAGGGCTCATCGCCGCGCCATAAACGATCGGCCGCGCCATGATGCTTCTCCTCGCGTCAAACTGGCGGGAAGATGTCAGCAGGCTTTGCTCGCGGTCAAGCGGGCGGGGCGCTGCTCAGTTGACGACCCGCCACTGCCCGTCGGTTTGCTGGCATGCCGTGCCAAACACGTCGCGTCCGCCGGCGTTGGTCTTGTATTCGCGGCAGGTCTGCCCCGCCGCGTTGGTGAAGGCCGGCTTGCCGGTATAGGTGATCTGCGGCTGCCCGGGCGCGGCGCCCGGCGCTGCCGGAGCCGCGGCAGGGGCCGGCGCGTAAGCCGCCGGCGCCGGCGGCGGATAGCCGGGCACAGGATACGGCGGCGTCGGCGGGTAATACGCCGGCGGCGGATAATAGCCGTAGGGCGGCGGATAGCCCCAATATGGGCCCGGCCCCCAATAGCCGCAGCACGGCCCGCCGATGCTCACCCAACCGCGGGCCTGCGCCGGCGGGGGGCCCGCCGTCAGCGCGGACAGCGCGAGCAGGGCGGCTGCGCCGGACAACAGCAATTGTGCGCGCCACCTCGTCCAGGTCAGGCAGTTCATTGGGGTCCTCATGCTCGTGGGGTGGGGATCGGTGGAGATTATACGTAAGTACCGGAGATTATATCGCCGCTCTGGGCGTGCCGCCAGCCTAACGCACCGGCACCGTTTCCCCAAACTGCGGCGCGGCGGCGGTTGCGCTAGCCCGGCCGCAGGGACTAAGACCTTGGATCAACAGAATGGTGAGGAGACCTGCCGTGGCGCGCGGAGCCGACCAGCATAAGAACCCCCAATCCGATATCGAGATCGCCCAGGCAGCGGCGATGAAGCCGATCGGCGAGATCGCGGCGAAGCTTGGCATCCCCGACGAGGCGCTGTCGCCCTATGGCCGCTACAAGGCGAAAGTCGGCCTCGATTACGTCGAGTCGCTGAAGGACAAGCCCAACGGCAAGCTGATCCTCGTCACCGCGATCACCCCGACCCCCGCCGGCGAAGGCAAGACCACGACCACGGTCGGCCTTGGCGACGCACTCAACCATATCGGCAAGAAGGCGATCATCTGCCTGCGCGAGCCGAGCCTGGGCCCGAGCTTTGGCATGAAGGGCGGCGCGGCCGGCGGCGGCTATGCCCAGGTCGTGCCGATGGAGGACATCAACCTTCACTTCACCGGCGATTTCCATGCGATCGGCGCCGCCAACAACCTGCTCGCGGCGATGGTCGATAACCACATCTACTGGGCCAACGAGCTCGGTATCGACCAGCGCCGCGTGACCTGGCGCCGCGGCCTCGACATGAACGACCGGGCGTTGCGCCAGATCACCTCGTCGCTCGGCGGCGTCGCCAACGGCTTCCCGCGCGAGGACGGGTTCGACATCGTCGTCGCCTCCGAGGTCATGGCGATCTTCTGCCTGGCGACCGACCTCGCCGATTTGAAGCGGCGGCTCGCCAACATCATCGTCGCGCAGACCCGTGCGCGCGAGCCGGTGCGCGCCGGGGACCTCAAGGCGGCGGGCGCGATGGCGGTGCTGCTCAAGGACGCGGTCGCCCCCAATCTGGTGCAGACGCTCGAAAATAACCCGGCCTTTATCCATGGCGGCCCGTTCGCGAATATCGCCCATGGCTGCAACTCGGTCATCGCCACCAAGACCGCGCTGAAGCTCGGCGACTACGTGGTCACTGAGGCCGGTTTCGGGGCCGATCTCGGCGCCGAGAAGTTCATGGACATCAAGTGCCGCAAGGCCGGGCTCAAGCCCGACGCGGCGGTCGTCGTCGCCACCGTGCGCGCGTTGAAGATGCATGGCGGCGTCGCGCGCGACCAGCTCCGCGCCGAGAATGTCGCGGCGCTCGAAGCCGGCTACGCCAATCTCGGGCGTCACCTCGAAAACCTCAGCCAGTTTGGCGTGCCGGCGGTGGTCTCGGTCAACCGCTTCAGCGCCGACACCGAGGCCGAGCACGCCAAGCTGAAGGAACTCTGCGCGTCGCACGGTGTCGAGGCGGTGATCGCCGACCATTGGGCCAATGGTGGCGAGGGAGCCGCGCCGCTTGCCGAGGTGGTCGCCCGCATCGCCGATAGCGGCCAGTCCAAGTTCCAGGTGCTCTATCCCGACGAGATGCCGCTGCGTGACAAGATCAAGACGATCGCGCAGAAGATCTACCGGGCCAAGGACATCGCTTGCGACGCATCGGTCGAAAGCCGGCTCGCCGAGCTGCAAAAAAACGGGTTCGGGCATTTTCCGGTGTGCATGGCGAAGACGCAGTACAGCTTCTCGGCCGATGCCAACGCTAAGGGCGCGCCGGTCGACCATGTTCTGCCGGTCCGCGAAATCCGCCTGTCGGCCGGCGCCGAGTTCGTCGTCGCGATCTGCGGCGAGATCATGACCATGCCCGGGCTGCCGCGCGTGCCTGCGGCAAACAATATCGACCTGACCGAGGACGGCCGGATCACCGGGCTGTTCTAGGCGCCGTCGTGGATGCGGCTGCAGTCAAAACCTGGCGGCGCGCGGAACGCGAGCGGCTGATCGCGCTGCGCATGGCGCTGCCGCCCGCCGAGCGAGGCGCCATGGGCGGACGCATCACCGCCGCGCTGCAAGAAATCATCACCGCGGGGCTGGGCGTGCTCGGAATCTACTGGCCGTTCCGCGCCGAGTTCGATCCGCGCCCGCTGGTCGACAGCCTCGCCGCGGCGGGCCGCCAGGTGGCCCTTCCGGTCGTCATCGACAGGCGAGGCCCGCTCGAGTACCGCGCCTGGTCGCCCGGCGACCCGCTCACCGCGGGAGTTTGGGACATCCCGATCCCCGAGAAGCGGGAGGTCGTGGTGCCATCCATGGTGCTGGCGCCGGTCGTCGGCTTTGACCGGGCCGGCTATCGCCTCGGTTATGGCGGCGGGTATTTCGACCGCACGCTCGCCTCGCTCGACCCGCACCCGCTGGCGATCGGGGTCGGCTTTGCGGCACAGGAGATCGAGACGATCTACCCGCAGCCCTTTGACATCCCGATGGACCTGATCGTCACCGAAACGGACGTTCGGCGGCGATAGGGCCCGACTACCCCTTCCGTCGCCGTCGGCCAGCACCGTCGCCGCGGCCGCCGCGTCCGAGGCCCAGTTCCTTGGCCAAGTTCGAGCGCTGCACCGAATAATTGGGCGCAGTCAGCGGATGGTCGCCGGCAAGGCCCCAGCGCTTCAGATAATCATCGCCGGAGAGCCCGTGCCGCGTCGTCAAATGGCGGCGAAGCATCTTGCCCTTCCAGCCGCAATCGAGGCAGATCACCACGTCGCGCTGCACCGAGCGCCGTACGGGGACGGCCGGGATGAGCGCTATCTGGACATCCGCCGGCCGGCCGAGCCCGGCGATTGTCCGGTGCACCGAAGCGATCAGTTCTGGTATCTGCTCCGGGGCAAGATTGTGGTGCGAGACATAACTCGCGATGATCTTGGCAACAAGGCGCGGTGCCGCGCCTTCGTTTGTTGTCTCCCCGGCCATTTTCGCCTCCCTGTTCTGCTTTGACCATACAAGGGCCAAAGACTTCTGGCTAGGCCGAGTATTACTGTTGGTTGTAGTTTCGATGTAATCTTTGCGTAAGCTCTGGGCTCACGCCGCAATGCGTTGCTTGCGGATTAGCGATAGGATGTCCGTCGCGGCGCGCGGGACGTTGGTGCCGGGGCCGTAGATCGCCGCAACGCCGGCTTTTTTCAAAAAATCGTAATCGGCAGGCGGAATGACGCCGCCGCAGACGACGAGGATGTCGCCGGCGCCGTCGCGCTTCAGCGCCTCGATCAACGCCGGCACCAGGGTCTTGTGCCCCGCCGCCTGGCTCGACACACCGACGATGTGGACGTCGTTTTCGACCGCCTGGCGCGCGGCTTCCTCGGGTGTCTGGAACAACGGCCCGATATCGACGTCGAAGCCGATATCGGCGAAGGCGGTTGCGATGACCTTGGCGCCGCGGTCGTGTCCGTCTTGTCCCAGTTTCACGACCAGCATGCGCGGACGGCGGCCTTCCTCGCGCGCGAACGTATCGATCTCGCGCTGGATGCGGTGGAATTCCGCGTCGTCGCCATACTGCCCGGCATAAACGCCGCTGACCGACTGCGTCGCGGCGTGGTGGCGGGTGAACACAGTTTCGAGCGCGTCGGAAATCTCGCCGACCGTGGCGCGCGCGCGGCTCGCCGCGATCGACAATTCGAGCAGATTGCCCTTTCCGGTTTTCGCTGCGTCGGTCAGCGCCGCGAGCGCCATCGCGCATTTCTCGGGGTCGCGGATCTTCTTCACCCGGTTGAGCCGCGCGATCTGCGCGCTGCGCACCTTGTCGTTGTCGACATCGAGCAGTTCGACCGCCGCCTCTTCGCCGCTGCGGTATTTGTTGACCCCAACGATGACCTCCTCGCCGCGGTCGATCGCCGCCTGGCGGCGCGCCGCGGCGGCCTCGATGCGCAGTTTGGGCATGCCGCTCTCAACCGCCTTGGTCATGCCGCCGAACTTTTCGACCTCGTCGATCAATTTCATCGCCTCGGTCGCGATCGAGTGCGTCAGGCTCTCAACGTAATAGCTGCCGCCCAGCGGGTCGACGACATGCGGCACGCCCGACTCCTCGGCCAGGATCAGCTGGGTGTTGCGCGCGATCCCCATCGAGAACGGGGTCGGCAAGGCGAGCGCCTCGTCGAACGAATTGGTGTGCAAGGACTGCGTGCCGCCGAGCACTGCGGCGAGCGCCTCAAGCGTGGTGCGGACGATGTTGTTGTGCGGGCTCTGCTCGGTGAGGCTGACGCCCGAGGTCTGGCAATGCGTGCGCAGCGCGAGGCTCGTCTTGCTTTTCGGCCCGAATGGCTCGATCAGCCGCGCCCAGAGCAGCCGCGCGGCGCGCAACTTGGCGATCTCCATGAAGAAATTCATGCCAATGCCAAAGAAGAACGACAGGCGCGGCGCGAATTCGTCGATGTCGAGGCCGCGCGACAGCGCGGCGCGCACGTATTCGAGCCCGTCGGCCAGCGTGAAGGCCAATTCCTGGACGCTCGTCGCCCCGGCTTCTTCCATGTGATAGCCGGAGATTGAGATGGAGTTGAATTTCGGCATGTGCCGCGCGGTGTACTCGATGATGTCGGCGACGATCCGCATCGAAGGGCCGGGCGGGTAGATGTACGTGTTGCGGACCATGAACTCCTTGAGGATGTCGTTCTGGATCGTCCCCTGAAGCTTTTCCTGGCTGACCCCCTGCTCCTCGGCGGCGACGATGAAGCCGGCGAGAACTGGCAGCACCGCGCCGTTCATCGTCATCGACACGCTCATCTTGTCGAGCGGGATGCCGTCGAACAGGACCTTCATGTCCTCGACGCTGTCGATGGCAACCCCGGCCTTGCCGACATCGCCCACGACGCGCGGGTGGTCGCTGTCATAGCCGCGATGCGTCGCGAGATCGAAGGCGATCGACAGGCCCATCTGCCCCGCGGCGAGGTTGGCGCGGTAGAAGGCATTCGATTCCTCGGCCGTCGAAAAGCCGGAATACTGCCGCACCGTCCACGGCCGGTTGGCGTACATCGTCGCGCGCGGCCCCCGCAGATAGGGTGGCGCGCCCGGCACCGCCTCGCGATAGGGGAAACCCTGCGCGGCGATTTCCTCGAGGTCGGCCTCGGTGTAGAGCGGCTTGACGG
>DATJSH010000105.1:0-42975 GCA_035504235.1 Allostellaceae bacterium | reverse complement strand
TCGACCAGCGTGCCGAAACCAGGCCGGTCCTTGTATGGACCGTCCTGGCCCCAGCCGGAGACGCGCACGATCACCAGACGCGGGTTGCGCCTCAGGAGATCGGCCGGCGCGAGTCCCATCTTTTCGAGCGTGCCGGGCCGGAAATTCTCGATCAGCACCTCGGCGGTGGAAATGAGGTCGAGCAGCAACTCGCGGCCGCGCGCCGGTCGCAGGCCCAGCGCGACGCTCTTCTTGTTGCGCGCATAGAGCTTCCAGTGAACGCTGACGCCGTTCGTCTGCCAGGCGCGCAGCGGGTCGCCCTTGCCGGGATCCTCGATCTTGATGACCTCGGCACCAAAATCGGCGAGCTGCGACGAGACCGCGTTGCCCGCCACCAGGCGCGACATGTCCACGATGCGGATGCCGTCGAGCGGACAGGCGGCGCCCGGTTCGTAGGATTTTTTCCGCACGCCCATCGCTAGCCCCGTCGACGACAACAACTTGCCGCCAGCCTATCGCCGCCGGATACCGATGCAAAGTACAGCCAGACAAAAGGGTTAAGCTGTGTGATAATAGTTCCTCAGGCCTGCAATGGGGTACGATGAAGAACGTGGCGCTGGCCTGGGTGCTGACCCTGCCAGCGGCGATCACCCTGTCAGCCGTCCTCTTCGCGCTGTTCGTGCACCTGTTCTAGCCGGCGCGCCGGGTTCTCAGAGCGAGCGGCGGGCGCGGCGTGTCAGCCGTTCCTCGAACCTGAGGCCGCGATGCACGAGAGAGCCCTCGATCAGCTTCATTTCCTGCTGCGCTGACGCCACCGCGGCACCTGCCTCGGCGACCTGCGCGTCAACCTCGGCCACCGAGCGCAGCAGCTTCTCATGGCGATCGACCAGAGGACGGATGAAATGCGGGTCGAGGCGCGGGTTCGACGGCATCGCATCGACGCCGCCCGCCTCTTCGATCTCCACGCTCAAACGCTCGACATCGGCGCGCAGACGCTCGCCCAGCGCCTCGAGCTCGGCCAGATAGCGCTGGCGCTCGGCGAGCTGCCATTGCTGGGTACGGTGAAAATTGCTGCGTGAATTCATGCAACATTCCCCGGCTGAACGAGACCGCCGCCGCCCGGCCCTGACGGCCCACAATTTGACGGCGTCTGTCAATCGTTGGCGCTCGATGCTAAAATCCGGTTAAGCAAGCGACGAAACCCGCAGCAGGAAACCAAGGCGGATAATCATTTGTTAACCGCTCCCGCTAATACTGGTTAACGAAATAGGGCTACCAGGCGCCGCCGGCGCCTTCCGGAGGCATGCGATGCGCGTTTTGCTGGTTGAGGACGACGCTGCGACGGCGCAGAGCATCGAACTGATGCTGCGCAAGGAAAATTTCATTTGCGACACCACCGATCTCGGCGAAGACGGCCTGGAAATCGGTAAGCTTTATGACTACGACATTATCATTCTCGATCTGATGCTGCCGGATATCGACGGCTACGAGGTGCTGCGCCGGTTGCGCGCCGCGCGGGTGCGCACCCCGATCCTGATCCTTTCGGGGCTGGTCGAACTCGATCACAAGATCAAGGGTCTCGGCTTTGGCGCCGATGACTTCCTGACCAAGCCGTTCGACCGCCGCGAACTGATCGCTCGCATCCAGGCAATCGTCCGCCGCTCGAAGGGACATCCAGAATCGACAATTCGCACCGGCAAGCTGCTCGTCAATCTCGACAGCCGCGTGGTCAGCGTCGATCAGAACCCGCTGCACCTGACCGCCAAGGAATACGGCATCCTCGAGCTCTTGAGCCTGCGCAAGGGCACGACCTTGACCAAGGAAATGTTCCTCAATCACCTCTACGGCGGCATGGACGAGCCGGAACTGAAGATCATCGACGTGTTCGTCTGCAAGCTGCGCAAGAAGCTGGCGCAGGCGACTGGCGGCGACCACTACATCGAGACGGTGTGGGGCCGCGGCTACGTGCTGCGCGACCCGTCAGAGACCACAGTGCCGCAACTGAAGTCGGCTTGACCCCGTTGGGCAGGGCCTAGGCCCCGCCTGCCTCGCACAAGATCCGAAACCCGCCTGGTTCCGCGGCAACGCGCAACCGGCGCCCGAGCGCGTGCGCCAGCAGGCCGGCGAAATAGGCGCCGACCGTGCGCGAGGTCAGCGCCTCGACCGGCGCCCGCAGCGCGATCGCCTCGCTCGCTTCGGCCGACGGTCCGGTCACTTCGCCTTGCGCCGCCACCATGACGGCACCCGCTTCGGCGACCAGGGCCAATTTGCCGCCGCGCGGCAGCGCCTCGCCGGCAATCATCAGGAGGTTGCAGCCCAGCCGCTGCCAGGCGGGAGCGAGATCGCGCACCGATTCGGCGTAATCGCAGACGATCGAACCGCCGGAAAAATACTCGCTCGCCAATAGGTGCGGTGGCGCCCCGGCCAGCGCACCCGCGCTGAAACCATAAGCGAAACGGAAGAGCTTCAGCCGCTTGGCTGCCGTGCCGGCGCTGTCACCGATCAGGCTCGCCGCCTGGCGGACAAAATCGGGGTCTTCGTCTTGGAGCAATTCCGCGCCATTGCCGATTGCCGCGATCGGTCCCGCCAGATCATGGCACAGGCGCGCCATCAGCAGTTCCAAGACGCGCAAGTCGATCATCATCGCCATGCTTTTCATGGTGTCACGGGAGGGCATTCGCCGCAAGTTGGCCACATCGGCGGTGCATCCGTTGATGCAACTGGATTCATAAATTATAAAATTCGTATCTCGCCTCGCGGAAATTTAACGCAGGTTGACAGTGAAATCCGTCTCAAATAGAGCTTTCTTCTGCTGGATCGAAGTTCACGACCGGCATGCGCGGTGTAATGGCAATGGTTGCGCCGTGAAAAAGAAGTCGTTGGGAGGGACGATACGCTATGTCATTTTTGGCGCGAGAACGAACGGTCGCGGCGCCCGGTTATAGCCGCTGGCTGATCCCGCCCGCGGCGCTTTGCGTGCATCTGTGCATCGGGCAGGCCTACGCATTCAGCGTGTTCAACCTGCCGATGACCAAGCTGATCGGCATCACCCAGTCGACACCCGACGATTGGAAGCTGACCGACCTCGGCTGGATATTCTCGATCGCGATCTTCGTTCTCGGCTTTTCTGCGGCGATCTTTGGGCGCTGGGTAGAGGAAGGCGGGCCCCGGCGTGCGATGTTCACCGCCGCGTTGTGCTGGGCGGGCGGGTTTCTGATCTCCGCCGTCGGCGTCTACATACACAATCTGTGGATCGTCTATTTCGGCTACGGTTTCATCGGCGGAATCGGCCTTGGCATTGGCTACATCTCGCCGGTCTCGACCTTGATCAAATGGTTCCCCGACCGGCCCGGCATGGCGACGGGCATGGCGATCATGGGATTCGGCGGCGGCGCCTTTATCGCCTCGCCGCTCTCGGTGTTCCTGATGGCGAAGTTCTCGACGCCGACGCATGTCGGCGTCGCCGAGACCTTTATCGTGCTTGGCATTATCTATTTCTGCTTCATGATGGTGGGCGCGGTGATCGTGCGGGTGCCCGCGCCGGGATGGGCGCCCGAGGGTTATGTCGCGCCGGCGGTCGCGGGCAAGCTGATCACTGTCAACAACGTCTTCGTCTACGACGCGCTGAAGACGCCGCAATTCTGGCTGATCTGGTGGGTGTTGTGCCTCAACGTCACCGCGGGGATCGGCGTGCTCGGGCAAGCCTCGGCGATGAGCCAGGAGATGTTCCCGGGCCGCATCACGGTCGGCGCGGCAGCCGGCTTTGTCGGGCTGATGAGCCTCTTCAACATGGGCGGGCGGTTTTTCTGGGCGTCGATGTCGGACCTGTTCGGACGCAAAAACACCTATTTCATCTTCTTTGCGCTCGGCACCGTGCTCTACTCGATCGTGCCCTTCGCCGGCGGCACGGGCAACATCGCGCTCTTCGTGATCTGCTTCCTCGTCATCATCAGCATGTATGGCGGCGGCTTTGCGACCGTGCCGGCGTATCTCAAGGACATGTTCGGCACCCAGTATGTCGGCGCGATCCATGGGCTGCTGATCACCGCCTGGTCGATGGCCGGCATCTTCGGTCCAGTGATTGTCAATTACATGCGCCAGTATTATGTCGATCACGGCGTGCCGAAGGCGCAGGCCTACAATACGACCATGTACGTCATGGCGGTGCTGCTGACCGTCGGCTTCATTTGCAATGCCCTCATCAAGGCGGTGCATGAGCGCCATCACATGAAATCCGCAACGGTCGGCGCCGTCGGCGTGGAGAATTAGGAAGGAGCGGCGATGGCTTCGAATAATGGCCTGAAGCTCGTCCTGGCGTGGGGCTTTGTCGGCATCCCGCTCACGTGGGGGGTGGTTGAAACCCTGCTCAATGCTTTAAAGCTGTTTCAGTAGCTTCCAGCAGCCGCGCGGCCTCGTCGAGGTCGCTCGGCCGGTTGGCATTGAAGAACGGGTCGATGGGCCGGTCGGAAAACTCGACAGTCGCCAGGCGGTGGCGCGCGGTCCAGACGTCGACCTTGCGGATGCCTTCATCGACGAGGGCGTATCGCAAGTCGCCGCGCAGGTGCACCGGCCATAACCCAATGACCGGATGCGCCTGTCCGCCGGAAGCGGCGCAGGCAAGATCGGCGCCCTCCGCCGCGAGCGCCTTCTCCATACGCGCAACGAGGTCGATCGGCAGAAACGGCGCATCGGTCGCGACGCTGACGATCATCGGGCAATCGGGCCGATGCTCAGCCGTCCAGTCGAGCCCGGCGAGAATGCCGGCGAGCGGCCCGGCGAAATCGGGAACGCTGTCGGCGACAATCGGCAGACCGTAATCCACAAAGCGGGCCGGGTCGCCATTGGCGTTAAGCACCAGCTTGGCGACCTGCGGGCTCAGCCGCTCGATGACGCGGTCAAGGATAGGGCGTCCGGCGATCAGCCGCAGCGGCTTGTCGCCGCCGCCCATGCGGCGGGCGAGACCGCCGGCGAGCAGCACGCCGACGGTATTCACATCGCCTCTTCGGGGAGGCTCGCTTTGCGCGAAGAACGGGCGCTTTCCTCTATGGCGTCTCGACCGTCGCTGTCGAAGACGATGCGCTGGGCCCCGGCGAGCGCGACAAAGCGGCGGCCCTTGGCGCGGCCGACCAGGGTGAGCCCGGCGCGCTGCGCGAGGTCAACTCCCCAGGCGGTGAAGCCCGAGCGCGAAATGAGGATCGGGATGCGCATCTGCACCGTCTTGATCACCATCTCCGAGGTCAGCCGCCCGGTCGTATAGAAGATCTTGCCGGCCGGCGAGACGCCGTTGAGGTGCATGTAGCCCGCTATTTTATCGATGGCATTGTGCCGGCCGACATCCTCCATGTAGATCAGCGGCCGGTTCTCCTCGCACAGCACGCAGCCATGGATCGCTCCGGCCACGAGGTAGAGGCTCGGCGCAGTGTTGATCTTCCGGCTGAGCGCGTAGAGCCAGGAGGTCCTGAGGATCGCCGCCGGATCGAGCCGCACCTCGTCGAACTTTTCCATTAGATCGCCGAAGACGGTGCCTTGGGCACAGCCCGAGGTCAGCGTCTTCTTTTTGAGCTTGTCCTCGAAATCGGTCTCCCGATCGGTGCGGATGACCACGACTTCCGGGTCGTCCGGATCGTCATAGTCGATCGCCGTGATGCGATCGCCGGGCAGCAGCATGTTCTGGTTGAGCAGATAGCCGACCGCGAGATAGTCCGGGCGATCGCCGATCGTCATCATCGTGACGATCTCGCGCCCGTTGAGGAACAAGGTCAGCGGCCGCTCCATGACGACCGCGGTCTCGACCGGCTTCCCCTCCTGGTCGATGCCGGCGACGGTGCGGGTCAGCCGCGGATCGTCGGGAACGGGGCGGACAATAAATTCTTCCATCACCAGATGATGGGATTCCGGGCGCGAGGCTTCAAGCGACAAGCAAGCCGCATATGCGATAGACTTGCGCCGGCAGCGAGATGCGGAATTGCGATGACGGACTTAAAGACACTTTATGAAGACGATACTGTGGCTTGGGCGGAAAATCAGGCAACCGCGCTACGTGCCGCAGCTCACGGTGGCTCCAATCAAGAACTGGACTGGCAGAACCTCGCCGAGGAGATCGAGGATTTGAGCAAGTCAATCAAACGCGGGGTCCACAGCCAAGTCCGGAAGGTCATCGAACACCTGATAAAACTCGAATATTCTCCAGCACAACGCCCCCGGAACAGTTGGCTAGAAAGTATTGCCTACGCGAGAGTTGAAATCGATGCAGCCTTGGAGGAAAGCCCCAGCTTGAAGCCACAGCTGGAACAAATCATACGAGAGGAAATCCCCCGTGCCGCCAGACCAGCCATCTCGCGACTTGAACGGCGCGGCGAAGTGCCGGACCGACTGGGGACAACATTGAAAACGAAATCCTATCTCGACCTTTTCTCCTACACCCCCGAGCAAATTCTCGGCGATTGGTTCCCGCCCGAGCCGAAGGGCTGAGCTTATTCCGCCGCGGCGCGCGCGGCGATCACCGCCGGCACGCGTCCGAGACAGGATTTGAGGTCGTCGGGGCGGATCGGCTTGGTGACAAAATCATTCATGCCCGCCGCCAGGCAACGCCGCTGGTCCTCGATAAAAGCGTTGGCGGTGAGGGCGATGATCCACACGTCCCGGCGGTCCGGCATGTGCAGCGCCCGGATCGCGCCGGTCGCGGCGAGCCCGTCCATCTCGGGCATCTGCACATCCATAAAGATCATATGATAGGGCGCGAGGCGCACCGCCTCGACCGCTTCGCGCCCATCGGAAACCGCATCGACCCGGCAGCCGAGCTTTTCGAGCATCTGCTTGACGACGACCTGGTTGACCTTGTTATCCTCGGCGACCAGCACCCGCATGCCGGCGCCGAGCGCGGCTTGCGCGGCCGGATCGACCGTCGGCGCGACCATGCCGGCGGCAGCGGCGAGCGCCTCCGGCGGGCTTGCCAGCGCCGCCAGAATCGCTGAAGGCGGACACGGCTTGACCAAAACCGCCGCAATGCCGGCTTCGTTCGCCTGCTCCTGAAGTTCCGGACCGGCCGACGAGGTCGCCAGCACCAGCCGCATTCCGGCAAGCAAGGGCTCGGCGTGCAGCAGCCGCGCCAGCGCGATGCCGTCGAGCCCCGGCATCGCGTGATCGAGCACCACTGCGGCAAAGCCTTTACCGTGGCCCGCCGCTTGCGTCGCGCGAGCGACGACCCCGTCCGGCTCGCCGGCGGTTTCGACCGCGGCGCCCCAGGCATTGAGCTGCTTTATCAGAATCTCGCGATTGATAGCATTGTCATCGACAACCAATACGCGCATGCCCTTGAGATCAGCCTGCGGCAGTGCCGCTGCCGCGCCGCGCGCCGGTGCCAGCGCGGCGGTGAACCAGAATTGGCTGCCCTGCCCCACCTCGCTGGCGACGCCGATCGTGCCGCCCATCAGCGCGGCTAGCCGGCGCGAGATCGATAGGCCGAGTCCAGTCCCGCCGTAGCGCCGCGCAACCGACGGGTCGCCCTGGCTGAACTGCTCGAACAACGTTGCCAGGACGCCTTCCGCAATGCCGATACCGCTATCGGCGACATCGAACCGCAGCAAGAAGCGATCGCCTCCGGGCGCACCGTCGCGGCGCGCCGCTGGCGCGACCGAGATCGCGACGCCGCCCTTTTCGGTGAATTTGATGGCGTTGCCGACAAGGTTGTAGAGGATCTGTCGCAGTCGCCCCGCATCGCCAAAGGCCGATGCCGGCGTACCCGGCGCCATGTAAAAGCCGAGATCGAGGCCCTTGGCGTGGGCGCGGGGCGCCATCATGTCGCAAACGCTCTGCACCAAGGGCTCGATGTCGAAATTGCCCTCGTCGAGCACGAGCCGGTCGGCCTCGAGGCGGGACAAGTCGAGAATGTCGTTGATCACCGACAGCAGGTGATCCGCGGAATCGCGGACGATCTCGGCATAGCGGCGCTGCTCGGTGCTGAGCTGCGTGTCGAGCAATAGGCCGGTCATGCCGACCACGCCGTTCATCGGCGTGCGGATTTCATGGCTCATCACCGCGAGGAATTCGGATTTGGCGCGATTGGCCTGCTCGGCCCGCGCCATGCTTGCGACGAGCTCGCGCTCGGCGTCCTTGCGCTCACTGATGTCCCGGATGATGATCGCGACCTTGCGCATGCCGGCATCGAAGAACGCCGCGAACGCGACTTCCATGTCGAATACCGTGCCGTCGGCTCGCCGGCCGACGAACTCGCGCGGCCGGTCCGAGGTGGCCTGCGCCACCGGCGAACCGGCATTCCCGAAATAGACGCGGAAGGAAGCGGCGTCGTCCGCGGCGAGGTCGACGACGTTGCGGCCGCGCAGCCGGTTGGCCGAATAGCCGAAAATCCGCGCCGCCGCCGGATTGACGATCTCGATGCCGCCGTCGCCGGTCGCGGTGAGGATCGCGTCGCGCGCGGTTTCGATGATGGCGCGGAAGCGGTCGTTGCTGATTTGCAGCGAATCGAGCGCGTCGGACAAATGCTCGCGCTCCGCCCGCAGCTCGATATCACGCGCACCAAGCTCCGCCACGAAGCGCTGGCGCCGCAGCAGCTGCCAGGCGAGCAGTGCGGTGAAGGCGATCACCACAAGCGAGACGATGGTCGCCGCGCCGATGAGCCGCCAGCGGCCGGCGTCGTATTCAGCGAAGATGTCGCTGTCGGCGAGCCCGACACCGACGATCAGCGGGTAATCGTGCAAGATGCTGTAACTCATGACCCGGCGTACATTGTCGAGCCCGCCTTCGCCGTAGAGCGTGCGCTGGCCTGAATCGCCTTCGAGATTGAGCATCACCGTCTCGCCGATGGTGAGCTCCGGGGTGAGGTTCTTCGCGGCTGGCGAGGCACGCGCAAAAGACACGCGGGCGCGCACGATTCCGTCGCGTCCGACCAGCATGACGGTACCGCCGGGACCGAGATCAACGGTCTCGTAGAATCGCGCCAGGTAGTACGGGTCGAGCGAGACGATCAGCACGCCGGCAAAGCTGCCGTCCGGCGCGTTGAGCCGGCGCGAAAGCGGGATCGTCCAGTGATCGCCGCCGCCCTTCACCGGCTTGCCGATGAACAGCGATTTATCGTCGTGATTGAGTTGGTAAAGGAAATAATCGTCGTCGCGCACCGAGGCGAAGACCGGTGCCGGGCCATCCGTCGTACCGACGATCGTGCCGTTCTTGTCGGCCATCGAAATCTGCACTGACAGATCGTTCAGCAAGAGGTCCCTGCCCGGCCAATCCCACAGCCTGAAATTCCGCGGGTCGCTTTCATAGCCGCGCTTCAGGACGAGAAAGGCCTGATCGACTTCGCCGAGCGTGCGGCGGATATGCTCCTCGAAGGCGCGCGCGAGGTTCGAGGTGTGCTTGCGCGCCTCTTCGAGAATCGCCGTTTTTTCGTTCGCCAGCTGCTGTATGACGCCGCCGACGATCAGCAGCACGACAAGCGCACCGAACAGCACCATCGCAAACGGCAGCCAGCCGCGCCGCACCAGGCTCAACGCCGGGTCCGGCATGTCGTACCGCGCCTCGTCGTGTTCCCCAGGATTGCTCAGGCGAGCGCCCTTTTCAAAACCTGTTAGAAGAGAAGAAGAGGCTCATCGCACAAGGTTACTTTTAAGCTAAATTTGCCGGAGGGTGCTGCGTTTCGGCAACTGACCGCCGGTCCTATATTGGTATCGTCGCGCGCGTTCAGTCATTAGAAACCAAACAAAACTATCGTTGCAGGCTCAGTTGGAGACAGCATGACGACAAAACCGCGCCTGCTTTTGGTCGAGGACACGCCCTCGATCCTGCGCATTTACCACGAAGTGCTGAAGAAGCTCGATGTCGACTTGATCGACGCGGCGACCGGCGCGCGCGCCTATGAAATCCTCGATGAGACGATCCCCGACGTCATCCTGCTCGATGTCGAGTTACCCGACGCCAACGGAATCGATGTATTGAAGCGAATCCGTGCGCGCAATCTGCCTTCTTCGGTGATCGTCGTCACCGCGCACGGGTCGGTCAAAATCGCGGTCGATGCGATGCGCGAAGGTGCCTACGACTTCATGATCAAGCCGTTCCCGCCCGACCGGCTGATCGTGACGGTGCGCAATGCGCTGGAACGCCGGCGGCTGCAGACGCTCGTCGCGGCGAACGATATCGCCAAGGAAGGCAAATTCCACGATCTGCTCGGCGCGTCGCTGCCGATGCGCGCGGTCTACAATGTGATCGAGAACGCCGCGGCGAGTCGCGCCACCGTGTTCATCACCGGCGAGAGCGGCACCGGCAAGGAACTCTGCGCCGCCGCGATCCACCAATTGAGCCCGCGCCGCGACGGGCCCTTTGTCGCGGTCAATTGTGGCGCGATCCCGCGCGAGCTGATGGAAAGCGAAATGTTCGGCCACGTCAAAGGCGCGTTCACCGGCGCGGTGGCGAACCGCGACGGCGCGATCACCCGAGCGCGAGGCGGCACGCTCTTTCTCGACGAGATCTGCGAAATGGATCTGGCGCTCCAGGTCAAATTGCTGCGGGTCATCCAGTCGGCCGAGTTTCAGAAGGTCGGCGGCAGCGAGGTTGAGCACGCCGATGTGCGGTATGTCTGCGCCACCAACCGCAACCCGTGGGGCGAGGTGCAAGCTGGCCGGTTCCGCGAGGACCTTTATTACCGGCTGCATGTCGTGCCGTGCGCGATGCCGCCGCTGCGCGAGCGCGATAACGACATTTTGCTCCTCGCCCGGCATTTCCTCGGGCTCTATGCCAAAGAGGAAGACAAGGACTTCTCCGATTTCGACGAGGGCGCCACCCGCGTCCTGCGGCGATATCCCTGGCCGGGCAACATCCGCGAACTGCAAAACGTGTTACGCAACGCCGTGCTGTTCAACCACGGTCCGCTCGTCACCGAGGCGATGTTGAACCGGCTTGACCCCAATGCGGCGACCCGGCCAGCTCCAGCCGTACCGCAAGCCATCGCCCCCCTGTTGTCAGCCCCGCGCACCGCGAGCGCCGCCGCCGCCCGCGCCGTGGTGAAGCCGCTGTGGCTGATCGAAAAGGAAGCGATCGAGGAGGCGATCGCCCTCTGCAACGGAAACATCCCGCGCGCTGCGGCGCTGCTTGAGATCAATCCCTCGACGATCTACCGCCGCAAGACGGAATGGGAAAAGGAACGCCTGCTCTCGGCCGGGTGAACTCCCTCGAGTACCACCCCGGCGCAGGGGCCGGGGCCCCGCTTCACACGCACGAAGAGCGGGTAGACGGGCTCTGGCCTCGCCGGAGCGGTTCTTATTTAAGGCGCGCCGCGAGCGCTTCCCGCGTTGTTGATGCGCACGCGCTTAGCCCCGCGATGAATTGCGGCAATTCCGGCGCGCCGGTGCTGGCGGCGGTTTCGACCGCCAGTGCGGCTTCGGACAGGGCGGTCGCGCCCAATTGCCCGCTGCTGCTTTTGAGCGAATGCGCGGCGCGACCGATCGCCACCGGGGCCGCGCCCGGTGCGGCGATCGCCGCGGTAAGCTCGCGGCATTCGTCGAGAAACAAGGCGATGACGCCGCGCGCGGCGTCATCGCCGATCGCCTCGATCAGCACGTCGAGCACCTCGGCGTCGAGGACCTGGCTCATGCCGGGCGGAACTTCTTGCCCGTGCCGACCAGCTTTTCGCGCGGCAGTTGCACGGAGCGCGTCGGATCGGCGACGGCGTGGCCGATCACCGACGCCTTGCGCCCATGCCGGGCGAGGATCGCGACCGTCCTGTCGGCATCGGCCTCGCCAACGACGACACAAAAACCGACACCCATGTTGTAGACCTCGAACATCTCGGCGCGGCTGACTCCGCCGAGCTTCTCGATAAGCTCGAAGAGCGGCGGCGGTGCGGGCAGATCGTCGATCACGAAACCAATTTCGGCCGCGACCCGCGGCACATTGAGCAAGCCGTCCCCCGTTATGTGACTCAGCGCCTTAACCGACGATATTTCATCCAGAACATCGAGAACCTCCCGCACGTAAATCATCGTCGGCCGTAACAATTCCTCGCCGAGCGTGCAGCCGAGCTCGGCGAATTGCGTCTCGACCTTGGCGCCGGCCTGCTCGAAAAAGACCCGCCGTGTCAGCGTCATGCCGTTGGAGTGGATCCCGCTCGACGGGATGCCGATCACCCGGTCGCCCGGTTCCAAGTCGCACCCGACCAGGATGCGGTCGAGCGGCACCGTGCCGACTGCGGTGCCGACCAGGTCGAAGCCGCGTACCACATCGCGCAATTGCGAGATTTCCCCGCCGATGATCGAGATGTTCGATTGCCGCGCGCCCTCGGCAAGGCCTATGGCGATGCCGTCGATCATCGCCGCGTCGGCCTTCTCGACCGCGATGTAATCGACCAGCGACACCGGCCGTGCGCCGACGCACAAAAGGTCGTTGACGTTCATTGCGATGCAGTCGATGCCAATCGTATCGTACTTCCGCATCATGTCGGCGATCATCGCCTTTGAGCCGACGCCATCAGTGGTGATCGCGAGGCCCGTGCCGCCGATATCGATGACATTGGCAAAATAGCCGATCGGCAGCTGCACCGCGCCAAAGCCCGATTTCGGCCAAGTGCCGAGGATGCGCGAGACGATGTTGTTGAGCCCCGCATCGGCCTCGACGATGTCGACGCCGGCCGCCTTGTGCTGGTTTTCGCCGATGTTGCGCGCGGCCAAGATTCCGGTGCCTTAAAAAATAGAAAGCCCGCCCGACCCGCTTGATAGCGGGTTGGACGGGCTGGCTCAACACTCCGGACTTAGCCGACGTGCTTCTGCATAAAGGTATGCACTGGCGCGTGCGTTACGTCGGTGTTCCGCGCGGCGTTATCGAAATAGGCGATCTCGATATCGCCGCCCGCCTTGCGGTAGTTCGAGACGAAACGCTCGGGCTCGTTGCCGGCGAAGTCCGAATCGGGGTCGTGATAGTCGTGCGTATTGTCGGGACGGCCTTGCAGCCAGACGGCCGGCGGCATCACCACTTTCTCGCCGCGCTCGAGGACCAGCATCGGGTTGCCTTCGGCCATCCCGGCTTCGTCGTGCCAGTAGGTCTCGTGCTTCTGGTCCATGCCGACGGCCCAGCCCGGCGGATCGCCGGCGGCGACAAGGCGCTTCGCGTGCTTGTAGCGCGACAGCGGATTGATGACCGGCCACAGCATGAAAACGCCGCGCACGCTCGGATCGTCACAGCCCTGGCAGGGGATCGCCTTGTAGCGCGGGTCGTTCGGCCGCATCGCGACCAGCATCGCCAGATGGCCGCCGCTCGACGCACCGCCGATCGCCACGCGGTTCGGGTCGATCTTCAGCTCCTTGGCGTGCGCCTTGACCCAGCGGATTCCGTAATTGATGTCGGCAAGGGTCGTCGGATAACCATCGGCGCCGTGCCGGAAATTGAGCGTCGGCATCACAACGCCGCGCTCAGCCAGATACTGGCCGAGTCCCGTGCGATCGTTCAGGTCCCCGTTGTTCCACGCTCCGCCGTGCAGATCGATGAAGCACGGGAACGGTCCCGCCCCTTCCGGCTTGAAGATGCGAGCCATGATCTTCCGCTCGCCGTGGCTCAGATAATTGACGTCCTCGCTCGTGAAGTTCGGCATGAGAAGAACCTCCCGGATGGTGCGGCGCGATGGCCGCGACATGTCTGCTGGTGGATATAGCGTAATCCCTCCGCTTTGACCCGGCCAATGCTTTTGCGGCATGAGCGGGGCTCCTCGCGCGCGATTCCTCTTCCCGTCTTGTCATATGCTCTGGTGTCCGCGTTTCCGGTTCGGCGGTCATCCGACGGGCGGGCCCTGCCTCCAGCGCGGCAAGGTCCATCACCCCGGCATCAGCTGGTCGCGCCGTAGCGGCCTCGGCGGACCCGATCGGGTTCAACGCGGCGAGGGCGGACGGGTGAGCCGGTGGCGCGGGTGGTGGCATGGGCGCGGCGGTCGCTATCACGCGAGCACTGAGCGTTGGACGCGGCGCGACCGCCGCTTCGACTGGTGGGGGCGGCGGCGCGGCGGCCGCGGATTTCGGCACGACAGCCGAAACCGCGCTGTTGACCAGCGTCGCCGCCGCCACCGGCGCCTGCGCCGCGGCCGTCACCGCGATGCTCGCCGGACTCGTGTTTTCGGCATAGGCGGTGCCCAGTTGGAATCCCCCGTAATCGGCAGTCGCTTCGTTTGCATCGTGGCTGAACGTCAGATTGCCAAAGCGCTCGCCAGCCGGCGCTTGCTTGATGTTCCAGGCGGTGTAGCCGGCAGAGCCATCCCACGATGTCGAGCCGGACAGCCAGGCGTACTGCGCCAGGCGCTCGCCCTTGATCGCGGCGCACACCGCACCGGAGCCGTAAACCCCGATCTGGTAAGGGGAACGCCCGCCTCCAGCCGCGGCAAGACCCGCGTTGACGCCGCGGAAATACTGGTCGACCTGGTACAGCGCCCCGCCGCGCGCGTTGAAATCGACCGCAAAGTAGATCGCGCTACCCGGCGGCTGGCCGACTGCCCGCGCCTGGCGATAGGCGGCCAGCGCGTCGGTGTAGCCGGAGGCATAGGTGAAGTAGACCGGGTTGGTCGAATGCCACTCCCACACGGTGACGATCTTCACCCCGGCGGCCGTAAGGCGTTGCGCCTCGGCCGGCGACAGTGCCGGCCAGCGCGAGCTGGGGTCGCGGTAGTAGCGCGCGACGAAATGAAGCCAAGGCCGGCCCTGCAGTTCGCCGGCGACATCGCTGGAATCGGTCGCCATGTCGATGCCGTGGATGCCGGGGCCTACCTGCGGCATTGGAGCGGCCGGTAATGGGGCTCGTTGGGAAGCGCACCCAGCCAGCAGCAACGCTGCAAACAGCAACGCAAATTTCGTAAGCCGCAACAACTCTCTCCCCTGGCCCCCCAAAGGCAGCGTCACATCTACCTGTTCCGAACAAGTTTTTCCACAGGCAAGTACTGCCGATTACCTGGCATGCTCAGGACGAGTTCTGTGCCCTGTTTGGTGCGACGGCCATCGCAATCGTTAAACCTTAACGCGATAGGCCGCAAACGGCGAGCCGCCCGGTCGTGACGAGCGCGGCAAAGGATGGAATACACTACGCTTTTCCCGCCAGCGCTTTTATTCTCCCCGTCGGCACGCGCCCGGAGGACATCCCATGAAGCTGATGTGGTTCCACCTGATGCCCTATACCGAGCTGCCGGACGATTTCCGCGAGAAGCACCCCTCGGTGTGGGTCGACATCCATTCGTCGCTGTTCGATCCGCGCCGCGCGCATCACATGTACAACGACTTCATGGACGAGCTGGAGTTCGCCGCCGAGTGCGGGTTCGACGCGGTCTGCGTCAACGAGCATCATTCGAACGGCTATGGGCTGATGCCCTCGCCCAACCTGATCGCCTCCTCGCTCGCCCGGCGCACGACCGACACGGCGATCTGCGTGATGGGGAATTCGCTCGCGCTCTACAACCCGCCCACCCGCGTGGCGGAAGAATTCGCAATGATCGACTGCATCTCGGGCGGGCGGCTGATCGCCGGCTTCCCGGTCGGCACACCGATGGACACCTGTTTCGCCTACGGCCAGAACCCGTCGACGCTGCGCGAGCGCTATCTCGAGGCGCACGACCTGGTGATGAAGGCGTGGCAGGAGAAGGACACCTTCGCCTTCAACGGCCGCTTCAACCAACAGCGCTATGTCAACATCTGGCCGCGCCCGATTCAGCGGCCGCACCCGCCCGTGTGGATCCCCGGCGGCGGCTCGGTCGAGACCTGGCAGTGGTGCGCGAAGATGGATTACGTCTACGCCTACCTGTCGTACTTCGGCTACAAGGACGGCCAGGCGACGATGACCGGGTTCTGGGACGAGATGCAGCGGCTCGGCAAGGATAGCAACCCCTATCGTGCCGGTTTTTTGCAGTTTGTCGGTGTCGCGGAGACGCGCGAACAGGCGATGCAGCTTTATGCCGAGCCGGCCGAATATTTCTACGGCCGCTGCCTGCGCGTCGACCCGAAATGGGCGATGCCGCCCGGCTATATCACCGAGGCGACCCAGCGCGCCGGCATCACCGGCCAGATCGGCCGCGCCGCCAGCCTCAGCGCCCGCCAGGCGGCGCGCGCGACCACCAGCATGGAAGACATCGTCGATCGCGGATACGTGATCGTCGGCTCGCCGGACGAGGTTGTAGAACAGCTGACGACCGTGGCCACCAGTCTCAATGTCGGTCACCTGATGATGCTTTTGCAGTTCGGCAACATGAACAAGGACCTCGCCAAGTACAACACCAAGCTCTTTGCCGAGCGGGTGCTGCCGCGCCTCAGCCACATCCATTCCGAATGGGAGGACCCTTGGTGGCCGGTGCCGATGGGTCGGGGCGAGCGCGCCGAACTCCCGGCTTTCGCGCCGATGCACGCGGGGGAGTAACGGCCCCGCGCTTGTACTCCCGAGCGCGGCAAACGCAGCACCTTCCCGAACAAGACTAAGGAGGAGCCCGCGATGCGAAACATGCTGGCCGGCCTGGCGATCGCCGGCATCGCGCTGGTGACCGCGATGAGCGACGGCGCCCATGCCGCCGCCGTCTTTACCTTGACCTCCCCGGCGTTTCAGGACGGTGGCGAGTTGCAGGTCAAGAACGCCGGCGATCGCAAGGACAGCCCCAACTGCGTCGGGCAGAACGTGTCGCCGCCATTCGCGTGGTCGAACGCGCCGGATGGAACGAAAAGCTTCGTGCTGCTGATGTCCGACCCCGAAGCCCGTCCTCCGCAGGGCATATCGCATATGGTGATTTACGGCATCCCGGCTTCAGTGAGCGGATTCGCCGAGGGTGAGCTCAGCCAGCCTTCCGACAAGTTCGTCGGCGGCAAGAGCACGATGAACATGGCGGTCTATGCCGGGCCGTGTCCGCCACCCAATGTCAACTGGCACCACTTCACGTTTACCCTGATCGCCACGGATCTCGACCCGAAGGCTTTGCCGCCGGGCCTGACCCGCGAGGAGCTCGTCCCGGCGCTCAAGGACCATGTAAAGGGCTCGGCCGGGCTGATCGGCCGCTTCAAACACCCGTAACACGGGGAGCTTGTTTAGGCGGCGGCGTCGCGTGCGACGCCGCTACCGGGCGTCCATGATCGCAGCAGAACGATATCCGGCAAAAAACACCGCTTCCAACTGTGTCACGCCTTTCAACACGATCGTGGAGCCGTCGCTTAACGTGATCCTGGTGTCGCGGCCGCTGTTGACAAGGTCGGCACGCACCGGGCCGGATTTATCTCCGGAGGTCAATTCTCCGCGATCGCCTAATTTTCGGGCAGCGCTGGCCATAGTTGATCGTAAATCGACCATTACCGGGCAGACAATGTACGATTCCGCACAACCTGTTTCGACACGTTACGATTTCGTGACAGTATCGCCGGCACAACTTAGCGGTTATCGGTACGCGCCCGGTCGATAATCCCGGCCCGGCGCAGCGCTTCGATTTCCCCCTCGCTGTAGCCGAGCTCATTGCGCAGGACGGCGGCGGTATGTTGGCCAAAGGTCGGCGGCGCGGTGACCGCTGGCTGCGCGGCGCCGGGAAACTTCACCGGCCGCCCAACAACCTTCAACGGCCCGAGCGATGCATGGTCGACCTCGACCACCATTTCCCGGGCGAGCGCATGCGGGCTCGACAGCGCCGCCGTCACGCCGAGCACCGGCGAATGCGGGACGTCGGCTTCTTGCAGGCGCCTTTCCCAGTCGGCGACGGTTCGCGTGCGGGTAACTTCGGCGATTGCCGCGTCCAATTCGCCGCGATGGTCGCGCCGGCCGGTCGGGTTGGCAAAGCGCGGATCGGCGGCGAGGTCGGGCCGCTCCAGCGCGGTGCACAGATTGCCCCAGAAGCGCTCAGACAGGACGGCGATGATAATCGACCCGTCGGAGGCGGGAAAGCTGCCATAGGGCACGATATTCGGGTGGCTCGACCCCATCGGCGGCGGGTCCTCGCCGGTGATGAAGGCAAGCTGGGCGAAATAGCCGAGCATGCCGATCAGCCCGTCATAGAGGCTGATGTCGATCAGCCTGCCCTTGCCGGTTCGGTGCCGTTCGTGCAGCGCGGCGAGGATCGCCTGTGGCCCAAAGACGCCGCCCACCATGTCGCCCAAGGGAATGCCGAGCTTCACCGGCATATGCCCGCGCTCGCCATTGATGCTGAGCGCGCCGGAGAGCGCCTGGGTCACGATGTCGAAGCTGGGCTTGTCGCGCAGCGGCCCGGAGAGGCCGAAGCCGCTGATCGCGCAGTAGATGAGGCCGGGATTGATCTCGGCCAACGTCTTGTAGCCGAGGCCGAGCCTGTCCATGACGCCCGGCCGGTAGTTCTCGACCAGGATATCGGACTTGACGACGAGGCGGCGCAGGATCTCCTTGCCTTGCGCCTGCTGCAGATCGACGACGAGGCTCTTCTTGTTGCGGTTGATGCCGAGAAAATAATGGCTCTCGCCATCGAGAAATGGCGGGAAATGCCGCGTCTCGTCGCCAGTGCCGGGCGGCTCGATCTTCAAGACCTCGGCGCCGAGATCGCCGAGGCTCTGCGTCGCGAACGGCCCGGCCAGCACGCGCGTCAGGTCGATAACCCTGAGCCCCGCGAGCGGCCCCAACCAGGTTTCTTGCTGTGCTTCCGTCACATCCACATCCAACTCGTCTTTCCCGCGAAAGAGGGAACCCAGGGCCGGTGACGAGACGATTGCCCTGGGCCCTCGCTTGCGCGGGGGAGACGATGAAATTTGTATTCAGGCTAGCCCTTAGCCGCCGTCACCATGATCTCGACCAGCACCTCCGGCCGCGCCATGTCGGCGCGCACGCAGGCGCGGCAGGGCGGGTTGGCGGGATCGACCCAATCGTTCCACACCGCGTTCATCTGCGAGAACATCGCCATGTCCTTGATCCACAGGTTGGCGGTCAAGAGGTTCGATTTGCTGGTCCCGGCTTCGCGCAGATAGTGGTCGATCTTTTCGAGGATCTGCCGGGTCTGGCCCTGAATGTCCTGACTGTTGTCGCTGGCGGTGAGACCGGCGAGATAGACCATGTCGCCGTTAACGACGGCGCGGCTCATGCGCGGTCCCGGCGGCTGGGTGACGTCGATGCGGCGGATGGCCATGAGTGTCCTCCCCTGGGGATGAAAAGGGCGCGCAGTTTGGCCCAATCCGGCACGCCAAGGGAAGAAAGTTCAGGTCTCGCTCGCCGGCACAAAGCAGAGAATGGTGCCGTTCGGCGTCCGGCAGACCACGGCGCGACCCACCGGATTGCTGTAGCCGACCAGCACCTTTTCTTGCGGCACCGGCACCCATTTGTCGTCGAGGAACGCCTCGTAGCCGCTCTGGCCCAGGCGATAATCCGTCGGCCGGCAATCCGCCATCGAGCAGCATGAGAACGGCGTCCCTGGGAGTTTTAGCGACTGGAACCAGTCGTGCAGCGCCGGGTCGGCCGGCGCGCCTTCGGGCGGCCGCGCCGAGGCCAGCGCCGCGCCGAGCAACAGCGCCACGACCGGGAGGATTATTCGGGTGGAGCGCACGCAACACCTCGCGACGGGGAAAGCCCGCGAGACGAAACGGCCGCGATGCCGTCGGGTTCCGCGCGCTTAACGTGGGTTAAGGCGCGGGCGCTTCACTTGAAATCGACGATGCGCTTGGGAAAGGTGTGGATGCCGTAGGTGACGAGCGGCGTTTCGCCGATCACGCGGAAGCCGTGGACGCGGCCGGCCGGGATCGAGATGGTCACTCCCGGCTCCATCGCGGTCGTCCCCGGCTCGCCCTCAAGCCACGCCTCGCCCCTGCCTTCGAGCACGGTCAGCACCTCGACATAGGGGTGCGAGTGCTCACGTGTCGCATAGCCGGGCTCGGACGTCTGGATGCCGGTGCGGATCGGGATGTCGGCGCCGTTATCGTCGCCGATCAGCGTGCGATAGGTCGCGCCGCCGGGAAACGGGACCACCGGGCGCTCGTCCGCGCGGATCACAGTGAGCGGATCGGGCATGGGCTGCTCCTCAACCTTCGGCGCGACCATAGCACGAGGGGGGATATTTCGGTCGCGGCCGAATTTTCGCGTGTAGTATCACTCGGCTTGTCAGCCTTTCTGCTCGGGGTTTCCGCCAGATGAAAAACGACGACCGGCCGCGCAACTACCGCAAGGACACGCTTCTGACCCATGTCGGGCGCAACCCCGAGGCCAATTACGGCGTCGTCAATCCGCCTGTCTATCACGCCTCGACGATCCTTTCGAAGAACATGGCCGAGTGGGAGGCAAAGCGCGCCGCCCCGCCCTTTACCGGCGTGCGCTACGGCCTTCACGGCACCCCCGGCACCTTCGCGCTCGAGGAACTCCTGTCGAAGATCGAGGGCGGCTATCGCGGCATGCTGATGTCATCGGGCCTCGCCGCGGTAACAGCGCCGCTGCAGGCCCTCCTGGCTGCCGGCGACCATTGCCTGATGGTCGATAGCTGCTATGGGCCCGCGCGCAATTTCTGCGAGGGCATCCTCAAGAAATGCGGGGTCGAGACGACCTATTACGACCCGCTGATCGGCGAGGGCATCGCCAAGCTGATACGCCCCAACACCAAGGTCGTGTATTGTGAGTCGCCCGGCTCCTTGACCTTCGAGATCCAGGACATCCCGGCGATCGCCGCTGTCGCGCATCGGCACGGCGCCAAGGTGCTGATGGACAACACCTGGGGCACGCCCTACCTGTTCCGCTCGTTCGAGCACGGGGTCGATGTGTCGATCCACGCCGCGACCAAATACATTTGCGGCCATTCCGACGTGATGCTCGGCGCGGTGATCACCAACGAGGAGAGTTTCCTGCCGGTGCGCACCGCGATGGCGCAAATCGGCCATTCGGCCGCGCCCGACGACGTGTTCTTCGCCTTGCGCGGCATGCGCACCCTCTCGGCGCGGCTGGAGCGGCACCAGCGCAACGCGCTCCAGGTCGCGAAATGGCTGCAGACCCGGCCCGAAGTGTCGCGCGTGCTCTATCCGGCGCTGCCGGAAGACCCCGGCCACAAAATCTGGAAGCGCGATTTTCTCGGCGCGTCAGGGCTGTTCGGGGTGATACTGAAGCCAGCGTCGAAGGAACAGGTCTATACGTTTATCGACGCGCTCGACCTCTTCGGCATCGGCGCAAGCTGGGGCGGGTTCGAGAGCCTGATCCAGCCGGCCTACCCGCAAACTGGCCGGACCGCGACCAAATGGGATGCCGAAGGCCCGCTTGTCCGCATCCATATCGGCCTCGAAGACCCCGCCGATCTGATGGCCGACCTCGCGCAGGGGCTGGAAAAGATGAAGGCGGTCGGCTGACGGATCAGCGCTAGCCTCAGATCGCCAGATAGCCGCCGTCGACCGTGACCGTGCTGCCGGTGACCCAGCCCGACTCATCGGAAGCGAGGAACAACACCGCGCCGGCGAGATCGTCTGGCTGGCCGAGCCGGCCGAGCGGGATCATCGCTTCGGTCGCGCGTCGCGCCTCGGGGTCGGTATAGTTGGCGCGGGTTAGCCCGGTCAGGGTAGGCCCGGGCGCGATCGCGTTGACCCGGATGTTGTGCACCGCCAGGTCGACCGCCATCGCATGGGTCAACGAGCGGGCGCCGCCTTTCGAGGCGACATAGGCGGCGCGCTCGGGCCGCGCCACCTCGGCGAGTTGCGACGTCACGTTGATGATGCTGCCGCCGCCGCCCTGCTGGACCATCTGCCGCGCGGCCGCCTGCCCGACATGGAACATGCCGGTCAGGTTGACCGCTATGACGCGATCCCAGGTCGCGGCATCGACACCGAGGAAATCGAGCCGGTGGGCGATGCCGGCCGATTCCAGCACGATATCGAGGCGACCGAACTCGCGCACGACCGCAGCGATGGCGGCATCGACCGCCGCCCGGTCGCGCACGTCGAGCGCGGCTTCAGCCGCACGCCCGCCGGCGGCACGAATGCGCTCGGCGGTCGCCTCCGCTGCGGCGCCGGCGCCGTCGGCGCAGAATACCGCAGCCCCCTCGCGCGCCAGCGCCTCGGCGCCGGCGCCGCCGATGCCGCCCCCGGCTCCAACAACCAGCGCCACTTTTCCCGCGACCCGCCCCATGCCGCTCTCCCGCTATGCCCCGAGGTCGAAGCCGTAGACGCGGGCGGTATTGCAACCGACGATCTTGGCCTGTTCGTCTTCCGGCACGCCGGCAAGGATCTCCCCCAAAATCTTGCGCGACTGGGGAAACGTCGACTCGCTGTGCGGGTAGTCCGAGCCCCACATCATGTTGTCGACCCCGATCACGTCGCGCAGGCGGATGCCGATGCCGTCTTCCTGAAAGCTCAGCACGACGTTGCGATGGAAGAAGTCGCTCGGGATCATACCGCCCTTGAACCGGTAGATCGCCTCGCCATGGCGCTCGCGATACGTGTAATCCATCGAGGCAAGGACGTTCGGCGCCCATGACAGCTCGAACTCGACGATCGCCAATGTGAGGCTCGGGTGACGCTCGAAGACGCCGGAGAAGATCATGTCGCACATCGACAGCGCCGGGTAGAACGCCTTGGTCGCGCGGCTGCTGGCGTCGCGCAGCGTGCCGGGGCCGACCCCGCGGATCTTGCCCTGCCGCCGCGTCGCCGTGTGCAGGCTGAGCGGCATGTCGAGCGACGCCGCCGCAGCCCAGAACTTCTCGTATTCGGGCTGATCGTAGCGCCGGTCTTCGGCCGGATATTCGGTGATCATCGCGCCGGCGAGGCCGAGGCGCGCGGTGCGCTCCAACTCGTCGATCCCCTCCTCGACGTCGTCGAGGTTGATCATCGCGATGCCCTTGAGCCGCGCGGAATCGGTGCGGCAGAACTCGGCGAGCCAATCGTTATAGGCGCGAAAGATCGCCGACATCAGCTTCGCGTCCGCCACCTTGAAGTAGAAAAGGCCTTGCGAGGGGTAGAGCACTTCGCCGGCTACCCCGTCGATCTCCATGTCCTTGAGATGCTGCCCGGGGTCGTACCCGCCGCGGTGGACCTCTTCAAAGCGCCCTTCGCCGGAAATGGTTTCGGGCGCCTCGAACCGCGCCCCGGCGTTCGAGATGAGGCCGATGCCGGACAGCACTTGATCCTTTTCGATCACGATCGCGTCGGAACCCTCGATGCGCTCCATCCGCGGTGCGCGATCGCGGAACGCCGCGTCGATGCGGCTCCGCCACAGATCGGGCGGTTCGAAGACATGGGAATCAGACGAAAGAATAAGGGGCGGCACCGGCATCTCCTTTCCTCCACCCGATCGCCGGCGCCAGCTTTAGCAGCCACACCCTCGCCGTCAAGCATAGGCGCGGTCGCCAATCGACGCACTGCCGCCGTGCGGCGGGAAGACCTCCCGTCACCGGCCGCCTGCAAAATGCGGAACTCGATCGGAGCAGCTTCGGCCCGCGGCTCCACCGCATAACACGTCGCGGACGACGCCTGTCGCCCCGAGCCGAACCTCCACCAGGGAACGGCGCGCTCCGGCAGCGCTGGCGGAGGACCGGCCCGATATGCCTAAGGCGCGGCTGGCGAAGCGGCGGCGTGAGACGCCGGTGTAATTCCCAGCCTGTATGGCGCCGCATGCGTGCTCGGCATTTCACAACCCGCCGCGATGCCGTCAGAATAGCGCGAGTTCGCGGGAGGATAGGACGATGGACGGCAGCAGCGTAACCGATGCGGCGCTGAGACAGGACTATATCGAGCGCGCGCGCGAGCTGAAGCCGATGCTCCAAGCCGATGCCGACGAGTGCGAGAAGCATCGCCAGGTCACCGAGCGGTGCGTCAACGCGATGATCGAGCGCGGAATCTTCAAGATGCTGCTGCCGAAATCGATCGGCGGCGCCGAGCTCGACCCGCTGACCTACACCGCCGTCCTCGAAATCCTCGCACAGGGCGACGGCAGCCCGGCCTGGTGCCTCGGCCAGAACTCGGGCTGCTCGATGACCGCGCCCTATCTCTCGCGCGAGATGGCGGTCGAAATCTTCGGCGGGCCGCGCGGCATCCTCGCTTGGGGGCCGGAGCTGCCCGGCGCCGGCAAGTGCGTCGCCACCGAGGGCGGCTATCGCGCGACCGGCCGCTGGGGCTTTGCGACCGGCAGCCGGCACGCGAGCTGGATCGGCGCGCACTGTCCTGTCCTCGAGGCCGACGGCAGCCCGCGCATGGGCGCCAACGGCCGGCAAATCACCCGCACGATGATCGTGCCGAAATCCGAGGCGACGATTATCGACAACTGGCAGGTGCTGGGCCTGCGCGGCACCGGCAGCGATAGCTACGAACTGAAGGACCATTTCGTGCCGGAGGCGCGCACCGCGATCCGCGACAACGACGCGGAGCGCCGCGAGAAAGGCCCTCTCTACCAGTTCACCAGCGGCATGATCTACGCGATGAGCTTCAGCCATGTCTCGCTCGGCATCGCGCGCGGCGCCTACGACGCGTTTATCGAGATCGCGCGGGACAAGGTGCCGCGCGGCGCCAAGGGCACGCTGCGTTCCAACAACGTCATCCAGAGCCAGGTCTCGCAATCCGAGGCCAAGCTGCGCTCGGCGCGCGCCTATCTGCGCGGGGTCATCTCGGAGATGTGGGACGATGCGCAGCGCACCGGCAAGATCAGCCCCGATCATCACCCGCAGCTGCGCCTCGCATCGACCTGGGCGATCCACCAGGCGCGAGACGTGGTGGCGACGGTCTATCATGCCGCCGGCGCCGGGGCGATTTTCGAGAACAACCCGCTGGAACGCCGGATGCGCGACATCCATGCCGGCACCCAGCAGGGCCAGGGCCGCCCCATCCATTTCGAGACGGTCGGCCAGATGCTGATGGGCCTCCCGCCGGAAGGGCGGATGTTCAGATAAGGCTCGCGAGGAACCGCGCCGCCGCCAGCAGCACGAAGGAGCCGAAGGAAATCTCGAGCCAGCGCTTGGGCAGCGCGTGCGCGAGCCGCGCGCCCAAGGGCGCGACCCAGCTCGAGATCGGCGCGATCGCGACAACCCCGATCAGCGACACAAACCCCAGCGACAGGGGCGGCATCATCGCCTGATGGGGCAACCCCGCGAAGACAAAGCCGAGCGCGCCGGCGATCGAGATCGGCACGCCGATCCCGGCCGCGGTCGCAACCGCGATGTGGATCGGCGTGCCGTAAAGCGTCAGCACCATCGTTACCAGCGAGCCGCCGCTGATCCCCATCAGCGACGAACCGAGACCGATCGCAAAGCCGTAGCCCATCAGCGCCGGACGGCCGGGCAGATCGTCGGCGAAACGCCAGGAGTCACGGCCGAACAACAGCTTGCCGGCAATCATCCCGCCGATGACGACAAACGCAATCTTGAAGATGGCGGCGGGCGCCACTGCCGCGATCGCCGCGCCGAGGAGCACACCGACAACGACAGGCCAAGTCCAAATGCGCAGCACTTCCGTCATCACAAGCGCACGCGCCTGATGCGCCCGGTACGAGCGCCATGCGGTCGGGATGATGATCGCCAGCGAAGTCCCGACGCAAAGCTGCATGCGCACGGTGTCTGGCACGCCAAACAGCCGGAACAGCTCGAACAGCACCGGCACGATCACCGCGCCGCCGCCAATGCCAAACACACCTGCGAGCAGCCCGGTACCCACGCCCGCGGCGATCACCGCAAGGAGTAGCCAGACCAGCTCAGTCGTCGAGGCGTACAACAACAACCAGCCCTCACCCTTCCCACGTCTAGTAGCGTGAGCCCCTTCCCTCTCCCGTACCGCGGGAGAGGGGGGATCGCGACGGCGCCGCCGACGCGAGGCGGGCAAGGGTAAGACGCACCGACCTACTCGGCGCGATACTTGGCGAACGCGCTCTCGTCGAATTTGAGGCCGAGGCCGGGCGCGGCCGGCATGTCGAGGAAGCCATCCCTGGACTCCGGCACCGACTCCCACAAATGGAAGAGGCGCGGCATGTATTCGACAGTCAGCCCGTTCGGCACCGCGCCCACCAGATGCACGTGGATTTCCGGCACACCGTGGCTGACGACCGGCAGGTTGAACGCCTCGGCCATGCCCGCGATCTTGAGCCATGGGGTGATACCGCCCGAGCGCACCTGGTCGATCATCACGATGTCGACCGAGCGCGCCTCCAGCATGTGGCGGAACGGCACGATGCCGTAAAGGTACTCGCCGCCGGCGACCGGCGTCGACAATGCATCGGCGACGCGCGCCAGGCCGGCATAATCGTCATGCGTCGTGACGTCTTCGAGCCAGAACAGGCCGACCCCGGCATCCTCGACCCGCCGCCCGATGTCGATCGCCTGTTCGGGCCGCCAGCGCTGGTTGATGTCGCACATTAGATCCATGTCGGGCCCGCAAGCCTCGCGGATCAGCTTGGCCTGCTCGACCTCGCGCTGGGGGCTGGTGGCGCCCGGCAAGCCGAGCTGCATTTTGGTCTGGCGATGTCCCTTCTCGCGCAGCCTTCCGGCCGCGATCACTGCCTCGTCGAGCTTGAGCCCGCGCCGCAGCGCCCCGCTCGCATAGGTCGCGATCCTGTCGCGCCCGCCGCCCAAGAGCTTCCACAGCGGCAGGTTGAGCGCCTTGCCCTTGATGTCCCACAGCGCGACATCGATCGCCGACATCGCCATCGTCAGGATGCCGGCCGGGCCGGCCGAACCGGCAGCGGCGCGCAGCTTGGCGGCGATGCCTTCGAGGCTGAGCGGGTCGTCGCCGACGATCAGCGCACCCAGCTCGTCGACCGCGTGGCGCAGCGTCTTGGTGATCGCACCGCCGAAATAGCAGACGCCCAGCCCCTCGATCCCATCATCGGTGCGCAGCCGCAAGGTGACGATCGGGTTCTTGGCGTTGGGGTTCTCGGAGAAGCCGGCGAGTGGCTCATCATTGGGCAGCAGCACGATATCGGTCTGCAACGAGGCGATTTTCATGGGACCGGGTTCCTAGTGCTGCTGTTGCTGCTGCTCCTGCTGCACGGTGATCCCCATTCCGGCGTCCTGCGGCGGCAGATTGACGGCGGGCGGCTGGTCATGGCCCAGCGTGCCGGGATAGATCGCGTCGAGCGTGCTACCGTGGCAGCCGGCAAGGAGCAGGAGCGCCGCAAGAACGACAATGCGTGCTTCGAGACGCGGGCTAGGCCCACTTCTCAGCATGAGGGATTTTCTTGATGGCATCCTACAACCTTCCTCATCCTGAGGTGCTCGCGCAGCGAGCCTCGAAGACGCAAACCAGCAATCCCGCTCACGCCTTGTACCTCTCAAGCGTTGCCTCGTCGAATTCGAGGCCGAGGCCGGGCTTTGTCGGCATTGCCAGCATGCCATCCTGCTGCACCGGGACTTCCTTGAACATCATGCCGAGCCAGGGCATGTATTCGACCGTGAGGCCGTTCGGCGCGGCGGCGATCAGGTGCACGTGCACCTCCGGGATCAGGTGGCTGACCACCGGCAGGTTGAATGCCTCGGCCATGCCGGCGACCTTGAGCCACTGGGTGATGCCGCCGACCCGGACAAGGTCAACCATGGGCACATCGACCGAGCGCGCCTCCATCATGTGGCGGAACGGCACGATGCCCCAGACATACTCGCCGCCGGCGACCGGGGTCGACAGCGCGTCGGACACCCGCGCCAGGCCGCGATAATCGTCGGCCGTGGTCACATCCTCGAGCCAGAAGAGGCCAACCCCGGCATCCTCCACTCGCTTGCCGATATCGACCGCCTGTTCGGGACGCCAGCGCTGGTTGATGTCGCACATCAGCTTGATGTCGGGGCCGATCGCCTCGCGTATCTTGACCATGCGTTCGACCTCGATCGCCGGCGTCGTGGTGCCAGGGAGCGCGAGCTGGGTCTTCATCTCCTTCCAGCCCTTGTCCTTCAAGGTGGCGGCGGCCTTGACGACGCGGTCGAGCGACAATTCGCGCATCAGCGCGCCGGAAGCATAGGTCGGCACCTTGTCGCGTCCGGCGCCCAAGAGCCGCCACAGCGGCAGGTCGAGCGCCTTGGCCTTGATGTCCCAGATCGCGATGTCGAGCGCCGACAGCGCCAAATGGTAGATGCCGCCCGGCCCGGCCGAGCCGCCGGCCACGTTCTTCAGCTTGGCGTGGATTGCCTCGGTGAGCTGCGGGTCGTCACCGACGAGCAGCGCGCTCAATTCATCGATCGCATGGCGCAAGGTGCCGGTCAGCGCGCCGCCAAAATAGGCGACGCCGATCCCCTCGGCACCGCTGTCGGTACCGACGCGCACCCAGACGATCGGCCGCTTGCCCTCGGGATTTGCGGCGGCATCGGCCAGCGGCTCATGCGCCGGCAGGTTGACGATGCCAGTGCGGATCGTGGTGATTTTCATGGTGTGAACCTTTGAGGAAGTAACAGTTTAAAGGTCGGCGAGCCTGATCCAGGTGCCGATGGCAGCGGCGATCACAAGGCCGAGCACGATCATCCCGATGCTGCCGGTGCCGAACAGCAGCAGCCACAGCACAAAGATCACGAGGCCCGAAAAGATGCCGCCGATCAGCGACGGCATCGAGCGCTTGAGATGCTGCTCCGGCAGGCTGGGGGCCATTGGTCAGGCCGCCTTTTGCGCGGTCGGGCCGAGCCGGGAATCGGCGGCGGTGCCGCGCGCCTTCTTGAGGTTCCGCTTCACAAACCGATTGTCGTAGCCGTTGAAGATATGGCCCAGCAGGCCGCGGTCGAGGTCGCTAGTGCCGAACAGCCAATCGGCGATTGGATAGGTCAGGTTCATGTTCGTGCCCATCATGATCGCCTGGTTGTGATGGGCGATGTGATGGCGGCGGATCGTGTTCATAAAGGGCACGTGGCGGACGATGCGATCGTCCTTCACGTGGCAACCCCAATGGAAGAACTCGTAATTGAGGTAGACGCCGGCAGTGGTGCACACCACGAGCCACCCGGCATTCGCCGACCACATAAGGCTCAGCACATAACCGCCCAGAGCCGACATGCAGATGAAGGTGGTGAACGCATAAGGCGGGAAGAAGGTGATGCGAAAATCGCGCGCGTCGTCGAAGCTGACTTGGTGATCGGTGAAGAACTGGTGGTGCGCCAGGGTATGCCGCTTGTAGATGCCCATGAACCCCGGCACCGGGCGGTGCAGTAGGAACCGGTGCAGCGCCCACTCGAAGATGTTGCAGCCGAGGAAGACGGCCGGCACCACCAGCCATTCCGCCCAAGTCGGGTTGTGGACATGGATCGCGGCATACCAGATCGTCAGAATACCGATAAAGGCAATCAGCACCACATGCGCGAGGCCGGAGTACCACGGGGAGATGCGCGCACGGTAATCGGCGCGGAAAGCTTCTTGGCGCGGGGTCATCATCGGGCGGACTCCTCCCGGAAGCGCGATTTGGCTTCAAATATAAGCCGGGATCGCCGCCGCGAAAACCCGCTCGCCGCGCATGGCGGAACCCGGCTCGGCGACTCGCGTTCTAGGAAGACGTTAATTTGGAGAGTTGGTCATGAGTGTCATGGATACGTTGAAGAAGACGATGGCGGGGACGCAGCCGGAGGATGCCGACGCGGATATTCTCGATACGCTGAAGCAGGAGCACCGCGATGTCGCGGAGATGCTGGAGCGGATGGTCGAGAGCACCAGCGCCGCTGAGCGCCGGAAATTGCTGGTGTCGATCAAGAACGCGCTGGTGCCGCATCTGCGCGCCGAGGAAAAGGTGGTTTACGACGCAGTCTCGGCGCTGCGTGGCAAGGAGCAAAAGACGCACGGCGAAGAGGGCTATATGGAACACGCCCTCGGCGACAAGATGCTCCTTCAGCTCGGCAAGATGAAGGAGCCGATGTCACCGGAATTCTCGGCCGGCGCCAAAGTGCTGAAGGAACTGGTCGAGCACCATGTCGAAGAGGAGGAAAACAATATCTGGTCCGACGTACAGGACAATTTCTCCGACGCGGACCGGATCGCGATGAACAAGAAATTCCTCGCCGCCAAGAAGCGCGTCAAGGTGCCGGCCTAACCCAATCCGGCGAGCGCTGCGTCGATATCGGCGGAGGTCAGCTCCCAGGAATTGTCGAGATCGGCGACGACGGTGCGCATAAACGGCTCGTAGAGCCGGAGCGCTTTACCGTCGTCGCCGAGATGGTCGGCGAGCAGCGCCAGCGCCAACTGGGCCGGGCCATTGCCTTCGTAGGTCCACTCGAACCCGGTCGGTGACAGACGCTTTAAATCGAAGCGCGGGTTGAGCGGCTCGCTGTCCACCGTGACTTGTGCGCCGGCCAGACTGCGGCCACCGATATACGTTTTCATCGGTCAACTCCGTTGTCGGCCGACGTTGTAATCCGCTGACGGGCAAGACGAAAGGCTCGCGCTAAGCGCGAGCCTTTCTTTCGATGCGAGGATGCTGGTTCCGCAGTAGGGAGTTATTCCGCCGTTACGGTCCCCTGTGCGAAGACGCGCATCAAGGCGGCGCCGAACGTCGCGCTGACGATCAGCATCGCCGCACCGACGACGATATAGCCGACCAGCAGCAGTATCGCGGCGTGAGGTCCGCCCGCTACAAGCGCCAGGATGCCGAGGACGACCGCAGCCGTACCCATCAGGAGCTCGACACCGCCGGTCGCCGCGGAACCCGACATGGCGATCATCTGCCCGGTCGGCCCCATGGCAGCCACACGCGTGCGCAGCGACAGCGCACCGCTCAGCAGCAAGGCGCCGCCGAACACGATCAGAGCCGCCGCCAGAAGATAGGCCGGGCTAAGCCCGATCAACCCCAACACGCCGAGCACGATGCCGGCGCCGCCACCCAGGAAGTCGACCATCACCTCACCGCCGAATTCGGCCACGCCGCCCACCGGCGGCAGCCGCAAATTCTCGGCCGCGGTGTTAAAGCCTTGGACCATCAAGCCAACGCCGATCACGATGGCCGCGATCGAGGCCAATGCGGAGGATGAAACACCGGCGAGCGCGATAATTGAAAGCACAATTGCCGCAATACCCGCAGCGCCTTCAGTAAGCAGACCGACCGGCTCAGTGTCGGTCGCCATTCCGGCTGTTTCCACATAACTAGCCATGTGCACTTCTCCCGTTCTGCTGCGGCGAACAAAATAACGCGACGTTGGTCGTGGCATCATCAGTCGCCGATAAAGCCAGAACAGGTATTATCGGGGCCGGTTCCTTGACCGATGTCTTTGTCGCAGCCTAGAGGATTATTAAATGTTGAGTATAGAAACCGTGGCGTCAAATAGTGGCTATGTTGATTTTCAGGTCATCGGTAATATAATTATTTTACTATAGCGTTCGGTCTCCAATCGACGCTGCCCCGCTCGAATTCATCCCCGCACTGCGCGAGGATCGTTGAAATTGTCGACGCCGGTGCCGCGGTAGAGGATTTGCGCGGCGCGTTCGGTGAGGCGCTTATGGAGCGCCAGCATCTCGTCTTGCATGTCGCGCTCGGGGCGGGGTTCAAGCTCGAAATGGCCGTAACGATCCTCACCGCGCACTAGCGTCGCACTGTCGGTTCCTTCAACCTGATAGATCGAGGTCGGGATGTAGCGGATCGCGAAGCCGATGCGCCGGTCGAGCGAAAGGTTCGGCGGCGACCCGTGCACCAACCGCACATGGTGCAGCGACATCTCGCCCGGCCGCAGTACCAATGACACCGCCGCACGCTCGTCGACCTCGACCGCGATCTCCTGCCCGCGGGTCAGGAGGTTGTGACGGTCGAATGTGTCGCGATGCGGGATCTGATCGTGGGTGTGACTCTCGGGGATCACCGCCATGGCCCCGTTATCGAGATTGCTCGGGGTCAGCGCGATCCACGCGGTGCAGACATCGGGCGACGACAGCCCCCAATAGGTCGAATCCTGATGCCACGAGACAAAGGAAGGCGTCTCGGCCTCCTTGATGAAGAAGTTAGTGTTCCAGCACAATATGTCGGGGCCGAGGATATCCTCGATCGCGTCGAGGATCGCCGGGTGGCGGATCAGATCGGCAAGAAACGGAAACAAGAGATGCGCCTTGTGGCGGATGTCGCCGCGCAACGGCCCTCCCATGCCGGCTTCGATCGCCTCGAGCGTACCGCGCAGGGCACGCGCGTCGGCCTCGCTCATCACCGGGACCGGCGCGAGATAACCTTGACGATGGTAGGCAGCGATCTGATCTTCGCTCAGCGCTTTCAGCATCCGACAACTCCGGCGTCAACACGCCCTTTGGCGTCATCCAGGCCCTTTATAGCACGCCGGCGCATTGCACAGCCGCACCCGGCAGGAAAAGCGGCTGAAACCGCATGTTTCATCTCGCAACAAGCCTTGCAGAGCGTAAGATGGCATTCTCGGGTGGGGATTTCGCGGGAAGGTTTGGTGCATGCGTCCGATGGTCACTTTCGTCATGTCGGCGGCGCTGGCGCTGACCCTGCAGCCGGCTTTCGCGCAATCGCCGAGCGCCTCGACAATGCCGCCCGGCACGCAGAACCCCGCGATCGCGCAGCCGCATCTCGTCACCCCACCAGGCGGTCCGGTCGCCTCGCCGACGACCAGCGCCCAACCCGAGGCGCCGCCGGCCGCGACACCCGAGCAGCCGGCATCGAGCGCATCGGTGACGCCCGACGCTACCGGCGCGGGCGGATTGTGCCAGTGTCTCACCAATCAAGGCCCCAAAGTGCCACCGCTCGACCAGACGCAAATGCATCAGAGCTGCCGTGTGAGCGTCGAGGCGTGCCAGACCGAGTGCCAGACCGACCATTACTATTCGTGGGTGCCGCACGCGGTTTTCACCTGCCCCGGCCCCTCGACCCCGGCGCCCGGCCACATCGCGATGAGCCGGCGGCCGGCCATGCTGTTACTCAGTCGGCGATAACCCATAGCGGTCACTCCGGCGCCAGCGGTGCATGAAGCTTCGTGTCCGGGCAGATGATCCCGCCGCGATCGCCGATCGTCAGCTCGCCATAAACCTCGGCGAAAGGCGGCGGCAGCGGCCGCGCGTCGGGCGGGCAGAGCCATAGCCGCAGCAGATGCCGCTTGCGCTCGATCTCGGGCCAATCCTCATAGCCGGCGCGGGCATGCAGAATCGTATGGTTGTGCAGAATCTGAATGTCGCCCGGCATGAAAATCATGTCGAGGCGCAATTCCGGGTCCCCCGCCAACTCGCCGAACAGGTCGAGCGCTTCGTAATCCTCAGGACTTAGGCGGCGCGCCTCGGGGAAGCGCTGCGACGAGCCGATATGCAACCGCGAATAAAGCACCGACACGCAGCGCTCGCCGTTGGCCCCGGCATGGGCATTGAAGACCGGCGCCTCGTAGAACGGGCCCTTGCCCGCCGGCACCTCGCCGCGGCGATCCGTCGGGAAGGGCTGGTAGAGGCGCTCCAAGAGGTCGGGGCGCCGCTCGGCGATGACATTGTGCAGGGTCATCGAGCTGACGATCGCCGACTCGCCGCCCGACTTTGCGCGCTTGAGGCATAGAAGCGCGACGAGGTCGGCGCGGTCGATGTGGAAGCGCTGGCGTTCCGCGGTCTGGTAGCTGCGCAGGAGCGGGTTCTTTTCGCTCAAGCCGACGCCGAGATCGTAGACGTGGCCGAGCAGATGCCCCTTGTGGTTTTGCGAGCGGGCGCTGCCGAAATAGCTGCCGAGCCCCCAATAGGCGGTGGCGCTCTCCGCGACCGGGCGACCCTCGACCGGCAGCCCGCGCAGCAGCACAAAGCCGCGCCCCTCGACGACATCGCGGCGCAGCCGGTCGAGCACCGGCCCCAGGCTCGGCAGCGGGAAATCGGCGCGGGTGATCGCCGCGAGGTCGAGGCCACGCGACCGCACCGCCTTCGTCGCCGCCTCGATCTCGGCGATGTCGGAGGCCGAGAAGCGATAGGTCCACTCCGCCTCGCGGCTCTTCATCTCGGCGCCGACCCAGGCGGAGGGGCCGGTGATCTTGGGCCGCGCCGGCGCGGCGGCCACGCCGGGAGCGGTTACGATCGCATCGGGCATCGCGCTCACCCTTGAAACTGGTTTCGGACGCAAACTGGCTTCGGGCCGGGCGATTATATACGCTTCGCCGGGAAACGCGCGGTTTTGGGAGCGCGCTCGACGACCATGATCGAACGCTACAGCGATCACGCCGCGAACGAGCGGACCTTTCTCGCCTGGGTGCGCACGGGCATCGCGATCATGGCGTTCGGCTTTGTCGTCGCGAAGTTCGATTTGTTCCTGCGTCTCGCCGGCGCCCAGGCCGGAACCAGGCTGGTGCTCGCCGGGCGCCAGTATGTCGGGGACGTCGCGGGGCTGGTGCTGATCCTCGTCGGCATCGCGATGATCGGCCTCGCCGTGCTGCGTTTCCGCAAGACCGCGCAGGACATCGACGCCTCCGAGGTGCGCCGTGGTCCCGGCGAGCGCGTCGACTTCACCATGGTGGGGCTCCTCCTGCTGCTCGGCGGGGCGCTTTTCGCCTATCTCGTCTACACCCTCGTCAGCGGAATGTGAGCAACGCATACCCGCCCAGTGCGTACTCAAGGGAACGGGCAATTCACCTCAAGGGTTAGTCCCAAAGACGCGCCCCTCAGCGGCGCGAAAGCAAAAGGGAGACGAACCATGGGCCTCATCATCCTCATCGTGTTGCTGATCCTGTTGTTCGGCGGCGGCGGCTACGGCTATTCGCGTTACGGCTATGGCGGCGGGGTCGGAATCGGCGGGTTGCTGCTGATCGTGCTGGTGCTGTTCCTGGTCTTCGGCTACGGCCGGTTCTAGCCCGCCGGGCGCGGCGGGCTCGGCCGCCCCCGCCGCATCCTCGGCGTCGATCGCCGCCAACTGGGCCAGCAGCTCGGCCCGGCGCACCTCCTTCGGCCGCCGCTGCCGCGCCGCGGCGAGGCGGTCGAGCTCGGCGATCAGCACCGCGCGGTGGTCTTCCTCGGGCGCGAGCGGCGGCGGGACGGCGGCGAGAACGGCGGGGACGTGGCGCAGCATTTGCGCCAGGTGCAGCGCCTCTTCCGGGGTGAGACTGCCGGCGGCGACCGCCGCGGTGAGCGCGGCAACCGCGCGGCCGAGATCGGCCGCCTCGGCGACCACCGGCAGATCGACCTCGACCGGCTGGCCGCGCCGGAGGCCCACGGTGCGCGCGAGCACAAAGCGCGCGGAAATCCCGTCGCCGCCCCGGCCCCCCTCGATCGCGGTTTGCATCATCTCCGGCGCGGCGGCATCGGCCATCGCCAGCGCGATGCGCGCCCCGGCGCGGCAGGAGCCTTTCGGCCGACCGGCGGGGTTGCCCGATTGACCGGGCTGAAACTGCCTCGCCGGGTTGGCCGAGACGCCCGGCCGAAACCGCCCCGCCTCGTCGCGCGCCCCCGGAACGAACGCGCCCGAATTATCAGGAGGCGAGCCTCCTGATACCCTCCTGTTTTCGTCCGAAATAACAGGAGGCGCCGCCCCTCCTGTTTCCGCCGCCGGCCACCACTCATCGCCGTAATCGATCACGTAGTCCTCCACAGACGACAAAGCCGCGCTTTCCATCAAGCTCGGCATTCGTTGCGGAGATTACAATGCGATTATGGCAATTTTAGTGACGGCTCGGTGACCGCCGCGAACTGTCAAAACGCGGAACACGCGATTTAATCATAGTCGACGCGAGACCTCGCTGGCCAATGTATGGATTTCGTCGTTCATCGGAAACCTCGCGTCGACATCAATTAGGTTTGATTTAAGAGACGCGCGCTGCTTCTCTGATAAAGTTCCTTTATTTTCGAGATATCGCATGGTTCCGCTAAAGAGTGAAGCATATGGTTGCACGGCGCTCCGTGACCACTTCCGTTCTATTTCAATCGCCGTTTGCAGGTCGGTGAACGCCTCTTCATAGAGAGACGCAAGTGGCTGTCCCGGTTGAACCATTTGGGTCATAAGTACCTTGCCCAACGTGGACAATGGAAACGGGTGCCGCTCGATTGTCACGGCGTGTCGAGCATGTTGAACTGCGTGATCCAAAAAGCCCGCCGCGGCGTTAGTTCCCTCTCCATCGTAGAAATGAGCCAAGTTCAGCAGCGCGACTTGTTCCCAGTATCTGGAGTTCCAACGCCACGATTCCCTAGTCAAATCGTAAAATTCATCCGCATCGGAACCAAGAAGAGGGCCAACCACGTCATCGTAATCAAACAACCTTCGCGACATACGCGCCTCAGGTGTACCCTTGATAATTGTTCCTCGATTGACCCTCGATGCGATTCCATTGGCGAGTGCCGCGAAAATCTTTAATAATCTCTTTCGGTCATTCCGCGATACATCGTCAAGCACTCGCTCGCCAAGGGTTGTGTTCTCCGGAATGATGAAAGTTCTCGATCGATCGAGATAGGCCAATGGCAGCGGATTATCGGCTTCGAACTGCTCCTTCAAACCGGTTCGATCGATCGAACTAGCTAATACTTCAAAACGAACGCCCGTTGATAGACACTCATGCGCAAGACTTGCCATTAGATATCGATCTAAAGCGTGTTCATTCGTTTCCTTTATTAACTCGCGGACAATTGCATCGAGAGGACGAAAATCGTTCATGATACGACAGCAGGCGATGGCAATAGGATCATTCGTGAGCCGCCTTGCAAACGCCTGCCGATCTCGCAGGGATCGTCTGTCCCCCAAAAAGCCAAGACTTAAATAATTTTGGACTAGCCTCACCGCTTCTGTGTACGTTAGCGGAAGGTCGTGATATATAGCCGCTTCACCCGTCCCTAATAGCGTCAATATATGCTTCATTCGATATGATCGTTCAGTCCCGATAACTAGTACCTCTTTCTTTTCAACTCGATCAATTAAATCAAAAATAGCTGCAGCTTGGTCGGCAAAATTATCGACGATCAGAACTACCGGTCCATCCATTAGGTCTATTATGTCTCCATCGGCTCTATCAAATCGATTTAAAGCTGTACAAAGAAGCGTTCGAATACCTCTTTTTGATAACTCAAAACCGACGCGCCGCAGAAGCGTAGTCTTGCCTTTACCTGTGCTGGCGGAGACTAAAATGATTTTAACAATATTCGCGGAATCCTTCACACGCCGTTCGGCTTCGACCACGATTCCCGTCGCACTGGTCCTCGAAATGTCGCGATCTGAAGCCAGGTCGTGCCAGCTCGGCGCATAGCCGTACTGGAAACGAGACGGTGCTTGCGTCCTTTCACCAGTGGCAGGGACTAATTCGAAGTCCGCCTGGAAAGCCAACGCCGCTCTTGCTGATACCCCGGCCGGGATTAAGTTTCTGGTATCAGAAGCCAGGAGATCAAATGGCGTCGGAGCGTTCGGTAGCAGCTTCTTACAGTATGAAAAAAAGTCGTTCGAATATCCAATGAACTGAATCAAATTATGACTTTTACACATATTCTGGGTTATCGCGTCATCTGCCACCTCAACTAAAATAGAAGGCCCTCCCTCATCTCGTGACGCTGTAGGGGTCCGAAATGAAAGGTAATAATCAAGATCAATTTCATCTAAGGACGCGCCAGAAATGATCAAAGGCTGAGTGTGCATAATTTGAGTCAGAAACACCATCCAGTGGCTGACATTTCGAATCTGATTGACGTACTCATTGCGCGAAAATACGTAGCCTTTATCAGCTTGCCTCACGCTCCCATGAAGATAAATAAGGGGAAGGTCTGCGAGATTATCAGCTTCGACGAAAGCATCTGCGAAATGCAAAGGAACCAATTTTTGTCTTGAGCCCCCATTGTATGTATTTTCTAAGACGTCATCAAGATTCCACGTGAAAATTCTTTTCCATATGAAAGATGATATGAGCTTGGTGGTATCACCAGGAACCGCATCCTTAAATCTTGCCGTGACATACTTGTCTATTTCGGGTGGCGTTAGTAATTCGTACACCCGTTGCAATGAGTAGTTAACACTAACGTTTTTCAACGCACATAAGGTGTCTTTAAACGCCGCTCCGGCCGGTAACAGGCCAAAGTTGTTCGACGCGTCAACGCTTGCGCCAGCACCAAGGAGCAAATTGTAGTGACCAGCTCTCAGCGATGACACGAATGCGTCGTGCTGTAGGGGGCTTATGTCCTTGAACGGCATAGTTTACCCTTCGAATTCTGCATTTGAGGTCTCAACCTACTACGGTCTTGTTCCACCGCTCGTTTCTTGAACGGCTCCGGCATGGAGGGATGGCCATCCTCTGGATATCACCAATTCGGACGCGACGATGGCCGGATTCGTCGTCGAGCAGGTCGAGCGCGGTCCCAAACAACAGCATGGAGCGAGTTTAACGCAAACTTATGGCTTGCGGCAGAGAGTACCGCGCAACCGCGGCGTGCGGCGGAGCGGAGCCAGGACGTGCGAGACGTCTCGATCAAGGCGGTTGGGATCGGGGTTGCGGCGTATATCGCGGCGACCTTGGTGACGCTGGCGATCGCGGTGTTTATCGGCGCGGTCGTGGCGATCGCCCAAGCGGGCGGGACGCCGGCGCCAGTCTCCGACAATTCGGTGATCTGGATCTTGGCGGTCCTGTTGCTCGTTCCCGGCGCGGTCTCCGGGTATGTCGCGGCGCAAGTCGCGCCGAGCCGGAAGCTGCTGCACGGCGCGTTGTCGGCGCTGCTCCTGCCCTTGTTTGTGTTGTACAGCCATCTCGGCAGGGCGCTGCCGGAAGTATCGGGACATGACATCGGCCTGCCGTGGTTTCTGGGCGACTATGCGGTCGCCGGGATGCCGCCGCTGTGCGGGGTGGCGGGGGCGTATGTCCGCGCGCTGGTGGCGCCCAAGGTGCTGTTGCGGTGGGCCGCCGCGGTGCTGGCGGTGATCGCGGTCTACATGATTGTCGCCGGGCTGTGCTTTGCGCTGAGCCACATGCTGTTCTCATATTCGCTCGGGGCGATGATCGCGATCATCGCCGGGCATTTCGCCGCGCCGCCGCAGCACCGGCGCGCCGCGCTGTTCGCGCTTGCCGGGCTGCTCGCCGGGATGTTTGTGCTGCTCTACGCAGGGTACGCGCTCAGCGGGTCGCAATTTGCCAGCGCGAGCATGGTGATCGCGGCAAATGTCGCCTCCGGGTGCTTTCTGGCGGTGCTGACGATGCGGCGGCACTACAAGGGAAGGCCGCCGGGCCCGAACGTGGGTTGAGGCTGGGGCCGGGGTTACCCTCACCCGGTCATCGCTTGCGCGATGACCACCCTCTCCCGCATTGCGGGAGAGGGAATCAAGTTGCGGCGGCGGGGCTGTAGCGCTCTTTCTTGAAGAGGCCGCGGGCGAAGGTGAGGTAGTCGGCTTTTGACATCGCCGGCTTGAACTCGCCGATGATTTCGCGGGCCTGGGCGGCCTCGTCGTAGAGCAGGTCGATCGCGGTCATCGCCAGGAGCTTGGCGGGGGTGAGATAGGCGTGCTGCGGCTCGTGGATGTGAAAGTCGGCGCCGTGGGTCTTGCCCTTGGCCGAGGCGACATAGGGGTGGATCACCGGCATCAGATGGGCGATGTCGCCCATGTCGGTCGAGCCGGTGCGGTGGCCGCCAATGTCGAACTGGCCGGGGCCGAAGAGGCTTTCAACATTGGCGCCGAAAAGCTCGCCGTAGCGGCGGTCGTTGCGCTGCGGCAGGTAGCCGGGGATGGTCGATATCTCGACCTCGGCGCCCATCGCCATCGCGCCCGCGCGCAGGCAGCGATCGACCTTCATGTTGGCGTCGGTGATGGCGTCGAGGCTGCCGCCGCGGACAAAGGTCTCCATCGTCACCTCGGCGGGGATGACGCTGACCGCGTCGCCGCCCTTGGTGATGATCGGGTGGATGCGGATCGTGTCGCGGTCGTAAAAGGTCTCGCGCTGGCAATGGATCGCGTTGAGGGCGATCTGCGCCGCGGAAAGCGCGTTGATGCCCAGCTGCGGCGCGCCGCCGGCGTGGCTGGCACGGCCCATGAACCTGATCTGCTTGACCAGCGCTCCGTTCGAGGAATCGGCGATGAACGAGCGCTTGGTCATCTGATCGTGCGAGCCGGCATGGATCATCATCGCCATGTCGATATCGTCCCAATGGCCGCGCGCGAGCAGCTCGGGTTTGCCGAGAAGAAATTCGAGCTCGCCCTTTTGCTTGCGGCCGAGCCGCTCCTCGACATCGATGAACTCCTCGGCCGGGACCGAGAAGAACACCACCTCGCCGCCGAGGTGGTCGGCGGCGCCGATGGCGGAGAGGCCGATCGCGGCGCCGAGCATGCCGGCGATCTGCGCGTTGTGGCCGCAGGAGTGCGCCGCGCCGGTGTGCGGGTCGGCGAGCGGATGGTCCGAGGTGCGCAAGGAATCGAGCTCGGAGACGATGGCGACGCGCGGGCCGCCCGACTTGGCCTTGAGACGGCCCTTGACGCCGGTGAGCGCGAGCCCGGTTTCCGGGCTGAGGTTGAGCCCGCGCATGTGCTCGGCGACGAGCGCGGCGGTCTTCAATTCGTTGAAACCGGTCTCGGGGTGGTGGAGGATTTCCTCGCCGATGGCGATGATCTCGTTGCCGGCGCGGTCGATCGCCTCGCACACTGCCTGCTTCAGGGTGTCCCTAGTCCATTCGGCCTTGGTCGCCATCCGATCCCCCAACACTGCGTCCGGTGATGATAGCGAAAGAAAACGCTTTACCGCAAAGGACGCAAAGGGGGACGCGAAGACGGCCGAGGCGCGGCGAAGGCCGCATCGATCACCACAAAGGCACAGAAGCGCAGCGATGCCGCGCGCTCGGAAACCTCTGTGCCTCCGTGCCTCTGGGGTGAATCTTGATGGCGCTCCGCGCCCGGCAATGACGTAAAAGCGGGCATGAACCGAAACCAGATGATTTCGGCGCTGGTGCTGGCGGCGACCGCGCTGTTCCTTTGCTCGGTGGCGCCGGGGATGCGCTGGCGCCGTCAGGCGCGGATCGCGGCCATCGCGGTTTATGGCGCGGCGTTTGTCGCGGTCGTCGTCTATGTCGTGTTGTGGGCCGGCGGCATTGTTGGTTAAACCGCGCGCCAAACCCAGCGAGAGATTGACATCGCTAGAATGCGGTTTAGTTTTTATTAAAGATTTCGCCATCGCGAGTCGGTTCCCCAAAGGACTCGCCGGCGAACGCGTAGTTGTCGGATGCAGGCTCCTCTTTTCCCCGGAGGAATTCATGGCGCAACCCCTTCCCCAGCTGGCTCCGCAAAGCCACCACCCGCGTCTGCTCGACGCCTTGACGGTGAGGCACGGCCCGGCGCCGCTCCTGGCCCGCTTCATGGTGGCCGGTGACCGGGCGCTGCGCGACATGGGGCTGACGCTGCGCATCCGCACCGATTTCGACGCGCTGATCGACCTCAACCGGCAACAGGTCGCCGCCGGCAACTGGCTGCCGGTGCCGGACGCCTACAATCCCGAGTTCTCCGATCTCGACGAAAGCAACGCGTTCTGGGTCGCCGGCGAAAACGACCGCGGCGAAATCGTCGTCACCTGGGCATCGCGCATCCACGATTGGACCGGCACGACGATGGCCGACCGGATGTGCACCGCCTGGTACGGCCGGGATACGGGTCAACCGTGCATCGTCACGGCGGAGGCGGCCGCGATGATCACCGGCATCTGCGCGTGCTCCGGCGCGTCATGGGTGCGGCCCGATGTCCGCGGCAAGCACCTGTCGCACCTGATGCCGCGCATCGGCAAGGCCTATGCGAGCTCGCACTGGCCGCTCGATTGGGCCGTCGGCTTTATCGGGCTCAACAATGTGGCCAAGGGGCTCGCCAACAGCTACGGGCAGAAGAACCTCAGCCGCAGCGTCGTCTTTCCCGGCTCGGCGTGGGGCGAGGTCGCGGTCGTCTACACGTCGATCGCGGATGTGTACGAAGACCTCGCCGGCTACTTGGAGCGCAGGCTTTTCGAGGCCGAGGTTGCCGGGGCCGATGACGAGTTCGCGTCGCTCAGCTTTACGCAGGACGTCACGAACAGCTCGTCCGACGGCGTCTTCCACGGCAACAGCAACCGGTCGTAGCGGACCAGCCGGCGCGGCTTGCCGGTGTCGGCATTGTACTGGATTTCCGCCGTGACGGTGTCGAAGCGCGGCTGATCGGAATCGGCGACCGCCTTATAGAACTCGCGCACCCAGCCGCCATATTCCTTGTCGGGCATCTCGCCGACCTTCTGGCCGACGCCGGAGAACCGGTACGAGCTGTCGAGCCAGCGCTGCTCGTCGCCGATAAAACGCCACTCCGGCTCCTTGTCGCGCGGTTTGACGCCGATGATCATCATGCGCGACAGCAGCTGGTTCTGCATCGCCACGTTCAGCACGTTCGGATCGAAATTGCCGAACGATACCCGCCACTTCTGGGCCATGGCCCGCAGCGAGTGTTCCTCACCGCGGAAGATGGACGCGAAGTCGCGCTCCTGGACACGGAACCGCTCGGTCTGCGTCGGCTCGTAGACCGGGGCGCACAGCTCACGCAGACGCGCCAAAGTGTGCTTGGCCGAAGCGGAAATCTCGGACTGCCATTCGTCAGCGAGATAGCGGATGCGGAAGAGGTTGGTGCCGGCCTCGCACAGCAGCGTCTCGACCGCGAGCAACGCGCGCAGCTCGACATTGCGCGGGCACAGCTCGATCTCGGTGACCAGCCGGTCGAGCACCTGGAACTTCACAAAGCCGAGATTGCGGACGGCAAACCCGACCGCATCGTAATCGGGCTCGGGGTCGCCCAGGGCGGCGTGAAATTCATCGCTCTCGGGGAGCACCCATTTCCCCTCGGCGGTAACCAGCATCGTTAACTGTTGCAACGTACGCCTCCGCACATCGGGCGCGATGCCTCAACAAACACCCGATGCGGAACATTCTTAATTCGCCCCGTAAACAATTACTTAAGCTCGGGGCGCGGGCGCGGAATGCGGCCATGCGCAAGACACTGGGGAAGATGCGTCTTGACGTTGGTTGAGCAACGCGCCCACAATTTTCGCGATGGTTCCCTTCGGGGATCAAAAGGGAACGCAGTGAGGGCGCAGTCTTCGCAAGAGGATGGGCCCAATGCTGCGGCTGCCCCCGCAACTGTAAGCGGTGAGCCGCGCGCCATCCAAGCCACTGGAAACCCTCGGGCTTCTGGGAAGGCGGCGCAAGGCAACGACCCGCGAGCCAGGAGACCTGCCATCGACGTGGTCACGCGCGGGCACATTGGCCGGGGTGCGCCAGTGGGGTCGGTTCCTAC